>JBBREQ010000203.1:0-1504 GCA_038202795.1 Coriobacteriia bacterium | reverse complement strand
GGTCGACGGCCAGGACATCGACGCCGACGTTCAGGCTGTTCTCGCCGAGGTATCGGCCTTCGCCGAGCGCGTCCGCTCCGGCGACTGGAAGGGCGTGACCGGAAAGCGCGTAGAAACGATCGTCAACATCGGCATCGGCGGCTCCGACCTGGGCCCCGTGATGGTCTACGAGGCACTCAAGCCCTATGCCAACGCCGGCATCACCGCGCGTTTTGTGTCCAACATCGACCCCACTGACATCGCGCAGAAGACGCAAGGACTCGACCCCGAGACCACGCTGTTCATCGTCGCGTCCAAGACGTTCACCACGCTCGAGACCCTCACCAACGCCCGCCTGGCGCGCGACTGGATGTGGGCCGCGCTCACCGAGGCCGGCGCCATCTCCGGCGACGAGGCCTCCAAGACCGACGCCGTGGCGCACCACTTTGTGGCCGTCTCGACCGCGCTCGACAAGGTCGCAGCGTTTGGCATCGACCCCGTCAACGCGTTCGGCTTCTGGGACTGGGTGGGCGGACGCTACTCGGTGGATTCGGCCATCGGCCTGTCGCTGTCGATCGCGCTGGGCCCTGACGTGTTCAAGGAGCTACTCGCGGGCTTCCACACCGTCGACGAGCACGTGGCGAACACCCCGTTCGCTCAGAACGTGCCCGTCCTCATGGGCCTGCTCAACGTTTGGTACGTCAACTTCCTGGACTCACAGTCACACGCCGTGCTCCCGTACGCCCAGCAACTGAGCCGCTTTGCCGCGTACCTGCAGCAGCTCACGATGGAGTCGAACGGCAAGTCGGTGCGCTGGGACGGCACTCCCGTCACCTCGGACACCGGCGAGATCTTCTGGGGCGAGCCAGGCACCAACGGTCAGCACGCCTTCTACCAGCTCATTCACCAGGGCACGCGCCTGATCCCGGCGGACTTCATCGCCGTGGTCAACCCCGCCTACCCGTTGGCCGACGACGGTCAGGACGTCCACGCGCTGTTCCTTGCCAACTTCTTGGCGCAGACCAAGGCGCTCGCTTTCGGCAAGACCGCCGATGAGGTGCGCGCGGAAGGCACGGAAGGCGCCCTGGTGGCCGCCCGCACGTTCGCGGGCAACAAGCCCACCACGTCGATCTTCGCGCCCTCTTTGACGCCGGCCGTGGTCGGCCAGCTCATCGGCCTGTACGAACACATCACCTTCACGCAGGGTGTCATCTGGGGCATCAACAGCTTTGACCAGTGGGGCGTCGAGCTTGGCAAGCAGCTCGCGCTGCAGATCGCACCCGCCGTCGAGGGCGACGATGCAGCACTCGCCGCGCAGGACGCCTCCACCCAGGCGCTCATCGCGTACTACAAGGCGAACCGCAAGTAACCGCCTGACAACGACTTCTGACCGCGAAAGGGGCTGGGCGCTGAGTCGCTCGGCCCCTTTTCGCGTCCCGGTACGCGGCCAACGCGCGGTGCTTGTGCGCTACCGAGGAGTCCGGTCGGCACGAGGCTGGAGAAGGTAGACCACACCCATGATCAC
>JBBREQ010000202.1:0-1505 GCA_038202795.1 Coriobacteriia bacterium | reverse complement strand
CGCCTGTGCACACCGCCATCTACCTGTCCGGACTCGACCTGCAGCAAGAGATCCGCGAATTTCGCGCCGCCGTCGGCGCGCACGCGTGGGCGGGCGCGGGGTTGGCCGTGGACAACGACCTCTTTGCGCTCTTGCGGGCCGGAACCTCCTCTCCGGACGCGGCCGCGGTCGTGTGTGGCACCGGCATCAACGCGCTCGGCATCCGGGCGGACGGGCACACGGCTCGCTTTGCCGCCCTGGGTCGGATCACGGGCGACTGGGGTGGGGCACTCGGACTTGGCGAGGAGGTGATCTGGCACGCCGCCCGTGATGAGGATCAGCGTGGTCCGTCTACCACCCTGACCGCCGCGACCACCCAAGCCCTTGGCTACTCATCCATCGGGGCGATCAGCGAGGCACTGCACCTGGGAACCCTCGACGCCATGCAGCTCGGAGCGCTGAGCCCGCTCGTGTTCGAACACGCGGCCGCGGGCGACATCGTTGCAGGTTCGCTCGTCGACCTTCTTGCAGAGGAGATCGCCCTCATGGCGGGTTCTTGTCTCAAGCGGCTTGACCTACTCGACACCTCGACGCCCGTCGTACTCGGCGGGGGTGTGATCAGGGGAAGGGATCCGCGTCTGCTGTCTCACATCGACGCGCGCCTGGTGCAACTCGCACCCCACGCCACTACTGTCATCGTCGACTCCCCACCCATTCTTGGAGCAGGCATGCTCGCGCTCGAGGCCGTAGGGGCCACGGCCGCCGCAGTGGATCGGGCGCACAATGCGCTCGCGTAGCGGGTTGGGGCTCGGCGCGGCGGCCCTTGCCCTGCTGCTGACACTCACGGGGTGCTCTAGCAACCGAGTGACGGTCGGGTTGGATGAGCCTGCGAAGAAGGACATCGCCATGCAACTCGTCTCGAGCGCCGAGAACTCGTCACTCGACTGGAAGGCGCAGTATGCGTACATCGAAGACATCGGCGACGGTCGCGGATACACCGCGGGAATCATCGGATTCTGTTCGGGCACGAGCGACATGCTCGAGCTCGTGCGCGCGTACACGATGACCGAGCCTTCCAACCCGCTCTCCTCCTACCTGCCTGCTCTTGAGGCCGTCGACGGCACCGATTCGCACCAGGGGCTGGACCCCGGTTTCATGGATGCGTGGCGCGAGGCCGCGGCTGACCCCGTGTTCCAAGCGGCTCAAGACACCGAGCGAGACACCGTCTACTTCGATCCGGCTGTGGCCCAAGCGAAGGCGGACGGCCTGCACGCCCTCGGGCAATTCGCCTACTACGACGCGATCGTCATGCACGGTCCGGGAGATTCCCCTGTGAGCTTTGGAGGCATTCGGGCTTCGGCGCTCGCGGTCGCGGACCCGCCAAGTGAGGGCGGGGATGAGACCGCCTACCTGGATGCGTTCCTTGATGCCAGGGTTATGGCGATGGAGACTGAAGAGGCGCACTCTGACACGTCACGTGTCGACACCGCACAGCGCGTGTTCCTGCGAGCGGGAAACCTCAACCT
>JBBREQ010000201.1:0-1506 GCA_038202795.1 Coriobacteriia bacterium | reverse complement strand
TTCCATGTGCGCGCGCTCGATGCCGATCGCGACCACGGTGCCGTCGTCGAGCACGACGTCGAGAGAGCCCTCATACGACGTCGGCTCGTCGTACTGGCTGATCTGGTAGTCCTTCGCCAGGTCGGGGTAAAAGTAGTTCTTACGCGCAAAGCGGCTCGACTCGCGAATCGAGCAGCCGAGCGACAGCCCCAAGCGGATGGCAGACTCGACGGCCTTCTCGTTGGTGACTGGCATCGACCCTGGTAGACCGAGGCAAACGGGGCACACCTGAGTGTTGGGCTCGGAGCCGAACGTATTCTGGCAGCCGCAGAACATCTTGGTCTTGGTGTTGAGCTCGACGTGGACCTCGATGCCGAAGACCGGGTCGAAGTGCTCCATCGCGTCGTCGTAGCCGACAAGGTGCGTTGCTGCACTCATCGTGTCACCTCCAGTTCCGGGGCCAGCGAGGTCAGGGGACCTCCCCATAGGGCGGCCAGCGCCTTTTCGAGCGCCGCGCCCACGCGGTACAGGCGGGCGTCCTCGTGCGCAGGAGCGATGATTTGGATGCCGACGGGCAGGCCGTCCTCCGGCGCGGTGCCTGACGGCAGCGACATTGCGGGTACTCCCGCAAGGTTCACGGGGATGGTCGCCACGTCCTGCAGGTACATCGACAGCGGGTCGTCCAACTTTTCGCCGAGCTTGAACGGCGTCGTGGGAGCTGTGGGCGACACGAGCACGTCGGCCACCTCAAATGCGGCAGCAAAGTCACGCTGGATGAGCGTGCGCACCTTCTGAGCCGAGCCGTAGTACGCGTCGTAGTAGCCGGCGGACAGGGCATACGTACCAAGGATGATGCGCCTCTTGACCTCGTCACCAAAGCCCTCGGCCCGCGTGGCGAGCATGGTCTTCTCGATAGTGTCCTTTTCGACCCGCTTGCCGAATCGCACCGAATCGAACTTGGCCAGGTTGCTCGACGCCTCGGCGGGAAGGATCAGGTAGTACGCGGCCAGCGCGTACTTGAACGACGGGCAGCTGACCTCGACCACTGTGGCGCCCAAGGCGCGGAGGTGGTCAAGCGACTCCTCGAATCGCTGGCTGACTCCGGCCTGGTAGCCCTCGCCTCCAAGCTCCTTCACTACGCCGACGCGTACGCCTGCCAACCCGTTGTCGCGCCCATCGCGGGCGGCGGCCAGGCAGGATGGCACCGGTTCGTCGAGGCTGGTGGAGTCCATCGGGTCGTGGCCGCCCATGACCTCGTGAAGCGCCGCGGCGTCCTCAACTGTTCGGGCGCAAGGGCCCAACTGGTCGAGCGACGATGCGAGGGCTATCGCTCCGTAGCGGCTGACGCCGCCGTAGGTGGGCTTCACTCCCACGGTGCCGGTGACGGCGGCGGGCTGGCGAATCGAACCTCCGGTGTCGGAGCCGATCGCGAGCGGAGCCTCGAAGGCGGCGATCGAGGCCGCGGAGCCTCCACCCGAGCCACCAGGGATGCGGTCCAGGTCCCACGGGTTGTGGGTGGGGCCGTAG
>JBBREQ010000200.1:0-1584 GCA_038202795.1 Coriobacteriia bacterium | reverse complement strand
CAATAAGGCGCGCGAATTCCATGGTTCCACCCTAAGTGCCGCTTACACTTCCCCTATGCGTGGACGAGTGGGGGCGGTCGCCGTAGCCGTGGCCGTATTGGTGGCGACGGCGTGCGCGCCGGAACAGATCACTCCGGCGGCGGTGACGCTCACCCCCGACCCGGTGGTGACCAGGTCACCGGCGGCCGAGCCTCCCGTAGACCCGATCCCTACCGTCATCTTCCCGCTGACAGGCATGGACGCTAGCGCCGCGACCGCGGATCAGCTGGTGCAGCCGGCCATCTCGATCAAGATTCCCAATGACCCCGGTGGGCACTCGCGGCCGCACAAGAACCTCGAATACGCCGACCTCGTTGTCGAGGAGTATGTCGAGGCGGGAATCCCGCGCCTCATCGGTGTCTTCCAGTCGAGCTACCCCGACGAGGTGGGCCCCGTCCGTTCGATGCGCGAGATGGACCCGAACATCATTGGCTCGTTTGGCGGGCCGCTGGTGTTCTCCGGTGCCAACAAATATGTCATCGACTACGGCAAGAGCACGGGGCAAAAGCTAATCGCTCAGGACCTGGGATCGGCCGGCTTCTTCCGGACCAAGGACAGGCCAGCGCCGTACAACCTGCACGTCAAGATCGCCGACATTCTGACGCAGTCAGTCGGCCTTGTGGCGCCAGCACCGCAGTTCTCGTTTGCCTATCCATCGTCGCTCGCGACCGCGGCCGCCACGGGAACACCCGCCACCCACATCGCGCTCAAGTTGTCTCGCTACGGAGAGCCGAGCTGGGATTGGGATGAGGCCTCGACCACGTGGCTGCGAAGCGAGTTCGGCGAAGCCGACAACAGCGTCGATGGCGTGCGACTGTCCGCCACCAACGTCATCGTGATGTTCGTGAAGATCACCATGAGCCACGACCTGCCTGTGTCACAAATGATCGTGAGCAATAGCCCCGGCTTCATCGCGACCGGAGGAAAGTACATCCCCATCCTCTGGAGCAAGGCCGATCGCACCTCGCCCTACGTCATCACCACCGAGGACGGCACGCCGGTGACGCTGGCACCAGGTAAGACGTGGATCGAGCTGATTCCGAATGCCGGTATCGCGGTGGGCAGCGCCGACTTCTCTTAGGCCTTGCCCGCGCTGTACCTAGAAAGCGCAGTACCTAGAAAGCGCAGTACCTAAAACGCGTACGGAAAGTCGCGCCAGTCGGGGTCCCTGCGCTCAAGGAACGCGTCGCGCCCCTCTTGAGCCTCGTCCGTCATGTAGGCCATGCGCGTGGCCTCTCCCGCGAACACCTGTTGGCCGGCCAGGCCGTCGTCGGCGAGGTTGAACGCGAACTTGAGCATCCTGATCGCCTGCGGCGACTTGGTGGCGACGATGCGCGCGTACTCCAGGGCCCGCGCCTCGAGTTCCGCGTGGGGCACGGCCTCATTGACGACGCCCCAACGCTCGGCGTCGTCGGCCGAGTATTCCCTGGCGAGGAAGAAGATCTCCCTGGCGCGCTTGTCACCCACCTGGCGGGCCAGCAGCGTCGAGCCGTAGCCAGCGTCGAACGAGCCGACGTTGGCGTCGGTCTGCTTGAAGCGCGCGTG
>JBBREQ010000199.1:0-1634 GCA_038202795.1 Coriobacteriia bacterium | reverse complement strand
GGGCATCGCCGATACTGTACAAGACGGCATCAACGGGCTCCTTGCTCCCGCCGCGTCCGAGGGTGCTCTGGCCCAGCGGATGAGTGCGCTCGCGTCCGACGACTCGGGCCGCTTCGCGATGGCGCACAGTGCGCGAAACGCTGCGTTGGGCTTCGGTTTCGAGAACACAGCCGATGTTGTCCTCGCGCACTACCACCGGCTCATCGCCCGGAAATCAAACGCGTCATGAGTCCGGAAGACCTGCAGGCAGCCCTATCTTTGGGCGTTGCCGCGTTCGTCGTGGGGCTGTCGGGAGCGATGTCACCCGGCCCCTACCTGACGGTCACTATCGCGCGCACAGTGCAACGGGGCTGGCTCTCGGCGGCGCTGATGCTGGTGGGACACGCTCTGCTCGAAGCGGCACTGCTGGTGGGTTTCGCTTTCGGGCTCCAGCGGTTCTTGCAACTGCCTACCGTCACCGTAGTCATGTCGCTGGCAGGCGGAGCTGTGCTGCTCTGGATGGGATACAGCCTGCTCTCGGGAGTGTGGACCGGCACGATCGTTCGCGACCTTGAGGTGGCCGAGCACCCCTCTGAGCAGCCACGACAATCGCACACCGGTTCAATCCTGGAGGGCGCCATCGTGTCGCTTTCCAACCCGTACTGGACGCTGTGGTGGGCGACGATCGGGGTCAAGCTGGCGAGCGACGGGCTCGCCATCGGAGCGGCGGGTGTGGTGGCGTTCTTCCTGGGACACCAGCTCGCGGACTGGTCGTGGTACGCGCTCGTGATCGCCGGTGCGTCGCGCGGCAAGGACTTCCTCACCCCGAGGGTCTACCGGATCATCATGGGTACGCTCGCCGTGTTCCTCGTCTACATCGGCGTGCGATTCATCGCCTCGGCGTTCGGGGTCGAGCTCCCCTGGCTGCCGTTCTAGGCGCACAACGCGGCGGCAGCCAGGCCCACCAGGCCCCGCGGTATCCGGGACGCGCACCTCAGCGACCGTAGCGCGCGCGTTCCTCGGCGAGCAGGTAGCGGCGGAGCGGGTCGTTGGGCGACGAGCCAACCTCGACCACGATCCCTGCCTCGACCAGGCGCTTGAGCCGCACCCGAGTGGCGCGAGTTGTTCGATCGAGGACCTCGGCAACCTGAGCGGTAGACAGACCGTGTTCGCTTGCGCTCAAAGCCGTGGTGATCTTGGACTCCACGTCGTCGAGACGCGCCGACGAGGTTTGCTCGGCGAAGATCGTCACTTGGAAGCGGGTGGCGACCTCTTCGAATACGGGATCGGGGAGTCCGGCATCTCGGCACGCTTCGACCATGCGGCCGAGGCCGCGTCCCCACTGCTCACTGAGGCCCAGCTCCCTGCATACGCGCGCGATCACGCGATTGCGCACGCGCGAGGTGCCTCCCAGGATGTCGGGGATGGTGAGACCGGGCAGCAGCAGTCCGGGGCTCTCTACCTCGAGACGATCGTCAAAGACCGACAGGCGCACCGGCGCACCCGTTTGGGAGTAGTCGGCATGCACCAGCGCGTTGACCACGGCCTCGCGCACCGCCGCAAGCGGGTACTCCCAGCTCTCCGTGCGCCTCGCTCCCGCAACGTGGTAGCTCAGGGCCACGTTTCGCTTCACAAACGCAAGCGCGACTTCCACC
>JBBREQ010000198.1:0-1637 GCA_038202795.1 Coriobacteriia bacterium | reverse complement strand
CGCCCAGTGCGTGGAGGCCGAGTATGCGGGACCTCCGTGAAAGACTGAACTAGTGATCACCGTTTCCGTGCCCGAACAGGCCATTGCCGACGCACTTGGACCGCTGGGCGACGACGCCCGCGTCATCGTGTGGAATCCGGTGGAGGCTGACGCGCCCGAGGAGGAGCGCGAGCGGATCACGATCGCGTGCATCCCTCACTACTCGGGCGGGAGCTCCGTGTACGGGCGCCTGGCCCAGTGCCCGCGGCTCAAGGTGATCCAGATTCCTTCGGCCGGCTTTGAGCACGCGCTCCCGTTCGTGCCCGCGGGCGTCTCGCTCGCCAATGCCAGGGGGGTCCACGATTCGAGGGTGGCCGAGATGGCCTTGGCGTTGGCGCTGGTGAGCAGGCGTCTTCTCCCTCAGTTCTTCGACGCCCAAAGGCGCGAGACGTGGGAGCCGAAGTTCGACACGCGCAGCTTGGCCGACTCCCGCGCGCTCGTGGTTGGGTACGGAAGCATCGGCGAGGCGATTGGTGTGCGGCTGCGCGCGAGCGAGGTGCACGTCGAAGGGGTGGCGAGGTCCGCCCGCACAGCGCCAGATGGGACCCTGGTGCATGCAGTGGGGGACCTGCCCGCGCTGTTGCCCCACTTCGACATCGTGATCGTCGTGACTCCTCACAGCGAGGAGACGGACAAGCTCGTGGATGCGGAGTTCTTGGCGGCGATGCCGGATGGGGCGCTGCTCATTAACGTGGGCTGCGGCAAGGTGGTCGACACCGAGGCCTTGCTCGTGGAGCTGCGGGCCAAGAGGCTGTTCGCCGCTCTTGACGTCACCGATCCCGAGCCGCTTCCGACGGGTCACCCGCTGTGGTCCGCGCCTCAGTGCGTGATCGCCCCTCACGTCGCTGGAGTAGAGGTCCTGACCAACCGCCGCTACACCGATTTGGTGAAGAGGCAGATCGACGCGCGCCGCCGCGGTGACGATCCCGTCAACTTCGTGGTCATGGGAGCTTTCCCCGCTTGAAGTCTGCCAGGGTGCGTTCCCTCTCGACCTTGTGGTCGAGCATGCGCTCCGGGTACGCGGGAGTGTCGAGCTCGGCGACCCACCGACGCACGTACGCGAGGTTCGGGTCGAACTTGGCGAGCTGCGCATCGGGATTGAACACGCGGAAGTAGGGGGCCGCGTCGCGGCCGGTGCCCGCGACCCATTGCCAGTTGAGCTGGTTCTGGGCATGGTCGTAGTCCACGAGCGCACGCCGGAAGTAGGCGGCGCCGCGCTGCCACGGCACGTGCAGGTCCTTGACCAGAAAGCTCGCCGTGATCATGCGAACCCTGTTGTGCATCGTGCCGGTCGCCTGCAGTTCCCTCATTCCCGCGTCCACCAGGGGGAAGCCTGTGCGGCCGTCGCGCCACGCGATAAATGCGGGGTCCGAAGCAGGGCCGGTTTCCCATGAGTCGTCGGGCGCGACGCGGCGCAGGGATTCCCGCAAAGCCGTGGGGTGGCGGAACAGGACGTCAGCGTGAAACTCTCGCCACGCGAGTTCGGACTCGAACTTTCTCGCCTGCGCTTGTATCTGGGCATCCCCGACGCGGCCCGATGCCGCAAGGATGGTTCGCGGGTGAATCTGGCCAAAGGCGAGCGGAACCGACAGCCCGGA
>JBBREQ010000197.1:0-1768 GCA_038202795.1 Coriobacteriia bacterium | reverse complement strand
GGTGTGCTCGTCGACCACGACGAGGCCGCCCGAACCCAGCGCCGCATAGGCCTCTGGGCCGTTGTGTATGATCCACGCGACGTTCGCCAGAGTCTCGACGTTGTTGATGCACGTTGGTTTGGACCACAGGCCCGAGACTGCGGGAAAGGGGGGGCGGCTGCGGGGCATGCCACGGCGCCCCTCGATCGAGGCCATGAGTGCAGTCTCTTCGCCGCAGACGAACGCGCCCGCGCCTTCGCGCACCTCGAGCTCCAGTGCGAAGTCGCCGCCCATGGCATGCTCGCCGAGAAACCCGCGCTCACTCGCATCGCGGATTGCCATGCGCAGCCTCTTGACCGCAAGCGGGTACTCGGCGCGGCAGTAGATGAACCCCTGGGACGCGCCCACTGCATAGGCGGCGATGGCCAGTCCCTCGAGCACGCTGTGCGGGTCGCCCTCGGCGATCGAGCGGTCCATGAACGCGCCGGGATCACCTTCGTCCGCGTTACAGATAACGTATTTCTCGGTGCCGGGCGCGTCGTGGGCGAACCGCCATTTCTGGCCGGTTGAGAAGCCCGCGCCGCCTCGGCCACGCAGACCCGAGGCGATCATGGCCTCGATCAGGTCGTCGCGAGAGTGGGTTTCGAGCACAGTCCGGAGACCCTCGTAGGCGCCCCGCTCCAGTGCGTCATCGATGTTCTCGGGGTCGATCACGCCGCAGTTGCGCAAGACGATGCGGTGCTGGATATGGTTGAATGGCACGTCCTGGTAGCGGACGATCGGCTCGCTCGTGGGCGATTCTCGGTAGAGGTATTCGCTCACCGGCTCGCCATCGCCCAGGAGCGCGTCGATGATCTTGGCCGCCTTGGCCTCGGTCAGCTTGGGGTAGAAGACGTCCCCGGGATCGACCACCGTGACGGGGCCGAGCTCGCACAGGCCGTGGCATCCGGTCCGCACCACGCGTACACGGTCGGTGGCCCCCGCAGCTGCGAGCGCGGATTCCAGCCGCTCGGCAGCCACGAGAGAGCCGTTCATGACGCACCCGGAGCCGGTACAGATGCGGATGGTGGTAAGCGCCGGTGTGTGGGCGGTTGCGGGCGTCACGGCGTCTGCTCCCGGCGCAGTTTGGCCGCGATGCGCCGCGCACGCTCTGACGTGAGTCCACCGAAGGTCTCCCCATCGATAAGCACGACGGGCGCGAGACCGCAGCATCCCACGCAGGCGACGGACTCAAGCGTGTACTGCAGGTCATCCGAGGTCTCGCCCACGTCGACCCCCAGCTCGCCCACGATGGCGTCGGTGATCTCCGAAGCACCTCGCACGTGGCAGGCGGTTCCGTGACAGATGCGTACGATGTGGGCACCGCGGGGGTTGAGGTGGAACTGGGCGTAAAACGTCGCGACTCCGTAGACCTCGGCAAGCGGTAGCCGTAGTGCTTGGGCGATCCGCTCAAGAGCCTCACGCGGCAGATAGCCATAGGCATCCTGCGTTGCTTGAAGCACGGGCACCAGCGCGCCCTCCTGCTCACGATGAGCGAGCAAGACCTCCTCGAGCGCGGCGGGGTCGAACACCGGCAGCGCCGAAGCCGAGCACGCACAGTCAGGTCCAGGCGTCATTCGATTCCAGCGGCACGCGCCGCAGCGCGTGCGGTGTTGTGGACGAGCATCGCTCGGGTCATCGGTCCCACCCCTCCGGGAACGGGAGTCAGGTAGCCTGCAACCGGCAGCACGGCATCGAAGTCCACGTCGCCCACCAGTCCGGCATCTGTACGGTTGATTCCCACGTCGAT
>JBBREQ010000196.1:0-1859 GCA_038202795.1 Coriobacteriia bacterium | reverse complement strand
CCGTGAGGGCTGTTTCGAGGCCGCGCAGGTGGCGAAACAAGGGGTCCTCGTCGGCATCGGCAACGTCGACGTCCATTCCGAAGGGCTCCCCGCCGAGGAGCAGGCCGACGTCGGCAACAACCCTCGCGATGACAGCGCGCTCTTCGTTGTCGAGCTCTGCGATCGCGACCGACGAGGCCCCATCGGTCGATTCCTGGAAGCCTCTCACTGACCGCTCCTGGTCAAGGTGGCCCACAGCCCGTACGAGTGCATGGCCTGAACGTCGACCTCCATGGTTTCGCGCCCTCCCGCGGAGACCACCGTCTTGCCCAGTTCGTGGACCTCCCTCATGCGACGCTCCGCCTCATAGCGCGTCCACCCAAAGTACGACTGGAAGACATGTGTCACGTAGGACATGAGGTTCACGGGGTCGTTCCACACCACAGTGACCCACACGTCGTCAGTCCGGGTGGTGACGTCGACGTCGGTGGCGCTGAGGGGTTGGGTGGCGCTGAGGGGTTGGGTCGACACGCCTTTAGGGTAAGGCCGTGCGGACCCGACGCGTGAGAGGAGGCGATCGCCGCCGGGGGTGTCGGCCGGCAAGAACTACTCGCTTCCGTCGCCTTCCGGGCCGAACCTACCGTCGATGATCTCCTTGCACGCGGGGCACACGGGAAACTTCTGCGGGTCCCTGTTGGGCCGCCACACCTTGCCGCACAGTGCAATCACGGGATCTCCCGTCATCGCAGACTCGAGGATCTTCTCTTTTCGCACGTAATGCGAGAAGCGCTCACCGTCGCCGGGCTCAACGAGCTCGCGCTCGCTCGTGCGTTCCACCGTGGACAAGGAGCCGCCGGTGGTCGGGGCATCTGGAGTCACCGTCATGCCTCCATCGTAAACGCTCCGTTGCCAGGTTTGGGGTTAGCCAAGCGAGCCGATGAGCCGTCCTGATCGCGCGTCATACCCTCGGCCCCCAAGAGACGTTCCCCACCACGCAATCGCCGCACCCGCGAGCGGGCCCCACACGATGGACAGCGGCCACCACGCTCCTCCCCACACGAAGGCGCACACGAGCGGCGCCACGATGAAGGGAACAGCGACGCCTGTGCCAACGGATGACACCAGCTGGCCCGCGAGGCTCGCGCCGATCGAGCCTGCATCCGCGCCAAAGGGACTCTCGCCTGGAGCAGGAACGCGATACGGCATCAACACCGACGTGATCGAGGCGACGCCAAGCGCCACCCCGAGGGTTCCGAGGGACGTCGCGGCCACCGCCGGAAACACGTCCCACCTGCCGACGAGTCCTGCCGCGGCCGCACTCGCCGCCAGCACCGCGGGACCAGCCCAGAGCACCACTGCCAGGAGCCTGCCTACGAGGATGTCAGCGCCACGCACTCCGCTGACGATGTCGATCCACGAGCCGCTCGAGTCGTAGGCGAGATCATTGTGGCGGCCCCACCCGATGGTGACCCCAAGCGCTACCGGCAGCGCGGCCATCCATACCTGGGTGTCCCCGACAAAGATCAGTGCCAGTCCGCCCACCATGACGGGAAGGACGACGGCGCCCACGAGTTGAGCGATGTACCTCGGATCAGTGCGCCACGATCGGGCCGTCCGCACGAGCACGGCCCTCGTGGCCGGGCGAATGAGGGACCAGAGACGTCCCGTGCGTTGCCCCGACGCGAGGATCGCGTCGCGCTTTCGCCTCACCCCTGCCCCGCGTGCCGTCGGGTGAACAAGGACGTGAGAGACCGCGTCGCGCCACGCAAAGTGAAGCACGACGGCCCAGGCCGCGACCATCGCGAGGCGCCACACCGCGCCCCACTCGTTGCCCACAACGATGGACGCGGGCGCGGCCAGTCCCGCCCCGACGGGCGTGC
>JBBREQ010000195.1:0-1896 GCA_038202795.1 Coriobacteriia bacterium | reverse complement strand
CATGGTCCGGCTGGAGCAACGTGGGGATCACGTCGGGGAGTACGAACCTCGGCCTGGCGACGTCGGGTCCAGGGGCGACCAACTACATCGAGGTGCGGGTGTGGGCCCAGGACACGGGGAGCCCTAGCACGGCGTCCGGATCGGGCGCGTCTTATCCCCGTCGGTCGTGGGTGACGAAGGGTGCGGCCGCACCAGCCCCAAACGCAAGCCAAAACTTCCTCGTGGTCAACTGGTCCGAGTTTCAGACCGGCAGCTACACGGTGAGGTGCAGGACCAACCGGGGCGACACCTACATCGGCACTTACACATACACGGTGAACGCGACCTCGTCTTCGGGGGCTCAGCAGCTTCTGTGCCGCTTCGGGTACCCCGGCGATCAGGCGTACATATCGTGGACCGGTGGCCCAGGTGCTCCGTTCGATTCCGACACGCTCACGTGGTAACGCGACAACAGGAGGAAAGATAGTGACGATGACACCCGAGCAGGCGACCTGGTTCGCGGCGACGTTCGGCACCATTCAGGGCGCCATTGGTCAGGCCATCCTGGGTAAGGACCACGTGATCAAGTTGGTCCTCACGGCGCTGTTTGCAGAGGGTCACGTACTGCTCGAGGACGCGCCTGGCACCGGTAAGACGGTCC
Organism: Coriobacteriia bacterium; assembly: GCA_038202795.1. Lineage (GTDB taxonomy): Bacteria > Actinomycetota > Coriobacteriia > Anaerosomatales > PHET01 > PHET01. The sequence goes on along the minus strand of JBBREQ010000195.1, from coordinate 1,256 downwards.
TCGCGAAGGCGCTGGGCGCTGCCATCGATGGCACGCACTCACGGCTCCAGTTCACGCCCGACCTGCTGCCATCCGATGTCACAGGTAGTTCGATCTGGGATGAACGCGTGCGCGACTTCGAATTCCACAAGGGGCCTATTTTTGCGTCGATCGTGCTGGCCGACGAGATCAACCGCGCATCCCCCAAGACGCAGTCGGCGCTGCTCGAGGTCATGGAGGAGTCACGCGTGACCGTCGACAGGACCACGCACTCCGTGGGGCGGCCGTTCCTCGTGATCGCCACGCAGAACCCCATCGAGCAGGCCGGTACCTATAAGCTTCCCGAGGCGCAGCTCGACCGCTTCTTGCTCAAGACGTCGATTGGCTACCCCGACATCGCGCAGTCAGTGCAGCTCCTCAGGGGTGCCGCGACGCGCGACCGTTCCACCGCGATCTCGCCAGTCATCACGACAGGCGCGGTGGCCGACATGACGGATCTCGCCGCAACCGTTCACACGGACGACGCTGTCTTGCATTACATTGCGACGCTGTGTGAGAACACCCGCAATGCGCCCGAGACGCTGCTGGGAGTGTCAACGCGCGGCGCGATTTCGATGGTGCGCGCAGCCAAGGTGTGGGCGGCCGCCTCGGGCAGGCACTACATCACACCCGATGACGTCAAGATCCTCGCGCCCCACGTCTGGACCCACCGGATCGTGCTAGACGCCGAAGCCGAGTTTGAGGGTGCGACCGCGCCGCAGGTGATCGAGCGCACGCTCGCCGAGGTGGCCGCACCTCAGACCAGGGTCTAGCACGCGACCATGTCGACCCTTTCCGACCGCGCGCGACTTGGTTCCGCGCGTGCCCCCGTGCGCTGGTGGAGGGCCGTTGCCGCGCCTGTGCTCGCCCCCGCCACGGGTGTTGTTGTTCGGATCGGACGTGTCGCGACAGGGCTCGGTTGGATCATTGTGCTCGCTGGCGCCGCGGCCGCGATCTCGGGGTGGCGCTACCAGTGGTGGGAGCTCACGACAATAGCGAGCATCATCGCGGTGCTCGTCACGATGAGCCTTCTGTTTCTTGTCGGCCGGACGGGCTTCGATGCCAGCCTCGACCTGAGCCGAAGCCGCGTCGTCGTGGGAGAGCGCGCGGTGGGTGCGTTGCGCCTCACCAACCCCGGCACCAGAGCGTTGCTGCCGGTGAGGGTTGAGCTCCCCGTTGGCAAGGGCCTCGCGACCTTTCAAGTGCCGCGCCTGGCGGCGGGACAGACGCACGAAGAA
>JBBREQ010000194.1:0-1900 GCA_038202795.1 Coriobacteriia bacterium | reverse complement strand
GTTGGTTCCCTGGTCGACCGTAGGCGCCCAGCGTCTCATCCCGCCGTGGCTGAGCTTGAGACCCAAGCGTCACGTCGACGGCGCGGACTACGCGTTGGGGGACTTCAAGACCTTTGAGGAGAAGGGTTCAGATGTGAACGTGGCCACGCACCTTCTCGTTGATGTCCTCTCCGGAAACGTGGATGCTGCGATGATCTTCAGCAACGACAGCGACCTTGCACTTCCCATCGCTCGGGCGCGCGTCCTGGTCCCTGTAGGACTCGTCAATCCCAGCATCCGTCCCACGGCGTTCCATCTCAAGGCAAATCGTAGCGCCGGAGTGGGACGCCATTGGTGGCGACGACTTGAGATGGCGGACCTCACGGGACACCAGTTCCCGAACCCGTGCGGCGAGGTCTCGAAGCCTATGGATTGGTGAGTGTGAACCTCAGGCGTTTGTCCACAGGCAAGCCTTTGACGTGACAAGCTGCGCGCCACGCGCTAGATTTGCAAGACACCACCCCGTTCTCCCGCATCGCGGGGGGCGGGGTCTTTCTTTGCCGGTCCCAACGAAACAGCCAAACCCTGCGTCCAGACTCTATGAGCCTTCTCGCAATGGTGGCCGCCGAAGGTGCCGCGCGGATGATCGAGGGATGTGACTGATGCGCGTACGGACTGGTGTTGGAGTTGCAGTGGCGGTAGCGGCGCTCCTGCTCGCGGCCTGCTCCGCCCCGGGGCTCACCGCACATGCGTGGGGTGTGGCCTACGACTACGGGACGCCCAGTGCGGCCGCCCGCGCGTACGCCGACGTGGCTTACTACCCCGCGTGTAGCAATGAGGTGCTGACCTTTGATGGCCGCCGGTGGTTTCCGTTTGAGCCTGCCAACGCAGCTGACTTCCCCTCGGATCCGTTGAGCGCGGCGCCATCTGCGTTGGCCGCGGCCGATACGGCGAACACGGCTGCCTTCGCGGGGCCGGTAGGTGCCGTCGTGGCTCCCGGGCCAGGCGACGACGTCGGCACCCTGGTGATCTATGACAACGACTTGGCATATTGGGAGTCGGACTCGGGTGACCTGAACACGTGGCTCACCCATCATGAGATCGAATACAACTGGGCCTGCTGAGTCCCGATCTGGCACCCTCGCGCGCCGCTAGACTGCAGCCATGCCAAAAATCATTGTTGACGTCATGCCCAAGCCCGAAATCCTCGACCCCCAGGGCAAGGCCATCGGCGCGGCCCTTGCTCGCCTCGGCATCGAGGGCTTCCGCGAGGTCCGTCAGGGCAAGCGCTTCGAGCTTAAGGTGCACGGCGAGATTACGGACGAGGTGCTCGCCAAGGTGCGTCACGCGGCCGAGACTCTGCTGAGCAACCCCGTGATCGAGGACGTCGTCTCCGTCAAGCAGAAGGAATGCGGCGGCAACTGCGGTTGCGGCCACGCGAAGTCGGCCGAGGCGCCCAACGGTCAGAAGGACCTGCTGGCGTGACCGCACGCATCGGCGTCGTCACCTTTCCTGGCTCGCTCGACGACCGCGACGCCTTGCGCGCCGTGCGTCTCGCTGGCGCCGATCCGGTGTCGCTGTTTCACGCGGATGCCGATCTGGGGGGCGTCGACGCGGTGGTGCTACCTGGGGGCTTCAGTTACGGCGACTACCAGCGTGCGGGCGCCATCGCGCGCTTTGCGCCGATCATGGACTCGATCGTCGATGCGGCGAACGGCGGCATGCCGGTGCTGGGCATCTGCAACGGCTTCCAGGTCCTCACCGAGGTGCACCTGTTGCCAGGTTCGATGATCAAGAACGAGCACAGGCACTTTATCTGTAGGGACCAGACGCTGCGCGTCGAGAACGCTCAGACGGCGTGGACCACCGAGTACAGCGTCGGCGAGGAGATCGTCGTCCCGCTCAAGAACCAGGACGGCCA
>JBBREQ010000193.1:0-1954 GCA_038202795.1 Coriobacteriia bacterium | reverse complement strand
GGACTTCGAGCGACGCGGCTTGGTCGTCGGCTTTGGGCAAGAGGGACCCACCTACCAAGCGATCTCCGGAGACACCGAGACCCAGTACGTCGTAGGCGGCGCCCGCATCGTGTGGCGCTCGGACAGAGACGGCCTGGGCCTCGACCGAGACCAGCGCATCACCATCGGTCTGACCGATCTGATTCAGAGCACGACGGCCGTGCTCGACCTGGCGAGCGGTGAGCTGATGGAGACCGGCAGCTACTACGCGAACGGCGGGAGAGAGACCTACCGCGCATCGAGCCACGGCGACCGCGTCGCGGCGGAGCCGATGGGTTTTACCGGCAAGGAAGCCGATGAGGAAGTCGGGCTGACGTACTTCGGGCAGCGGTACTTGATGAGCCACCTGGGCAGGTGGGCGAGCCCGGACCCGCTGCAGACGCATGCAGTCGGCGGTGGCGAGGCGATCAACGGGTACCACTACGTCGCTGGAAGCGTTCTTCAAGCGCGTGATCCTCAGGGCCTGTACGTAGAGATATTGAACGCGGCGGATGGACGCACCGTGGCGGCAGGGATCGCGGCCGGACTCGAACGAGCGTGGGCCAGACGAATGGCACCGCTGGTCGCTGAGCGTCGAGGCCTCAACGATACAATCGCAGTTCTCGAGGGTGACGCACTCGTTGCCGCGCAGACGCGGCTCCGAGAGGTGCAGGCGGAACTTGGAGCAATGGAGGCGCAATCGGCGCGCGAGGTGGGCTCCATCGGCTACGACGAGGAGACGCATCGATTGACCGTGGGCGATGCTGGCGGCTCTGAAGAGAGCTGGATGCACCGCCGCTATGACGCGCTTGCGAATAGCTACTTGCAGGTGCAGTTGGCACTGCGGCATCCACCTGGCAGATCAGACGAATGGGGCGGGGAGACCGTTGTACATCCGAGTTCCCCGGATGTTGGCTGCGCGACCGCGGACAGTGGTGGAATGCCATGCGGTTCCATCGTGTACGTCGATCCGGATGAAGATATGGCCTATCTGCCCGGTCACGAACTTCTTCTCCACGCCTACCGGTTCGTCGTTGGGTTGCCCGCGTTGCACGGACCTGCGCACTCGATTCCTGCGCTGCCCCAGTCTGGGGCCGACCGCGCGATCGACGCGGAGGACCACCTCCTCGATCGCTTGACGTATCCGGGCTCGTCTGCAGGTGAAGGCACCGAGTCGAATCCCCACGGAGAGTACACTCGCCCCCCGCTCGGCGCGGACGCGGACCGAGGTGGAGGACTGGCCCCAGGAGCGCCGCCAGACGATCTCGATGCGCGCTAGTTTAGCGGTTGGGCTGTTAGCTCTCGGTTGCGGCGCCATCCCGCGTGTGGGTCACGTTCCCAACGTCAGGTTCATGTCCGTTGCCGTTGGCCATGGGTTCGTCTGCGCCGCCGACCATGAGCGGTCGGTGTGGTGCTGGGGTCGCTCGGCGCCTTTCGGGGAACGCGCAGCCGAATACTGGGTCCCGCGGCGAGTGCCAGAGTTGGGCGAGGCCGTTCTCGTACACGCATCGCCTTCGCGGCTGTGCATCACTCGTGCGGACGGAGATGTCGACTGTACGGGAGGACGCAACAGCACTGCACCGATAGGGTGCAATGAGGACGTCGCCATCGACATCGGGGCGACTCACCGAGTCGCGGGCGTACGTGGTGCTACTGAGCTGCGCATGTCGGATGCGACGGTATGCGGCCGGGTGAGCGGCGCGTGGGTCTGCGACACGCTTGCCTCTGCACGCGTCGGGGCGGTCTGTCCGGTTAGCGATGACCGGGCATTCAGAGTTGATGCACTAGATGTAAGCCTGTTTGACGGCTTGATCTGCGCCGTGCGTCCTCTGGACGGCGCGGTCGAGTGCTGGGGAAACGGATACCTTGGGGTGTTGGGCGGCGGGGAGGGTGAACGCTGTGTGCCGCCCCCCGGCGTTCGGCTTGGTAGCGGGGC
>JBBREQ010000192.1:0-1975 GCA_038202795.1 Coriobacteriia bacterium | reverse complement strand
TCATCGGTGATCAGCGTCGTCTGCGTCTGGTCCTTGCTGGGCTGCTGCAGAGCCTGCAACTGCTTGGGATCGTAGGCCGCGATGACACGCACGCCGCCCGACCCACCCTCGTCCACCTGGACCTGATAGATGATATCGATGCATCCGCTGAGGAGAAGCGCAGCGCCCAACAGCAGTGAAACGATCAGCGCGCGTGTGTGAAGCCGCACAGTGCCCCCAATCCTTGACGCGAGAGACCCACCCCTGATGGTACTGAGGCAGTATGAGGCAAGCGTGTGGAAATCGCATGGAACTGCGGATCTTTCGGCGATGCGTCTTCAGCCCTCGAGGCGGACCTGCATGACGTCGATCGTGCCTTCCGAGAAGCCCGCCTTGCAGTAGGCGAGGTAGTAGCGCCACATCCTGATGAACCGCTCGTCGAAGCCCAGGTCACGGACCTGAGGGAGCGCGGACTCGAAACGCGTGCGCCACTCGCCTAAGGTGTGCGCGTAGCTCCCGCCAAAGAAGTGGGGCTCGCTCGCGGCGAGGCCCTCGGCGCCAGCGGAAGCGGCGAACCGCTCGGGGCTGGGCAGCATGCCGCCGGGGAAGATGTAGCGCTGGATGAAGTCCGGGTGGTGACGATAGTCCTCGAAGCGCGGCTCCTCGATGGTGATGACCTGCAATGCGGCGGCGCCCGCGCGCGGGAGCCGCTCCTTGAGCTGACGGAAGAACACCGGCCACCACTTCTCACCCACCGCCTCGAACATTTCGATCGAAGCGATTCCCGTGAACTCGTCGGGAACCTGGCGGTAGTCCTTCAGTCGAATCTCGACCAGATCCTCGACACCGGCCTCCTGTACGGCGGCCGCCGCCCACGCCTGCTGCTCGGTCGAGAGTGTGAGTCCGGTGATGCGGCAGCCGGCCTGCCGTGCGGCGTGAATCGCGAAGCCGCCCCACCCGCACCCGATCTCCAGCAAGCGGTCTTTGCTGCTGGGCTGCAGCATCTCCAGCAACCGATCCCACTTGCGCACCTGCGCGGCGCTCAGATCCTCGTCGCCTGCCGAGAAGAGCGCCGATGAGTACGTCATCGTGGGATCCAACCACAGCCGGTAGAAGTCGTTGCCCAGATCGTAGTGATGGGCGATGTTCTTGCGGCTACCGTCGAGGTCGTTGTCGCGCATGCGGTGCCACGCGCGCGCCAGTGGTGTGAGCAGGGTCGTGCGTGTGGGGGCCGGTGGCATGTTCGCGACGCCGAGAGCCAAGACCGCGTCCAAGTCGGGAGTGTCCCACTCGCCATCCATGTACGCCTCGGCGAGTCCCAGTGAGCCGCCGGCGATGGACCGCCGTGCCGCACGCGGGGTCTGGAGTTCGACCACCGCGCGAGGACCGGGCTCAGCACCCTCGAAGTGGCGCTCGGCCCCGTCGCGGGCGACCAGCGTGAGCGAGCCGGCCCGCAGTCCGCGCGAAAGCATGACTTCGACGAGTGTCTCGGGAACGGTACGCGTCACTTCGACGTCCCCTCGGTCGGGGGCGGGGTGTGATCGACGAGCTTCAGACCCTTGGCGAGCAGCTTGACCGCTTGCCAGTGGATCAGAAGCAGGGCCCGCGCGGACATGGGGCCCATGCGTAGCACTGCGGAGCGCAGAGCGGAGTCGGTGAGCGGTTCGGCGTGGAGCGATATCGCTGCGGTGAGCAGGCCCTCTCCGTCGACGATGTCGTAGATCGACGCCGCGAGCTTATCGGCCGGGGCTGAGAAGTGGAACTGGTAGCGCACGTTCTCGAGCTGGATGAAGGGGGAGACGAAGAACGCCTTGGTGGCTTCGGGACGCGTGTGCCAGTCGAAGACGGCGCCGTTGTTGTGAAGGAGGTAGTTGTGGTGGTCGCGGTACGTGTTCTGGACCTCGGCGAGCACGGCTCGCGGGGAGCCATCGGCGTGGAAGCAGTACCAGAACGAGACCGGATAGAAGCGAAACCCCATCACGCGCGGGAAGGTGAG
>JBBREQ010000191.1:0-1993 GCA_038202795.1 Coriobacteriia bacterium | reverse complement strand
GCGAGTCCCGCCTCGAGTGCGGCACCCGCGAGGTCGGCCAGCGCTGCGCTCACCGCTGGCTCGACCGCGACGGGGTTTCCGGAAGAGACGTCGATTGCCGCGACCTGGGCGAGTTCGCGCCGGTAGGCAATCCTCATCGCGTCGACGCCCGCCGCGCCGGTGATGCTTGCGACGGGTGCTGTGGATTCGGGATCGGCGCCTACGGCTATCAGCAGCGTCGCTCGCGCTCCCGACGCATCCGGCTGGACGTCGTGTCCCCACGAGGACGCGTCAATAGCGACATCGGGGTGCCTCACCAAGAAGTCACCGAGCGCGCTTGACGCGCCAAGGAGCATTCCCAGCATGTTCCCTGCCGTCGTTCCACGCAGAGCCGCCAGGGGCTCAAGCACGCCCTTGTCGCGAGCCGATTCGGCCAAGCGCAACAGGTTGAGTAGCCCTCCATCGGGGTCTGCCAGGTAGGACAAGGCTTTGGGGACATCGTCAATTGTCGCGCCCACCACCGACTCGATATCGGCGACAAGACGGAGAGCCCGATCGGGATCGTGCACGCCCGCACGCCTCATTTGCGCCGCGGGGCTGAGCTCTCGACCTGTCACACGTCTACCCTAAGCGCCCAGGCACCCATCGCCAGGGGCGCTTACAAAACACCGAGATAGCGCTCCAGCTCGAAGGGTGTCACCTGGGAGCGATACGCCATCCACTCCTCGCGCTTGTTGCGCAAGAAGAAGTCGAAGACATTCTCGCCCAAGGTCTCCGCCACGAGCTCGGACTTCTCCATCACCGCTACCGCTTCGGCGAGGGATGAGGGCAAGGGCTCGTATCCCATCGCCTTGCGCTCGGCCGCGCTCAACTCCCACACATCGTCCTCTGCGCCATCGGCGAGTTCGTAGCCCTCCTTGATGCCCTTAAGTCCCGCGGCCAGAATCACCGAAAACGCCAGGTAGGGGTTGGCCGCCGAATCGATCGCGCGGTATTCGACCCTGGTCGATTGGCCCTTTGAGGGCTTGTGGATCGGGATCCTGACCAAAGCGGAACGGTTGTTTGAGCCCCAGCACACGTAGCTCGGGGCCTCGGCACCACCCCACAGCCGTTTGTAGGAGTTCACGTGCTGGTTGGTGACCGCGGTGATCTCTGGCGCATGCTTCAACACCCCCGCCATGAATTGGCGAGCCACTGTCGACAACCCGAATTCGGCGGCAGGGTCATGGAAGGCGTTGCGGTCGCCCTCGAAGAGGCTCAAGTGAGTGTGCATTCCTGAACCGGGCGCGGTGGCAAGCGGCTTGGGCATAAACGATGCGTAGAGGCCCTGCTCGAGCGCTACTTCCTTGATGGCCGTCCGGAAGGTCATGATGTTGTCGGCCGTGGTGAGGGCATCGGCGTAACGCAGGTCGATCTCGTTTTGGCCAGGACCCGCCTCGTGATGGCTGAACTCGACGGAGATCCCCATCTCCTCGAGCGTCGTGATCGCCGTGCGCCTGAACTCGTGAGCGGTGCCGCGAGGCACGTTGTCGAAGTAGCCCGCCTGATCGACAGGGCGGGGCAACTGCCCCTCCTTGAGCGGCTTGAACAGGTAGAACTCGATCTCGGGATGCGTGTAGAACGTGAAGCCCTGCTCGGACGCCTTGTCGAGAGTGCGCTTGAGCACCTGACGGGGGTCAGACAAGGCGGGCTCCCCATCGGGCAAATGGATGTCGCAGAACATGCGAGCCGCGCCTTGGCGGTCGCCGCGCCACGGCAACACCTGATAGGTGGTCGGGTCAGGGACGGCGAGCATGTCAGCCTCGTACACACGGGTCAGCCCCTCGACGGCAGAGCCGTCAAAGCCGATGCCCTCGCTGAAGGCGTTTTCCAGTTCCGCGGGCGCGATCGCCACCGACTTGAGGATCCCGAGCACGTCGGTGAACCACAAGCGGATGAAGCGGATGTCGCGCTCCTCGACACTGCGAAGCACATACTCCTGCTGCTTATCCATAGCCCCTATCCTGCCCCATCC
>JBBREQ010000190.1:0-2004 GCA_038202795.1 Coriobacteriia bacterium | reverse complement strand
TGGCGAAGAATCCCGAAACGATCAGCGAGAGGGCCCCAATTGCGACGATCCACCACGGGTATCGATGACACATCGAGCCTATCGATGTCAGGACGCGGTCCAGTCGCCCCTCGACGCGCGGTAGGGTCACGGCGTCGTGCTCGGGGCAGTCCCGGCTTTGCTGAACGTCATGACGAACATGCTCGTGCTGGCGATGATGATCTGACTGACTCGGCTCAGAAGCGCGATGCTCACCGCCCGAGCCGGATCATCGGCCATGCCGATCGCGTCCGCGAAGATCTGATAGGCGCCTTCCATGATCCCTATCTGATTGGGAACTAGATCGCCGAAGGCGGCCCCCGCCAAATGGACGCCAAAGGCCACCAAGCTTCCGCCCAGAGTCACCGTCGCTCCGATCGCTGCCAAGAGCGCTGCGTACTGAGCTATCTGGGCGACGCGTGCCGCGAAGCAGAAGGCGACCGAACGCACGAGGCGACCTCGGTCGACCACGGCGGAGGCATCCAAGTCCGCGCCCAGGGCGGCCAAGCGGGGAATCCTGCGGCCCAACCACCCACCGACCCGCGACCTGCGCACGACCAACAGGGTGACGAGGCCCAACACGCCAGTGCCCACGGCGTTGACCGTCAAGAGCCAGGTGAGTGGATGGTCGAACCCCACCACGTGGGTCACCGCTATCAATGCGGGAACCGAAACGAAGCAATTGGCGAGGAGGACCCCACCCTGCATGTTGGTCGCCGCAGCCGTCACCAGTCCCGCACCAACATGGGGCGATAGCGCCGCCGCGCGCGCGATCTCCGCGCCCACCCTACCGAGCGGCGCGAGGACCATCACGCAGTAGTAGAGGAGTGCAGTGCGCGCGAAGAAACCGGGGGGAATGCTGTCCACCTTGGGCCCGAGCACCGCGCGATACGCAAAGGTCTCGCAGATGAAGAAACCCAGGTCACCCGCGATGATCAGCGGCATGAAGACGGACGCGCCAATCAACGTGGCGAGGATCCGGGCGGGACCAACGGTGTGGATGACGTAGGCGAGAAGCGCGATGCCGACGGCGAGGAAGACCCAACGCCAGTGGGCTCGACTCACACGGCTCGGCTGCGGAGCGGTCGCCGAGGTCTCTGCGCTCAAGTTGGCCACGGCCTTCTCACGTCGCGGCGAGGGGTCCGTGCGCCGCTTGGTTGCCGAGGGCAGACCACAGCGGCCGTGCTGGGCCGTCGCCACGACCCGAGAGCGGGAACGGGCTCTCCATCAGGGCGTTCCGCGCCATCAGCGACTCCTGGATGGCCCACACGCGCCGGTGCTCGTCGCGAGGATCGATGTGCTTGTAGCAGTACCCTTGAAACTGCATCGCCCGCCTGAGCGCGCGTCCCACCAGGGGCGGCGCGTGCTTCTTCACCACGTAGAGAAAGCCCCGCCGAGCCTCGAGCGACAACGCGGGACTGGGCGTCGTGCTGCCCGCGCCCACGTGCACCACGGTCTGGGGAAGTATCTCCAGGCGATAGCCCGCACGCCTAGCGCGAACGCACCAGTCGTACTCCTCGTTGTACAAGAAGAAGCTCTCGTCGAAGGCGCCCACGTCACGCAGCACACTTCGCCGCGTCATCAGACAGGCGAAGCTCAAGAGGGGCACCGCGGCAGGGACTCGGACGGGCCGCCAGTTCGGCCAGTAGACCATCCCGAACGCGCCGAACAGGCGCTGCGTGGAACCGTCTAGGTTCACCAGCACGGGGGCCACCGCGCCCACCCGTTCGTTGGATGCCAGATGCGTCCGCATGGCCTCGAGCGCCTCCCGCGTGAGGAACAGATCCGAGTTGAGCAGCAACACATGCTCCCCGGTGGCCGCCTCGATCCCTCGGTTCACCGCGTGCGCAAAACCGTGGTTGGGACAGCTCTGCGCGCGAACCCAGGGGAACTCCTCCCGGACCATCGCATACGAGCCATCGGGCGAGCTCCCATCGATCAGGATCACCTCCGCATCGTCGGTGAGCGCGGTGCGCAACGCGGTGA
>JBBREQ010000189.1:0-2004 GCA_038202795.1 Coriobacteriia bacterium | reverse complement strand
CACGCCCGCGCCGGAGCTCGTCGCGGCCGCCCGGGCCCTGGGAGCGGACCTCGTGGTCGTCTCGGCCGCTACCAACTACAACCTCATCCTTCTGCGCACCTACGTCATGCAGCTGAAAGCCGCGTTGCCCGGAGTGCGCGTGGGAGTAGGCGGCCCGGCGTTCACCTGTAACCACCGATGGCCGACCGAAGACCTGCTCATACCGCACGAGCTGGGGCTCGATGACGACCCGTCGGGCTCGTGTCCCTTCCCTGTTTCGGAGGGGTGACGCCCCGTGCTCTCACTCAGAATCGCTTGGCGCTTCCTGCGCTCCTCCCCCGGCCAATCCGCGCTCATCATCGGTGGAATCGCCGTAGGCATCGCGGTCCAGATCTTCGTCGGCTCGCTCATCACCAGCCTGCAGACCTCGCTGGTGGACCAGACCATCGGCTCCGCTCCCCAGGTCACGCTTCAGGCGCGCACGGAGGGCGATCCCGTTCGCTACACCGACAAGATGCGCACGGTCATCACCAGCGACTCGCGCGTGAAATCCCGCAGCATCGCGCCGGTTCGCTTCGCCACATCGCTCTACACCGAGGGCTCGGACAGCGCACCCGTCAACCTCATCGGCGGAAAGCTGAGCGAACTCGACGGCATCTACCGAGTATCCGAGCGCGTGATCGACGGCGAGGCGACGCTGAGTTCAAGCGACATCCTCATCGGCAAAGAGCTCGCCGAGAAGTTCTCGATCGCTCCCGGCGACTCGATCGCTTTGGCACTGCAGGGCGGGAAGCGCGCGACATTCAACGTGAGCGGCATCTTCGACCTGGGTTCGGCCGCGTTCAACGAGCGGCAAGCGTTCGTCGCCGGCAGTGTCGTACAGTCGCTTCTGGGCTGGGGCGGTGACGAGTACTCGGCGGTGCAGACGCAGCTCAACGAGCCGTTCGCCTCGGCAGAGGTCGCCGCGGACTGGCGACGCCAACTGCCCGGCGTCGATGTGAACGAGTGGCAAGCCGAAAACGCCGACCTGCTGGTCGCGCTACAGAGCCAGGGCTCGTCGAGCTACATCATCCAGACGTTCGTGCTTGTAGCCATCGCGCTGGGCATCGCGTCGACGCTCGCGATTGCTGCGGTGCAAAAGACCCGGCAGATCGGCATCCTGAAGGCCATGGGGCTCTCTGACGGCCGCTCGGGCCGCATCTTCTTGTGGCAGGCGATCATCTTGGGCGGCGTGGGCTCCACGGCAGGCGTGGCGCTCGCGTACTTCCTGCTGTTCGGGTTCTCGTTTTCGGGTGCATCGTTTTCGATCGAGCCCCAGCCGGCCTTCGTGCTCGGGTCGGCGGCCATTGGCATCGGTGTCGCGCTGGCGTCGAGCATCATCCCCACCCGGCGAACCAGCAAGCTCGACCCGATCGAGGTGATCCAGAATGGCTGAGTCCCTGCTGGTCGCAGACGCATTGGACCGGATCTACGGCGAGGGCGAGGCCGCCACCCACGCGCTGCGCGGGGTGAGCTTCGAGGTACAGGAAGGCGAGTTCGCCGCCATCATCGGCCAGTCCGGATCGGGCAAGTCGACGCTGCTCAACATGCTGGGGCTGCTCGACACGCCCACCGCCGGCCGGGTGATCTACCACGGCAGGGACTCCTCGACGCTGGACAAGCCGGCGCTGGCACGACTGCGCAACGAGATGATCGGCTTCGTCTTCCAGTTCCACTACCTGCTGCCCGAGTTCAGCGTCTACGAGAACGTGGCTATGCCGGCGTTCATCGGCGGGACACTCGAACCGACAGAGACGCGCAGACGTGCCGAGGAAGCACTCGATCTTCTGGGCCTCGACGGACTCGCCGACAAGAACGCCAACCAACTCTCCGGAGGCCAGAAGCAGCGTGTCGCGATCGCCCGTGCGCTCATGAACCGCCCGGCGATCCTGCTTGCCGACGAACCCACCGGAAACCTAGACACCGTCAACACGAACCTGGTCTACGACCTGTTCAGGAAGATCAGTTCCGAGACGGGGACAGCGT
>JBBREQ010000188.1:0-2006 GCA_038202795.1 Coriobacteriia bacterium | reverse complement strand
ATTCCATTAATCGCTCCTGGTTGTGAAAACCATCAGGCAAAGTCGTTGGACTTCTAAGTTACAGGTTCCTATGCTGGTAGGGAACCCACCCGAAACACTGGAGGTCACCGTGCGCCAGCGCACCATTGGAACCCACACCGTCTCGGCCATCGGCCTTGGCGGAATGCCCATGTCGATCGAGGGCCGTCCCGACAGGGCACAGTCCGTCAAGACCATTCACGCCGCGCTCGACGCGGGCGTGACCTTCATCGACACCGCGGACAGCTATCACCGCGACGCGGGCGAGGTGGGTCACAACGAGTCGCTCATCGCCGAAGCGTTGCGCGCTTACGGATCCGACACGTCCGGCATCCTGGTCGCCACCAAGGCAGGGCACTTGCGCCCCGGCGACGGCAGCTGGACCCAGAATGGCGACCCCGCCTATGTCAAGGAGGCCGCCAAGGCATCGGCCAAGCGACTCGGCGTCGAGGCCATCGCCCTCTTCCAGTTCCACCGTCCCGACCCCAAGGTTCCCTACGCGGACTCGATCGGTGCGGTCGTTGAGCTTCTCGACGAGGGCGTCATCGAGATGGCGGGCATCTCCAACGCGAACCCCGAGCAGATCCGCCTTGCGAACGAGCTGCTGGGCGGACGCCTCGTGAGCGTCCAGAACCAGTTCTCGCCAGCTTTCGTGTCCTCGTACCCCGAGCTCGAGCTGTGCGCCGAGATGGGCATCGCCTTCCTCCCGTGGAGCCCCCTCGGCGGCATCGGCGGCGCGGCAAAGGTGGGTGACAACCACAAGGCCTTCCAGGATGTGGCCGATGCCAACGGCGTCAGCCCGCAGCGCGTCACCCTCGCGTGGGAGCTGGCCCTGGCCCCCATCGTCGTCCCCATCCCCGGCGCCTCAAAGCCCGCGTCGATCATCGACTCGGCCCAGGCTTCCGAACTTGAACTCACGGCCGATGAGGTCGCACTCCTGTCCGGGGTGTTGAATCAGCGCAGTCTGAAGGGCTAGATCTCGTGAAGACCTACAACATCCCAGGCATCGACGTCCCGGCATCCAACGTGGTGCTCGGCCTCATGCGCATCCAGGACAAGACCGACGATGAGGTGCGCACGCTGGTGGGCACCGCGCTCGACGCGGGCATCACGGTCATGGACCACGCCGACGTATACGGCGCGAAACTGCACGGTTGCGAGGTGCGTTTCGCCGAGGCCATGCAGCTCACGTCCTCCCAGCGCGAGTCCATGGTCATCCAGTCCAAGGCGGGCATCGTCCCAGACGGGCCGTACTTCGACTTCTCGTCCGAGCACATTGTGGCGTCGGTAGACGCGTCGCTCAAGGCGCTCGGCACCGACTACTTGGACCTATTCCTCCTGCACAGGCCCGATGCCCTCGTGGAGCCCGAGGACGTGGCGGTCGCGTTCGATTCGCTCCACGCGGCGGGCAAGGTGCGCGCCTTCGGCGTCTCCAACCACACGCCCGCCCAGATCGACTTGCTTCGCAAGCACGTGAAGCAGCCGATCGTCGCCAACCAGGTGCAACTGTCCGTCACCCACTCGCCGATCATCGCGCAGGGTACGGCCATGAACATGGCGGGACTCGACCAGTCGATCTCGCGTGACAACGGCATCGTCGACTATTGCCGCCTCAATGACATCACACTGCAGGCGTGGTCGCCGTTCCAAGCCGGGTTCTTCACTGGCCCGTTCCTGGGTAACCCCGAATACGCGGAGCTCAATGCCGTGATCGACCGATTGGCCGCCGCGTACGACGTGCCTGCGATCGCGATCGCTACCGCATGGATTACGCGCCACCCCGCACAGTGGCAAGTGGTCATCGGCACCACCACGCCCGAGCGCGTGGCCGCCGCTGCGCAGGGATCCGAGATCCCTCTCACGCGCGCCGAGTGGTACGAGATGTTCAGGGCCGCGGGCTACACCATCCCATAGCGAGCAACCGCCCGACAGAGGGCCCTGCCGCTTCAAGCGGCCGAGCCCTCTGTCATTCCACATGATCTGCCGGG
>JBBREQ010000187.1:0-2057 GCA_038202795.1 Coriobacteriia bacterium | reverse complement strand
GGCATTCCTGGTTCTCGCCCTACGCGATGGTGAACTTGCTCTGAGGTACTGGCCTCAACTCACCCTGACACGTAGGGTGGCGAGAACACCTTGTACGGCGTTGTCAAACCACCCAAGGGCTCGTAGTTCCTATGCGGTTCGCGTTGCGCCATGTGTGGCGCAACAAGACCGGGTGGTGCCTTCGCGACGGACCCGTCCTCTGGAATATTCCGTAATCGAGCGTCGGCCCCGCCCACGCTCGCTCGGTAGAATCCTCAGGTGACCACGCCTGAAGCAGTCTTTGACGATGCCCGCTACGACTTCCATGACATTGAAGCGCGGTGGCTTCCCGTGTGGACGGAGAAGCAACCGTTCCGAGCGGGCAACGAGGGTGACACCAGGCCCACCAAGTACGTCCTCGACATGTTCCCCTATCCCTCGGGCGACCTGCACATGGGTCACGCGGAGGCGTACGCTCTCGGCGACGTGATCTCCCGCTACTGGACGATGCGCGGCTTCAACGTGTTGCACCCCATCGGCTGGGACTCCTTCGGGCTTCCGGCCGAGAACGCCGCCATCAAGCGTGGCGTCGACCCCGCGGGCTGGACAGAGGCGAACATCGCCCAGCAGCGCACCTCAATGGAGCGCTACGCGTGCTCCTTTGACTGGGACCGCGTGCTCATGACGCACCGCCCCGAGTACTACCGCTGGAACCAGTGGATCTTCACGCGCCTGTACGGTCGCGGCCTCGCTTACCGCAAGCCGAGCCTGGTCAACTGGTGCCCCTTTGACCAGACCGTGTTGGCGAACGAGCAAGTCGTGGGCGGGCTTTGCGAGCGTTGCGACACGCCCGTCACCAAGAAGAAGCTCACGCAGTGGTACTTCAAGGTCACCGACTACGCGGACGAGCTGCTCGACGGCCTCGAGACCCTTCGCGACACCCGGCCCTCCAAGGTCATCGCGATGCAGAAGAACTGGATTGGCCGCTCACGTGGCGCCGACGTCACGTTCGTGATCGAGGGCCGCGAGCACCCCATCCCGATCTACACGACGCGCCCGGACACGCTCTTTGGTGCGACGTTCATGGTGGTCGCCGTCGATTCCGACCTGGCTGCCGAACTCGTCGCAGACGCAGACGAGGCAATTCAGGCCGAGTTTGCCGCCTATGCCGAGAAGGTCAAGGGCGACACGGAAATCGAGAGGCTCAGCACCGACAGGCCCAAGACGGGTGTGTTCCTTGGCCGTAACGCCATCAACCCCGTCAACGGCGAGAGGCTGCCCATCTGGGCATCGGACTACGTACTTGCCGACTACGGCCACGGCGCGATCATGGCAGTTCCCGCGCACGACCAGCGCGACCTCGACTTCGCCCGCGCGATGGGGCTGACCGTGCGCGTCGTCTTGGATTGCCGCGACGACGAGGGCAACGTTCTTCCCGACCCGGTCGAGTCGGGCGTGGCTACCACCGGCGACGGGGTGCTGATCAACTCCGGCGATCTCGACGGCCTGGCCAAGGCAGAGGCGATTGAGGCGATCACGGCGCAACTCGCGGCCAACGGCACCGGCAAGCCGGCCACCAACTACCGCTTGCGCGACTGGCTCATCTCGCGTCAGCGCTACTGGGGAACGCCCATCCCGATCATCCACTGCCCCGCGTGCGGAGAGGTCCCAGTCCCCGACGACCAGCTGCCCGTCACTCTGCCTCCCACCGAGGGCCTTGACCTCAAACCCAAGGGGCAGTCACCTCTCGCGGCGGCCACCGATTGGGTCAACACGACGTGCCCGACGTGTGGCGGGGCTGCCCTGCGCGACACCGACACGATGGACACCTTCGTCGACTCGTCGTGGTACTTCCTGCGCTTCCTGAGCCCGCACAAGGCCGACGGCCCGTTCGACGAAGCCCAGGCGAAGAAGTGGGCGCCCATCGACCAGTACGTCGGCGGCGTGACGCACGCGATCCTGCACCTGCTGTACGCGCGCTTCTTCACCAAGGCGCTGCGCGACATGGGCATGATCGACTTCGGCGAGCCCTTCACCGCGCTACTCAACCAGGGCATGGTGCAGATGGACGGTTCGGC
>JBBREQ010000186.1:0-2079 GCA_038202795.1 Coriobacteriia bacterium | reverse complement strand
TCCGCTCCCCAGCCGTACTGGAAGACGGCCACGAGTACGCCGTATGCCGCGCCAGTAGAGAGCACGTTGAGCGCGAGCGCCGTGCCTGCGATCGTGACTGACCTGAAGGTCACCAACAGCATGACCAGCGATGAGCCCAGCACGATGAGCGCCACCCGCGGCGCGGCCTCGGTGTTGAGGCTCGTGAAATCGATGGAGGAGGCTTGGTCGCCCGTCACGTAGGCCCGAGCGTTCGTGTTGGACAGGTAGTCGGGGATCGTCGTTGAACGCAACTCCTTGATGGCGTCTTCGGCCCTGATGTCGGCAGCGTCGTAGACGTCCTTGGTTTCGATGAACGCGACGTCCTGTTCCCATGTGAGCGTGGTCTCTGCGAAGGCGCCCGACGCCTCGATGTGCGCGGCCAGCGCCTCGACCTTGGCGGAGACTCCGGTCGCGTTCTCGACCACCACGAGCGTCGAGGCCTGACCGTAGCCAAAGTCGGCGGAGAGCACCTGGGTGGCCTGCTTGAACGGCATGTCATCCGGCAAGGCGTCGGTGCCAGGGAAGGTGAGGCGCATCGACAACGCCGGCGCCCCGAGAGCCAGCAGAATGCCCAATCCCGCGACCGTGCCGACGACGGGACGACGCATGACGCCTCTGGCGAGGGCGGACCAGGCGCGCGGTTCGGCGCTAGGGTGCGAGATGGGGATCTTGCCCTTGTTGACTCGCGTGCCGAGCAGTTGCAACACGGCAGGCAGCAGCGTCAGTGCCGACATCACCGAGAACACGGCAACGATCACGGCGCCGGCCCCGAGGCTCACCATGATCGACAGGGGCACGATCAGGAGACCCGCCAACGAGATCAGCACGGTGATGCCTGAAATGAGCACTGCTCTGCTGGCGGTGTTTCCCGCGATGGCAACCGCGTCCCTAACGCTGCGACCGTTGGCCATTTCTTCCCTGAATCGCTGGACGATGACCAACGAGTAGTCGATGCCGAGTGCCAGCCCCATCATCGTGATCATGTTGAGAACGAAGAAGGACAGATCGAAGACCTGGCCGACCAGGGCGGTTGCTCCCACGGCCGCGGTGATCGACACGAGCGCCACCAGCAAGGGCAGGCCCGAGGCCACCAGAGCGCCGAAGACGATGAGCAAGATGACGATGGCCGCGCTCAGGCCGATGAGCTCTCCCTTGGCCAGACCCTCGGTCCCCAGCTTTTCGTAGGCAGCGAATCCGCTCGCGATCCCATACGTGTACACGTCGAAGCCCTCGCGTTGCAGGCCCGCGGCGGTCGAGTTGAGGTCGGCGCCCAGCCCATCGGGGTGGTCGAGCGACAGCGTGGCGGTCAACAGCGCGGTCGACTGATCCGCAGACACGCGAGACGGGTTCGCTGCGGTGGGGGTCTCGACGTTCGAAACGCCGTCCAAACGGGCAAACGCGACCCTGGTGTCCTCGATCACTTGCTGAAAGCTTGCGTCTGCGAAGGTGTACGTGTCGGACGTGACGATGATGGTCTCGACCTCAGGGACGTCGTCTCCTCCGCGTACGGCCTTGTTGATGTCATCGGCCGTGCCGGACTCGGTAGCGACGAGCGCCCTGTCCTCTTGGACCAGGGCGTCGCCGATAGAGCCGGAGGCGAGTATCGCTACGGCCAGGCCGATCACCCAGGTGATGATGGTGAGCCACGGACGCGCGGCCGATGCCGTCGCGACCCGGCCAGTGAAGCCGATCTTCATGGTGTTCTCCCTGTGGTCATGCCTGCTGTCGTGTGAGGCCACACGGACATCAGCGACGCTACGGAGCGCCCCACGATGCCGTCTGCACGCAGAGGAGGGGTTTGCCGCTCGCTGGTGGGGGGTTTGTGTGTGGCTCTTTCGGGGGGCCGGCCGGTGCGCTCACCCGCGTGGGGGAACCCAGAATCGGGCGGTCGGGTGTGGTGCCGGCGGACGGATTGAGGGCACGATGGCGGTATGACATCACTTCGTCGCTATGTCGCCGTCACCTGGAGTGCCCAGACGTGGCGCGAGATCCTGTATCTGATGCTCGGGCTCCCGCTCGGGCTCCTGTGGTTCGTGTACGCGATCATCATGTACGCCG
>JBBREQ010000185.1:0-2165 GCA_038202795.1 Coriobacteriia bacterium | reverse complement strand
TCCCTGACGACGGCGTTGGATGCGTCACACGACCGGTTGGCATCGTATCTGGCGGCCAATCCCCGCCTGATTTCCGCGCAGTTCATCCCGCTCTACTTCGATACGTGGGAGGATCTGCGCCAGGGCTTCGATCTCTTTCTGAGAGCGAACGGGAACCCGCGTTACGGGCGGGACCAGGCAGCGGCAAACGTGATCGCGACCTTTGAGGCGAGCTTCCCGCAGCGTAGTGACCGAGAGTGGGCGCGATCGTTCGTACAGGCGCTGGATGATGAACGGGCTCGCTTCTACCGGGAGTACTGGTTGGCTGAGACACGAGTCCGCGAGGGAGCGCGCAGCGCGTTTGAGCAGATGTGGCGGGACAAGTACCGCGCCCAGCTCCGGCCATTCTTCACCAACGCACAGCAGGACGACGGCGAGGTGGTGCTGTCGCTCACGTTAGGTGGTGAAGGACGCACCGTCACGACCGGACGGCGGGAGAACTTCATCGCCGTCCCATATCCGGAAAGCGAAGCCCAGGCCCACGAGCCCCTGTACGTCTTTCTCCATGAGATCGCCGGACCGCCCGCGACAACGGCGGTGCACGACCAGACAACGCCCGCTGAGCAGCGCGATGGGACGAGCGACCGATATGCGAGTCTGGCCGCGGTTCGTGGCGGCGCGATCATTCTGCAGCGCATTGCCCCGGAATTGGTGACCGGATATCAGCGCTACTATCTCGGGGTCGCGCGAGCTCGCGTGGGCGAGACTGATCCGTCGGCGGCGTTCGAACGTACCTTTCCGCTTCCAGAGCAGGTGCGAGCCGCTGTCGCTCGCCAGATAGATATCATTCTCGGCGGAATCTGAAACTCACCCAATGGCCGAAAACCCGCCTCCCAACTCAAACGCTCCCGTTCCCCGCTCGGCGCAACCACTGGACCGCGCCGCGCTCGAACGGGTGCTGGCGCGCGCCGCCGAGCTGCAGGCCGGCACAGCGGAACCATCGGAGGGGATGACCGAGCCTGAGCTCGAGGCGCTCGGCGGGGAGGTCGGCATCACGGCCGATTACATCCGGCGGGCCGTGGCTGAGGAACGCACCCGGGTGGCAGTTCCCGAGGAACGCGGTGTCATCGGGTCCTGGTTTGGCGCCTCGATGGCGACCGCGTCGCGTGTGGTGCGGGGAACTCCCGCGCAGGTCCTTGCGTCGCTCGACGAATGGATGCAGCGCGAAGAAGGGCTGCGCCCGCGCCGGCGTTTCACGGACCGACTAACGTGGGAAGCGCGGCGTGACTTTCTCGCCAGCCTCCAGTCCGGCCTCAACTTCGGCGGACGTGCCTATGCGCTCACCTCTGCCGGCGAGGTGGGAGCGACAGCGGTGGCGATAGATGCCGCACGCACGATGGTGCGCTTGGATGCCGATCTCACACAGGGCCGGTCGCGGAGCTTGGGTTGGAGTGGAGTGGCCGGAGGGGCGCTCTTGCTCGTCGGTGGCGGGCTGGTCGCGTTCACTGTGGCGGTCCCTGGGGCATCCGTCCCAATTGGCTTGGCAGGAGGCGGGATTCTGTCGACGGTTGGAGCTGTCGTGGCAAGCGCGATCGCAGCCGCTCAGCGGGGCAAGGTGGCACGCGCGCAGCTCGCATTGGAGCAGATCCTCGACCGCGTCGAGCACAACGACATCAAGCCGAAGTCTGCCTCGCTTCTTGATCTGCTGGTTCCACCGCGCAAGTAACGCCGTCCCATCTCGCGCGCCCCCTTTTACAGGCTGCGTCCCGAACGCACGTTTGAAAGATGAGCGAGATTCGACGTGTCGGCGTGATTGGCGGCGGGCTGATGGGAAGCGGCATCGTGCAGGTTGCAGCAGTTGGCGGCTACTCGACCGTGTGCCGAGAGATCGGGAACTTACAGTGTGAGCGGGCACATGCCGCGGTCCGGCGCTCCCTCGACAGGGCGGTGGAGAAGGGAAAGCTGACTGCCGAGGGTCGCGATGCGGCGTTAGGCAGAATGAGCTTCGTGACCGACCTTGGCTCGCCCGCTGGGGCGGACCTGGTGATCGAGGCGATCGTCGAAGACCTGGCCGAAAAAAAGGCGCTCTGGAGCGCGCTTGACGCCCTGTCTCCCGCGAAGACGCTTTTCGCGTCCAATACCTCGAGCCTGTCGATCGCAGCCCAGGCCGCCGCGACAACTCGACG
>JBBREQ010000184.1:0-2217 GCA_038202795.1 Coriobacteriia bacterium | reverse complement strand
AGAAGTCGGACGCCGAGGCGCCAGGGCCCGACTGCGGCACGGCGCTTCTCGTCGATTTCATGCATGACCCCGCATGGACATCGCTCGTTGCGCCCATCCTCCATGGCTCGGCGGATCCGCGATCGCTTGCCAAACTCCCGCGTAGAGACCGTGACTACGTCTATCGGGTGGTAGCTCACCGCGACAGCCCCTTGACCGTCGAGCAGTTGCAGCATTGGTACCGCGAGGCTCCGTCGGCGAACATCGCGGGCCTGGTGGGGGCCGCAAAGGTCAGGGCCGCCCGAAGAATCCGCGACGGCAGGCGCCTGTTCGACCTCACCACCCTCGAATCCGAGGGCTATTCAGTGGTCCTCGCCGACGCGGAGAGTTTTCTGCTCAACGCGTGTACCCACTACCCCGATGCGGTACTTCCGTGGATACCTCGCATCGAGCTCGCGCGCGGCCTGAGTTTGGGCAGGGACGAGGTCATGCGCCGCTTTTCCGAGGCCCAGGCGCGCGAGCGGTGGAACTTCCTGGCGGCCGAAGCGGCATTCAAGGGTCTCTTGCCCGTGTGGGTTGGTGGGTCCTACGCCGCGCTCTTTGAGTTCGTCGCCGAGGTGGTCGCAGGCACACCGGCGGGGCACCCTGCGCGTTCACTTGCAGCCTCGGCGGAGGCGGAGCGGCTCATCAAGGATCGCAACCTCGACCTATCGCACATGCCTGCACGCGCCGGAATCGACTTTCCCAGGCTCTTCGTGCACTACGTCCGAGCGCTGCCGGACGACCTCGATCCGGACGACGTTGTCGGGCTGGGCGCCTTCATGTTCGTAGCGGCTCCTCGCGACGCGGAGGAGGCGGAGGCCGTGCTTCGCGGCCTCGAGTTACTGCACGGCCGCTGCGGCGGTCACCCCTACTCGACGCTCAAGGATCCTCTTGCGTGGTTTGGGCGAACTCTTGCGACGCGCGAAGGCGAGGCGAGGGCACTCCTCGCTTAGCGGGACCACCATCGGCCCAATTTCGCCCGCGTTTGCAACAGGCCCTCGGCTCAAGTAGTGACAGTCTTGACCCATGACGGAGCTGTCCTTACAACAGCGTGACCGCGCGGTGGGCGCGATCCTTGGCGCGGCCCTGGGGGATGCGCTGGGCGCGCCCTATGAATTCAGCACGTCTTCACCTGGAATCACGCTTCACGGAACCGCGGACGACTTCCCAGGCGGCGGTGCCCACGACTGGCGACCAGGCGAGTGGACGGACGACACCTCGATGGCAGTGCCCATACTCGAGGCCATCGCCCACAACGACGAGCTCACCTCTGACAGGGCCCTCGACCGCATCGGGGTGGTCTGGTGGGGCTGGGCCAAGGACGCAAAGGACGCGGGGGTGCACACACGCCGTGTGCTCTCCGAGATGACCAAGCCAAGTTCGGTGGACCTCAGAATCTCCGCGTACA
This sequence comes from Coriobacteriia bacterium, assembly GCA_038202795.1. Lineage (GTDB taxonomy): Bacteria > Actinomycetota > Coriobacteriia > Anaerosomatales > PHET01 > PHET01. Next base: position 788 of record JBBREQ010000184.1, on the reverse strand, counting down.
AAGTTCACCAAGAGACAGGTAGGTCCGCAGGCAACGGCACCCTCATGCGAACGCCTCCCGTCGCTTTGGCGTATCTCGACGCACCTGACGGCGCCGCGCGTACGGCGACCGCGGCCCGTGCGGTGAGCGGCCTCACCCACTTTGATGCCGATGCAGGCGACGCGTGCGTGGTCTGGTCGCTCGCGGTCCGTTCGGCGATTCTCGATGGTGCGGTCGATTGGAAGGCGGCACTCACGGCCCTTCCCGAGGACAGGCAACCCCGCTGGAAGGAGCTGCTCCGCGAGGCAAGTTCGGCACAACCCGAGGCCTTCCCAGATAACGGGTGGGTAGTGCACGCCTTCCAGGCCGCGGTGTCGGCCCTCGCGAGTGCGGGACCCACCAGGGGATCGTGGAGTCAAGGCGACCTCGCCCCCTACCTCGCCACGATCGAGGATGTCGTCAATGCCGCGGGCGACACGGACACTGTCGCAGCGATCGCCGGTTCTCTCGCTGGTGCGCTCGTTGGTGCCAACGCTCTACCCGCGGAGTGGCTCCACCTCCTCCACGGATGGCCAGGCATCGGCGCATCAGAACTCGCAAGTCTCGCCGAGGCGGCGCTGGGAAACACGCGCTAGGTTGTTTGAAAACTAGGTTGTTTGAAAACTAGGTTGTGTGAAAACTAGGTCCGACCGGCTCCTTGGGCCACCGATGAATTCCTGATGCCCACCCAGGACGCGACACCGCCGAGTGTGAGCAGCACCGCAGTGAACGCGACGGCACGGTGGAACCCCGCGAGGTCAAGCTCGCCC
>JBBREQ010000183.1:0-2228 GCA_038202795.1 Coriobacteriia bacterium | reverse complement strand
TCAAGGCAAACGGTCACTATAGTACTAGCCACCGTCCCATGGATCGACTGGGGGTGGAAGTGCCAAGGTAATCGCATCTAAATTCTGCACCATCGAAATGCCGGACACTGCTGCCATATTCCGCCTGATCTCGGCCGCAGCGTCGAGGGACGGCAAACCCGCACCAATTCGGCCCGACCGCCGCCCCGATGGGTGCCATTCGCGCTGCGGAACGCTCGTGATCGGCGTTGGGTAGCCTCCAAACAGCCGATTTCGATTTAGATGCAATCGCCCTGGTGGAAGTGCGTCGCATGAGCGGACATGTCGCGCCATAGCCTCCAGCCACCGCTCACGCATGCAGATCCACCACGATGCCGAGCACCTCGCCAGAGCAGCACAGCGACGCGCTCGGCGGGCCGGTGTGCCTCCGCCACGACGACGTCACACAGATTGGCGGACCTGGTCACGTGTCCCTAACGCCGCCAGCGGCGTTCTCACGGCGACCTGGGCAGTCGCTCACGCGCCGACGGGCGGCGGGCGGATTGACCACCAGCTCATCGACACCGTCGATCGCGGATGCGCCGGTATCTGTCGCTCGTGGGAGCGATGGCGCGTGATGCGCTCGACACTGAACCCGCCCGCAATCCAGCGTGCGCTGCGGTATCCAACACTTGTCCTCTACTGACCGGCCACGGCCTCCTGACCGGTCTGCGGCTACGGTGAATGCAGATGCGGCGAGATCGCCAGCACACCGGGGGCATACATGAAGCACAGAGTTGTTGAGATCCTGTTTCGGCGGAAGCTGCTGCTGCTGCTACCGATCCCGATTAACATGACCCTCGCCATCGGCGCGGCGACACGACCGCAGCCACCCCAATACCAGGCAAACGCACGTGCCTGGGTCGATCAGTACGTGGAACTCTCTCGCGACGAGCGGCTCGGCTACGCGCCTGGTCCGGCGCAGGCCGGGTTGTTGATGGACTTCGTGCATACGCGCAGCTTCGCGCGCAGCGTCATCGAGAAGACCTCGCTCGCACCGCTGCTCGCCGACCAGACGACGGAAGGTGGAGCGCTCGGTCAGTTTTGGGGGTCGGTTGGCGTCGCGGCGAGCAGCAATAGCTTCGTCACGATTACCGTCACGACCTGGAGTCCGACGCTCTCCCTGGAGATCGCGCAAGCCCTGGTCTCAAAATTTGAAGAAACGCTGCGCGCCCGCGGCGAAACACAGGTCAAGCTCGCCTCGACACTCTACGCCCAAACCACGGAGAAAACGCGCGATGCGGCGGAGCGGTCCCGCGTGGAGCTAGCGACCTATCTGGCCGCGCACCCGGAGCTGGGACGCGGCACGGACGCCACGGCCACCGCGCGCGACGCGACCCTCTCCCGGCTGGTGGCGCAAGCGGACTATGATCAGGTTGCCTACCGCGAGGCGAAGCAGCGCTATGACCAGAGTCTCACGCTCGGTGCCGCCGGACTTGAGAATCAAACGCTCGCCTTTACCGTCGTCGATCCGCCGGAGCTGCCGACGGCCCCGCTGCCACACGGCCGCACCGCTCTGCTCAAGCTGCCGGTGGTGGGCCTGGCGCTCGCCACCATCCTGAGTGCCGTCACCGCCGTGCTCCTCATCCTGACGAACCGCTCGGTGCTCGGTGCGCCAACCATCGCCGGCCTCGCGGCGTTTCCGGTGCTGGGCGAGATTCCGGTGCTCAAACGCCGTCGCTGGTTGTGGCAGCGCGCCCCCCGGCACGGCGTGCGGCTGCTGCTCTCCGCCCCGGCTCAGCGAGCGTCCACGCTTGGCCCAGTCAAGGCATAGCCGTCGCGCGCCAGTTCAAGACAGGATGAACGTTCATGCTTCGAGTCGGCAAACTGCGGTCAATCTCCAACAAAGCGCCACCTGAAGCGGTGGTGGTACCTAATACGACCGGTGATCAGCGCGCCGATCCGTGGCGAGCCTTGGGATACGCCGGTCTGGCGAATACGGTTCGCCAAATCTGCACCCTCTGCGGATGGGCCCGCGTGACCAGCGGGACGGGGCGCACGCTCGGTATTACCAGCGCCGTGACGGGCGAAGGCAAGAGCTCGCTCGCTCGCGCCATCGCCGTGTCAACGGCGCGCGATCACGCTGAGGGCGTGCTCTTGATGGAGTGCGATCTGCTCCGTCCCAGCTTGGCGAGCGACTTCGACATGGATCCGGGCTGTGGCCTCAGCGACGTACTCGGCGGGCAGGTAGATTTGGCCTTCGCCGCACA
>JBBREQ010000182.1:0-2254 GCA_038202795.1 Coriobacteriia bacterium | reverse complement strand
GGCGTCGGTGGGCTCGACCCGGCGGGTGGTCCTGGTGAAGAGGGAGGCGCCCAACTCCTGCTCAAGACCGCGGATACCCGCGGAGAGCCCCGACTGCGAGACCCCAATCAGCTGGTCGGCCCGCGTGAAGTGGCGCTCGTCGGCGAGCGTCACCAGGTACTCCATCTGCCGCAATTCCATTAAGCACTCCGCGTTGTGAAAACCATCAGGCAAAATCGTTGGACTTCTAAGTTACCTCTTCCTATGCTGAGAGGGAACCCACCCCGCAACTTTGCTCATGACCAACCCTGGAGGTCACAGTGCGCCAGCGCACCATTGGAACCCACACCGTCTCCGCCATCGGCTTTGGCGGCATGCCCATCTCGATCGAGGGCCGCCCCGAGCGCGCCCAGGCCATCGCCACCATCCACGCCGCGCTCGACGCTGGCGTCACCTTCATCGACACCGCTGACAGCTACCACCGCGACGCCGGCGAGGTGGGCCACAACGAGTCGCTCATCGCCGAGGCCCTGCGCGCGTACGGCTCCGACACCTCCGGCATCCTTGTCGCCACCAAGGCGGGCCACTTGCGCCCTGGCGACGGCAGCTGGACCCAGAACGGCGACCCCGCCTACGTCAAGGAGGCGGCCAAGGCATCGGCTAAGCGCCTCGGCGTCGAGGCCATCGCCCTGTTCCAGTTCCACCGTCCTGACCCCAAGGTTCCGTACGCCGACTCGATCGGCGCCGTGGTGGAGCTGCTGGACGAGGGCGTCATCGAGATGGCCGGCATCTCGAACGCCAACCCGGAGCAGATCCGCCTGGCCAACGAGCTGCTGGGCGGCCGCCTCGTGAGCGTCCAGAATCAGTTCTCCCCGGCCTTTGTCTCCTCGTACCCCGAACTCGAGGTGTGCGCCGAGATGGGCATCGCCTTCTTGCCGTGGAGCCCGCTGGGCGGCATCTCCCGCGCCGGCGCCGTCGGCGACAACCACAAGGCCTTCCAGCAGGTGGCCGATGCTCACGGCGTCTCCCCGCAACGCGTCACCCTCGCATGGGAGCTCGCGCTTTCCGACGTGGTGATCCCCATCCCAGGGGCCTCCAAGCCCGCGTCGATCATCGACTCGGCCCAGGCATCGGAACTCGAGCTCACCGCCGACGAGGTCGCGCTCCTGTCCGGGGTTCTAGATCAGCGCAGTGCGAAGGGCTAGCGGCATGAAGACCTACAACATCCCAGGAATCGACGTGCCCGCATCCAACGTGGTGCTCGGGCTCATGCGCATCCAGGACAAGACAGACGACGAGGTGCGCACACTTGTGGGCACGGCCCTTGACGCTGGAATCACCGTCATGGACCACGCCGACGTCTACGGGGCAAAACTGCACGGCTGCGAGAAGCGCTTCGCGGAGGCGATGCAGCTCACCTCTTCGCAGCGCGAGGCCATGGTGATCCAGTCCAAGGCCGGCATCGTCCGCGATGGCCCGTACTTCGACTTCTCGGCGGAGCGCCTTGTCGCGTCGGTGGACGCCTCGCTCGACGCGCTCGGCACCGATTACCTCGACCTCTTTCTGCTGCACCGGCCCGATGCTTTGGTCGAGCCGGAGGACGTGGCGGTGGCCTTCGATCAGCTCGAGGCTGCGGGCAAGGTGCGCGCCTTCGGCGTGTCCAACCACACGCCGGGTCAGATCGACCTGCTTCGCAAGTACGTGAAGCAGCCAATCGTCGCGAACCAGGTACAGCTGTCAGTGACCCACGCCCCGATCATCGCGCAGGGTACGGCCATGAACATGGCCGACCTGGACCAGTCGATCTCGCGTGACAACGGCATCGTCGACTACTGCCGTCTGCACGACATCACCCTGCAGGCATGGTCTCCGTTCCAGGCCAGGTTCTTCAATGGCCCGTTCCTGGGCAACCCCGAATACGCGGAACTCAACGCGGTGATCGACCGACTGGCCGCCGCGTACGACGTCCCCGCTATCGCCATCGCGACAGCGTGGATCACGCGTCACCCGGCCCATTGGCAAGTGGTCATCGGCACCACGACGCCCGAGCGAGTGGCGGCGGCCGCGCAGGGATCGGACATCCCTCTCACGCGCGCCGAGTGGTACGAGATGTTCAGGGCCGCTGGCTACGCGGTTCCGTAACCAATCACCGCATGACGGAGGGCCCGGTCGCCGCAACTTGGGTTCTGACGGTGGTCGCAACACCCTGATTTTCGGGAGGTTGCGACCACTGTGTTGTTTTCGGAGGAGTCAGCGTCGTTGAAGGCGCAGTTTT
>JBBREQ010000181.1:0-2263 GCA_038202795.1 Coriobacteriia bacterium | reverse complement strand
TGACGTGAAGGCCCGCCCGGTAGCCTTCGGCATCGATCAATCGACCGCTGAACCAGCCGCCGAACGCGACGCCCGCTCCAAGGCCGATGCGAAGCCAGGACATTCCCTCGAGGAGCTGCTCTTGGGGCACGAGTCGCTGGGCGACTGAGTCCTGGGAGGTGATCGACGGAGCGATGGTCATGCCCACCACGAAGCCAACTGCGGCAAAGGTCCAGAACGTGGGCATCGTCGCCAACAAGCTGAAGCCGGCGGCCAGGAGCAACGCGCCAATGATCAGTCGCTTCCACAGAGGCGCGCGCCACTTACGCGCTCCATAGAACAGCCCGCCCACGAACGATCCGGCGGAGATGATGCCCAGCACAACGCCCCCCGCGCCGCCGTGGCCCTCGGCCTTAGCGAAGGCGACGGTTGATATGTCGATCGCACCAAAGAGCGAACCGAGGCCGATCGCGATGAATGCCGTGGCGATGACCCCCGCAGGCACGCGTCGCCCAAGGCCTCGACTCCCCACCTTCCTGACGGGAGGCTCGGTGGTGCGCTGGTGGAGGAGAAGCGTGAGTCCGATGACATTTGCGACCACGGCGACGAGCAGGCCGGACGCGGGGTGCACTGTGTACGCCATGGCCGTGGCGAAGGCGGGGCCAGCGACAAAGAGCACCTCGTCGAACGCGCCCTCAAGTGAGAACGCTGTGTGAATCTGGTCATCCGTGTCGAGGATGTGCGACCAGCGTGCACGGGTGAGCGAGCCGAGCGGGCCCGAGAGTGACGAGATTCCAGCGCCGACCCACAGCAGCCACTCGGGGCCGCGGGTCATCGCGGTGAAGACCAGAAGTGCGAGTCCCGCCACAAACAGGACGGCCAAAGGGATCATGGCACGTTGACCCTTGCGGTCGATGAGCCTCGCTGTCGGCAAGGTCTGCAGCGCCCACACTGCCACACCTACCGCGGCCACGCGCCCGGCGATTTCCCACTTGCCGTATTGAATCTGGACCATGAGCGTCGTCGAAATGCCGACGGTGGAGATCGGCAAGCGAGCGAGAAGGCCGGCGAGCGCGAACTGACGCGCGCCTGGCCGGCTCAGGAGGGCGCGGTAACTGGTAGAAGACACGGGGGACATCGTCTCACCTCGACAGCGAAGCGCGACAGGCGCAGAGGCGCTCGCGGCGAGGTAGTGCGGAACGGGAGGCCGGCCCGTTGCGCAATCGTGATGCCATGTGGCCTCCAAGGACTTGATCGAGTGACAAGGATGGGGTTGTGTTGGGAAAGATCCAGAAGTAGGGGGGCAGCGATGCCACAAGACGAAGATGCGACGCCCAGGCGTCGGTCGCTTATTCCGGGCGCTTCGGAAGACATTCCGGTGACTCACGACGCCGGGTATGCCCAGGCGAGCGACGCACCCACCGAGGGCCACCAGGCCTTTGTGGTCGAGGAGCGCCACGTGGGACCATCGTCTGCACGAGAGCCGGGCCTGGAGCGGCCGTGGTTCAGGCGCACGTGGGTCATTGCGACGGCCGCGGGTGTGGTCGTTCTCGGCGCGGCCATTGGTGTCATCGCGGCGCTCACGGGCGGGAGCGCCCCCGTGGCGGCCCCGACCGTTTCGCCATCGCCAACGGAGGCGTCGCCTTCCGCATCGACGCAACCGGACGTCGCCACCCTGCTTGACGACGGGATCGCGGCCGACGAATACCCGGCGGCCGCTCCGAGTGCCGGGGCCGATTATCCCGAGGCGCTCGTCATGGAGGACTGGGTATGGGATCGAGTTGGACCCACCTGGACGCTTGTGTCCGTCGCGAACTACGACGCATCGGCGCTCACCACAGGGCCCACCGTGGTCTATCTGGCGAGCCCGGAGGGCGTGCTGTTCGACCTGGTGCACGTCGACACGCCGGGCGCGGTCGCGCAAGTGGTGAGTTGGCTTTCAAGCGAACGCAAGGCCCGTATCCAGGTCAGCCCGATGGACGACGGCTCGACGATAGGCGGGGCCCTCGTCGACTTACAGACCGGCGCCGTGGAAGACATGTCCTTCACGACCGACGTCGGGCGATCGATCACCGAGAACTTCCTGGCGCAAGGGGCAGGCGGGGCGGAAGTGTGGACCGCTCAGGACTCCGACTACCGGTCGGTGAGATTCGAATGGTGGACTCGGTCAGGTGGATGGACGAGGGTCCTCGCTGAACCTGACATCTCGCCGTGGAACGTCGTTTCAAGCCAAGACGGCTCCTTCGTCGTGGGAGAAATCTTCAGTACCGGCGACTCGGGCTTC
>JBBREQ010000180.1:0-2368 GCA_038202795.1 Coriobacteriia bacterium | reverse complement strand
GCTCGCGCATTTGTGCTGGGCACGGGCCAGTCAATGTGAGCCGACTGCGCCGCTTTGCCGTCGGTATTCTCAAAGCGTTCTCCGATGGCAAGACCAGCATCGCCGAAAAAATGCGTCGTCTGAACCGTAATACTCGCCTAGTCTTCGATTACCTCAGGATGACCAAGAACTCCACACGTGTTTCTGCCCACTTATCGAGGTAGAACAAATTCACCGTGTGGTTTCATCAGAGCAGCGTGCGCTTGGGCCGGCGGCGGTGATGGACGCTGCTGCGGGGTGGCGTACGGGCGGCGGTGGCGGGCATGGTTGTCCGGATCGGGGAGCGAAACCGTATGCGTTTATCGTTTTGCGTGCAATTCTCGTAAGCCGCCGGCTTTGCGGTCTTTCGAGAATCGTGATGGCGCTCTGCCCGGCTTTACCACGGGGGCGGGCGTAGGTCGTGTGACTCACACGACACGAGCTCCCGAAGGTCGCTCAGAAATGAGGGATAGCCAGCTCGAGCTGCTGGCGCGTGAACGTGCCGGTCTCGTCGAACGAGTAGTTGTCCTCCTCGATCTGGAAGGCTCGGGTCGCTGTGACGTCGGCGGTGCCGGTGACCCGGAAGGGGACGGTCGGGGCCATGTCCGACTCGCGCAGCAAGCGGAGCGCGAGGTCGACCGGGACGCTCACCGGGACGCGCATCGTCGTCTTGGCCTTCGACGCGAGCCACACGCCTTCGGGGCCCGGACGGTAGTCGATGGGCAGCGTGTACTTGTCGGCCAGGAGCGCCATGCCGCGCATCGCGCGGATCGCCACGTCGTACGAGTTCGGGTTGTAGGCGTCGATGACCATCGTCATGACGACGCCGACCTGCAAGGGGAAGCCGAGCGTCATGCCGCTGATCTCGGCGGCCTTCAGCTTCATCGTGGGCTTCGACGCGCAGCCCGTCGACAGGGCGCTTGCCAGAACGAGCGCGAGCAGACCCAGAAAGGCGAAGGCGCGTCGGAGGAGCGGCTGAGGCGGCCGGGCGGGGAGGCGAAGGAGGATAAGGGCGGTCGACGTCACGTGCAGAATTTTACACTCACCGGTGCTACTAACGCCTGCGATGTCTCGCCGCCTTCTGTTCGGCATCCCGTCGTACGCCTATCTCGAGCCGAGCTTCCTCGCCCTCGGCGATTTCGAGCAGGGAAAGACCGAGCGGAAGTACTTCCCGGACGGAGAACGATACCTCCGGATACTCTCCGATCTCTGGGGAAGGGGCTCCGCGTCCTGGGCGGCACCCCCACCGATATCGATTGGCTCGAGGGGTTCGATCTCGCGTCCCCTTCTGACCACAGGGTTGGCTTCTCCAGTTCGTTTATGAGGCTACTCATAGGTTCACTTGCGTTACGGCCTGCTCTCTTGCTGTTCGGAAACTCACGACCCCGTGTTACCACGATGCCGCTTCCTCATGCTACCGAGGCGTAGGGACAACTCCCCAGACGGGACTTCAACCCGCTAGACTTATTGCTGTTACTGCGAACGGTCAGCTCTTTTGTCGACCGCCAATGCGGCTCACCAGCTTTCGCAGTTCGCTGTAGAACAACACCCCGCTGGCCATCGCTGCGCACACCAGCCACTGGTCAAGCGACAGCGGTGCCGTGCCGAAGGCGATGTTCAGGAACGGCAGGTGTACGACCGCAACTTGCAAAAGCACCGAGAGTGCGACGGCACCCCATAGCCAGTGGTTGGCGAACAGTCCGGTGAGCGCGCTCGTGGTGTCCGAGCGCGCGGTGAAGCAAGTGAACAAGCTGGTGAACACGAGCACCGTGAAGCCTGCGGTGCGGGCCGTGGTCAGGTCGCCGGTGCCGGGGATCAACCCACCCGGCAGGTAGAAGTCCATCGTCAGCAAGCTCACTACCGCAATCACCAGCCCCGTCTGGATCACACTCGACCACATGCGGGCATCGATCAGCCGATCGTTCAAGTGCCGCGGCTTGCGAGCCATCAGGTTGTCGGTGGCGGGGTCTACACCCATCGCCAGTGCCGGGCCTGAGTCGGTGATGAGGTTGATCCAGAGCAGTTGGGTAGCCAGCAGCGGCAGCACCACGGCACCGCCGGCCCCGGTGTCGGTGGGCTTCAATCCGATTAAGCCAGCCCCCACTACGCCCAGGAACACGGTCAGCACCTCGCCCATGTTGGACGACAGCAGATAGCGCAGAAACTTGCGGATGTTGTCCAGGATGGCGCGCCCTTCGCGCACGGCGACGACGATGGTGGCGAAGTTGTCGTCGGCCAGGATCATCTTGGCCGCTTCCTTGGTCACTTCGGTTCCAGTCACGCCCATTGCGACGCCGATGTCGGCCGCCTTCAACGCCGGCGCGTCATTGACGCCGTCACCGGTCATCGC
>JBBREQ010000179.1:0-2379 GCA_038202795.1 Coriobacteriia bacterium | reverse complement strand
ACCCCGGAGTCGGCGGCAAGCGTAACGCTATCGGGGCGTGCATCGATCTCGGGCAGGCGTGCGAGCGAAATCGCAACCAGCTCACTCAGCAACTGCTCGCCGATCTGCGCGCTCACACGCACGATCGCGCTCTCGGGTGGCTGCACCACGCTGGTGGGATCGGGCTGCGAAGCCACGACGGTGATCGCGCGTCCGTCCTCGTAATCGGCGGGCAGCGAGATCTCGAGCCACTGGGAGTCCTCGGCGAACTCGAGCGAGGCGCGCACTGCCACCGGATCAGCCCCCCCATCCTCGCCGAGAAGCTCGACTGCGGCCACCAGCGTGAGCGAGTCGTCACCTTGCGTGCGCAGCGACACGCCGGCGGGCTCCACGCGCGTGACGATGCGGCTGATACCAGCGCTAGCGATCGGGATCGATGCCGTGGTGCTGCCCAGCGACGCCTGCGCCTCGACCGTGATCGCGGCACCCGTGGCAAGCTCGCCGGACTGCCACACGGTCGTCTGAAGCGTGCCGTAGGCGGTCTGTGGCTGCACGCTCACGCCTGTCGGGATGTGCAGGACGATCGCGGCGTCAGAGGCGAGCTGGAAGGTGCCGTCGGGCAGAACTTTGAACGCTTGCGCGGTGAACGAGGCCGAATGCTCGGCACTCACCGTGAGCCGCCCCGTCGAGAGTTGTAGTACGTACCCGACGATCTGGTCGGGCGCGGGTTCCTCGGCATCCGGGGTCTTGGTGCGTGCTCTCGCGGCGGCACCGGCAAGCGCGATTGCGGCTGCAGCCACTGCAGCGAGCCCCCCGGTAATCGTCCGCCACGGCGAGGTGTCGCCGCCCTCAGGGCCGGGAGTCTGCGTGCCCGCGCTCGTCCCGTCGAGCGGGTAGAACTTGAGCGACGCGAGGACCGACTCGACCTCGGCGGTCATGGGGTCGAGCTGATAGCCGTAGTTCTCCCCCGACGTGGGGGGTTTCGCCTCTGACCAGGTCACCGCAGAGAATGCGTTGACGAGGATTCCGCTGTCGCTTCCGGCGGGAATCCAGTAGACCCAGGTGTCGCCGTACTCCGCATCCCCAACGCCGTCCGCGTACTCGAGTCGCACGGTCGAACGGTTCACGTAGGCATCGAGGCCCCCGAGGGTTGTCTTCTTCGCTCCCGTCCAGACGCGCAGCGAGGGGTCCTCCGTGGCCCGGAACAGGTAGTCATCGCCACCGGCGCGCGCGACCTGCGACGAACGCGCAGCGAAATCCTCGAACGAAGTGAACGGCGCGTAGTACTTGTCGGCCGAGTAACCGCGGCCCACGACACGGGCATCAACCTCGCCCACGGCGGACCAATCCAGACCGTTGGACCCGTCGGCTCCGCGCAGACTCCTCGCGTTGAAGAGGGGCTCTTTGAGTACGTTCTCGTCGCTCACATACCAGCCGTCGCTGTGGTCATCACCGGGGGCAGCCTCCTTGGGCACCTTGTACTCGGAGACGAGCAGGCTCTCCGCGAACGCGACCGCGGGAAGTAGCAACAGCGCGGAAATGGACAGGAGCACGATCCATGCGACGGCGCGGTGGGACCCGTTTGTGCGCAACGCACGCATCTACGACCGCCTCCTCAGGGCCACCGAGGCCGTCTTGACCGCCATCGTGAGTGCCGAGGCGGTCGCAACCCCCATAGGTACCAGCGTCATCAGCGGTGCCCCGCCCCGAACCCCGCCGATAAGCGTCGCCACCAGCGAGCCTGCCTGCACGAGCGCAGTCACGAGCGCCACGACTCCGGTGAACGTGCGCAGCCCACCACCCTTGGAGCCGGTTATCAGTGCGAGCAGCGCGGTGACGGCACCAGCGACCACACGAGGGATCGCAGCGGCAAGCGCACTCGCCCCGCCGGAAAGCACCGCAACGATCAGATCCAGCGCTGTAGTAGCGGCCAGCGAGAGGCCGGGCTTGCGCAGAGAGGACTTCACGACCTTGTGTGCGGCCGGCGCCACAACGCTCGCCAGCATCGCCCGCAGGTCCGGAGTCTCCCCGGCGATGACGGTCTGCCACGGGAGCATCGCAGCCATCGAAGCAGCCGGAGCGACCGTTTGCATGACGGCGCCCACGGAGACGGGTCTGCTCGAAGCGGGCTCGGGGTTGGCCGACACGGCCTGCCGAGGCTCGCCGCAGCTCCTGCAGAACCGGTCAGAGCCCACGAAGCGAGCACCACATCGCGTGCAGAACACCGCAGATCCCTCGGCCATGAACTCCCCCGCCTCCGGTTGTGTCCGAAATGTTCTGTAAGTAGCGTGGCCGCCTGAGATGACGAAGGTGGCCACCGCCCTCCATGATGGTTGGTGATCTAAGCCCACTACCAAGGAGGAGACGATGGCCAGGAAGAACGCTACGACCCCGGCGACC
>JBBREQ010000178.1:0-2647 GCA_038202795.1 Coriobacteriia bacterium | reverse complement strand
CGCGAGCGGCCCCATCGGATGGTTCAATCCCAGCCTCACCGCCTCGTCGATCGAGGCTGCCGGCGCGACGCCTTCTTCGAGCTCCCTGACGGCCTCGTTGAGCAGTGGCATGAGGGCGCGGTTGACCGCGAACGCCGGCTTGGCTGCTACCTCAACGGGGCGCTTACCCAGCGAGACGGCGACGTCCATAAAGGCGGCGAAGGCTTCGTCGCTCGTTTCTGTTGCTCGAGCCACTTCGACCAGCCGCATGCGCGTGGCCGGATTGAAGAAGTGTAGGACGCCGAATCTCTCGGGATGCTTCAACACAGACGCCAGTTCATCGACGGGCAGGCCGGACGTATTCGTGGCCAGAAGCGCGTCGAAACGCAGGTGGGGTTCGAGACCACGCAGCACGGATTGTTTGGTTTCGAGCTCCTCGGCGATGGCTTCGAGGACGACGTCACAGACTTCGAGCACGCTTGAGCTTCCGCTCTGAGTCAAACGCGCCTGACAATTCCTGAGTTGATCTTCATCCAAACGGCGAGCTAGGCGGTCGAGCACCTTCTCGAGCGCGAGCGCCTGGCGACTGGCGGAGCGGCCGATCCACACGACCCTGTGCCCCCGTTCAAGCAGTAGCTCGACGAGCCCTTTTCCCATGACCCCCGTGCCCACCACACCGAAGACGGCGAGATCGACGTCTTCGGTCGTGTCAATTGACACGAGGTCGCCAACAGACACGGGATGGTCGAAACCCAGAATCGATGTGCTGGCGTCAGCCTCGCTTCCGACGATGGCACACCAATACGGTGCATCTTCGTGTCCGACCGAGGGTACGGTGACTTCCGTTACACCGAGGACCGTCGCGCTCTTTGGCGCGCGTTCCGTGAGTTCCGTCCGGCACCACGTGCACATTGGGAGTTCGTAGGCGTAGGCGCGACCGCAGGTCTCGCACGCATAGTCTGGCATCAGCGACCGCCTTCTAGGATATGGACGGAACACGTGCCGCCAACTCCGCCTACGTTGTGTGCAAGACCGACTCGACAGTCGGCGACTTGGCGTGCTCCCGCCTCGCCACGAAGCTGGGTCACCAACTCGTACACCTGCCCGATGCCCGTTGCGCCGATCGCGTGGCCGCCGGCCTTGAGGCCGCCGCTCGGGTTGACCGGTAGCCGCCCGCCGATGGCGCTGTCTCCGCGGCGAATGAACTCACCGCCGCATCCGACACTGCATAGTCCCAGGTCCTCACAGGCGATTAGCTCGGCGATAGTGAAGCAGTCGTGCACCTCGGCCAGGTCGATATCAGTCGGCTGGAGCCCGGACTGCGAGTAGGCGCGTCGTGCTGCATCTTTCGCAGCAGCGAAGCTCGTGAGTGACTCTCGTTGGGCGAGTGAGATGACATCCGTCGAAACCGCCGATGCCAACACCTCTGCGCTACGGTGGTCAAGCGCCGCGCGCCGTAGCACGACCGCCGCTGCGCCGTCGGATACCGGGCAGCAGTCAAAGAGACGCAGCGGTGACGCAACAGTCGGCCCCGCATCGATGTCCGACTGACAGACCTCCTTGTGGTGGAAATGAGCCTTTGGGTTGAGGTTCGCGTTCGCGTGGTTCTTCAGGCTGATGAGTTCAAGGTCTCTCAAAGTCGTCCCGTACTCGGCCATGTGGGCCTGTGCGACCAATGCGTAGTTCGCCGGAAACGTCAGCCCCGCGACCCAGTCGAGCGTGGCATCGCCCGCCATGGCGATGTTCGCGGTGAGCTCAGCCCCAGGAACGTGGCTCATCCGTTCGACACCAACGACCAGCACGGTCCGGTACTGATTCAGGGCGAGAACGCCCTGATGGAGAGCCACGCCTCCGGACGCGCACGCAGCTTCGGTTCTCCAGCTCGGGACCCGCAGGCCTGGGAAGACACCCGCGATCACCGAGTTGAGATGGAGCTGTCCCTCGTTGGGCCCCCCGAGGAAGTTGGCGACGATAATGGTGTCTATGTCGTCAGGACATAAGTCCGCATCCTCAAGCGCCTCCAGCGCTGCTTCTTGAACGAGCTGGACCATTGTCCTGCTGGTGGGACCGAAGCGCGTCTTTCCAACGCCAACGACGTGCGCGTTCAAGTGGTCTCCTCGTCGACTGAGGGTGCAGCGGCAGCAACTTGGGCTGGCCAACATCCTAGCACCGCGGAGACCGTGCGAATGGCCAATACCGCCAACCTAGGAGGGTGCGCTAGTATTGTCCAGTACACCATCCCCCTCGGTGCCCTCCGTGGCAGGCTCGACGGCGAGGCCGAGAGGTTCGCCGTACGAGCGACAACACGATCCTGTCGTGGGCAGAGCCCAGTGTGGCTAGGAAGGGACGCGCAGTCGATGAGGGTTGTCATATTCGGAGCTGGTGGACTTGCCCGCGAGGTCGCAGATATGGTCGCATCTCTGGGACACGAGATCGTTGCGTTCTACGAGGAGCCCGGCACGGGGGAAGTATCCGCCATGCATGGCATACCTGTAGTCACTGAACTCGGACTCGCAGCTTGCGAGGCGGCTGCCATCGCGGTTGGTGATACGGCAATGCGGCAGCGATTCTACGAGATGGCGAAGCGCAGGTACACACTCCCGACGCTCGCACACCCAAGTGCGTGCGTGAGCCCCCACGCGACCATCGCCGAGGGCACTCTGCTGAT
>JBBREQ010000177.1:0-2669 GCA_038202795.1 Coriobacteriia bacterium | reverse complement strand
GACCGTGGACCTCTTGCGCCGTGGCCAGCGGATCGACAGTGAGCGTGGCGATGAGATCGGTCGCGTCGTCCGGGCATTCGACCGGATGCTCGACCGGCTCGAGAATGAGCGCTGGCAGAGTGGTCGTCGTGTGCTCGTCGCGCAGGAGGCCGAACGGGTCGGCATCGCCCGCGACCTGCACGACGCGGTTGGACAGGCGTTGACTGGGGTGCTGCTCCACTTGAACTCGGTCGCTGCAGAGGTGCCCACGCACCGCGACGAGATCGACGTGGCGAAACAGGCGGTTCGCGTAGCACTTGACGAGGTGCGGAGGATCTCCGGCGAGCTCCGACCGGAGATGCTCGAGCAACTTGGTCTCGTGAGTGCCCTGACTGAATTGTCCACCACGTTCGCCCGTGCGTCGGGGCTACGCGTCGAGCGCCACTTCGACCCGGCGCTGCCGAAGCTCTCAGCCGATGTCGAGCTTGCCGTGTACCGCATCGCTCAAGAGGGCCTGACCAACGTCGCGCGTCATGCGGCTGCTACGGAGGTGGCGATCACGCTCGAACACCGGCCTGGCTCCGTCGTCCTCAGCGTCAGCGATGACGGTCGCGGTTTCGACGGGCCGCCGCAAGAGCACGGCGGGCTGCGCAGCATGCGTGAGCGTGCGCTTCTGATCGACGGCGCGTTCGCTGTCAAGGCGAGTCGCCATGGCGGCGTCGAAGTCCGCCTCGAAGTTCCAGCACCTACGGCAGTGCAAGCTGCGGAAGTGAGGTACTGATGCCGATCCCACTCGTCACCCGGATCTTGGTTGCCGATGACTATTCGATCGTTCGCTCCGGCTTGAAGAAAGTTCTGGACGCCGCGTCCGATCTCCAGGTTGTCGCCGAGGCCGAAGACGGCGCTGAGGCAGTTGAGAAGGCGCTCACCGAAGACATTCACCTGGTCATCCTCGATGTCTCGATGCCGCGCATGACCGGCATCCAGGCCGCAGCCGAACTGCACAAGCGCAAGCCGGAACTGAAGACGCTGATGCTGTCGATGCACGACAGCGAGCAGTTTCTCTTTGAGGCGCTCAAGGCCGGCGCCTCGGGCTACGTGCTGAAGTCCGGCGCGGACACCGACATCGTCGAGGCATGTCGGTCTGCGATGCGCGGGGATTCGTTCCTCTACCCGTCGGCGGTGACGACCCTCGTTCGCGACTACGTTGCCCGCGGTGGGGGTGGCGAGGAGCAGTTCGACGTTCTGACGCCGCGTGAGCTCGAGGTGCTAAAGCTGATTGCGGAGGCGCAAACCTCGAAGGACATCGCGGCGACGCTGTTCATCAGCGTCAAGACGGTCGACCGTCATCGTCAGAACATCCTCGACAAACTTGGGATGCGTGACCGTGTCGAATTGACGCGATACGCAATCCGCCGCGGGTTGATTCAGCCGTAGCGATCTAGATCAAATGTCGCGTCGGGTCACGTGAGCGTTTTGGAACCCGGCGCGAGCGGGCCGTAACCGTGGTGGGGGCGGGGCCGCCGCGTAGTGACCATTCGGCTGTTCCGCCTGTCGCTCAAACGCGCTCCTAGTGCTGTGGCCACGAGATCGAGCAGTTCCCGGTCAGTGCCCCTCCGCAGTCCTGGTGCGCGATCCGTTTCTGACTAGACCTCGGTACCGAGCCGAGCTCGTGCGGCCTCGCGTGCGGCCAGAGCGTGAGTCGCGCAGATCATTCCGCGGTAGCGATGAACGAGGAACACAATCACGGCTGCTGATACGAGCGTGCTCACCTGCAGCAGGATGAAGACTGGATCGTGGTGATGAAAGGCGACGATGCCCATCATCAGGCTGCTCGCAAGCCACATCGCCCACGCGCGTCCGCTTACGCCCGCCGAACAGCGCTGCCGTGCCAGATGTGCCACTTGAGGCAGATAGGCGAGCACCGAGATCACGACGCCAGCAACCCCGATGAGCTCAAACACTTGCTGCGGACGGCGGCGCGGCCGGGACGATAACTTGTCCGACCTCAAGTGTCGCGAGGGTGCGCGCTGGCGCAGCTTCTCCGTCAGTTGGCGGTCGTGCGTCCGTGTGTTCTGCCGGCTTGGTGTGCGCCGCATCGCTTCGTTCGCCTACTGGGGCTGGAGTCCCGCCTTCCCATTCCCAGCGCATCAGGGCGTCGAAGCTCAACTCTCTTCCTTCTCGATCGCGACCGCTGTCCGACCGGCGTCCGATGGGAGACGAGCCCGAAGTAGACGGTCCCTCCTGCATCAGGTCTCCTCCGTCGCTTTCTTCTGAGCTTGGCGCCCTTCGACGGAGGCTGCCATCGGGTGCGGAACCCAATTCACACCCGGGGCAGGCTCCATGCGCTCCGTTCGGCGGTGCCGTTGCCGCCAGAAGCGAATGGGTTCGTGCCCCGATGGCGCGGACACCGGATCGCCGGCAACCTCGAATGGACCCACGAGAAGAGGGAGGGCGTCATGAGCACGAGGACGATCGTTCGTAGAGTAGACGGCTCACCGGGCGGACGGGCCGCGGTGCGTGTCGCTGCCTCGTCGGCCGGTCAATTTGGTGCTCGTCTGACAGTGGTGCACGTGCTCGACCGCTCTGGTCACAGCGTCGAGTGCGTCACCGGGAGGTCACGATGACGCGCCTCGATCAGCTCTCTGCGCTCGGCCAAAGCGTGTGGATCGACTTCTTGTCGCGCGACT
>JBBREQ010000176.1:0-2674 GCA_038202795.1 Coriobacteriia bacterium | reverse complement strand
TGTCGGTGACAGTGCCGATGACAGTCGAGCGCAGGCCCCACTTCTCGCAGACAGCCATGGCGGCATCGAGCTTGCCGGGCTCCACAACCGCGAGCATGCGTTCCTGCGACTCGGACACCATGAACTCGAACGGCTTCATCTCGGTCTCGCGCGCCGGGATCTTCGCGACGTCGATATCGAGTCCCACGCCGCCGCGGCTCGCCATCTCGCTTGCCGAGGAGGTCAGGCCGGCAGCGCCCAGGTCCCCCAGGCCCACCAGCAGCCCGTCTTCGAGCAGCTCGAGGCAGGCCTCGATCAGCAGCTTCTCCTCGAACGGGTCGCCCACCTGAACGGCGGGGCGCTTGTCCTCGGCACGCTCGTCGAACTCCTGGCTGGCGAGCACGCTGGCGCCACCGATGCCGTCGCGGCCGGTTGTCGAGCCAATGAGCAGCACCAAGTTGCCAGGACCCGCGGCGATCGCGCGCATGAGCTTCTCTTCGCGCATGAGGCCGATCGACATGGCGTTGATGAGGCAGTTACCCTCATAGGCTTCCTCGAAGTAGACCTCGCCGCCCACCGTAGGAACGCCCAGGCAGTTGCCATAGCCGCCGATACCGGCGACGGACCCCTCGAACAGGTAGCGCTGCCGCGGCTTGTCCAGCGTGCCGAAGCGCAGAGAATCCAGCGACGCGATGGGCCGTGCGCCCATGGTGAAGATGTCGCGGATGATGCCGCCCACGCCGGTCGCCGCGCCCTGGTAGGGCTCGATTGCCGACGGGTGGTTATGCGACTCCATCTTGAAGGCGACAGCCCAACCGTCGCCCACGCCGATGACGCCAGCGTTCTCGCCGGGTCCCTGCAGAACGTGCTCACCCTCGGTAGGAAACATCCTGAGCGCCTTGCGAGAGTGCTTGTAGCTGCAGTGCTCGGACCACATGAGCGAGTACATGTAGAGCTCAGTGACCGAGGGCGTACGGCCCAGAATGGCGACGACCTTCTCGTACTCATCGAGCTTGAGTCCCAGCTCGACGGCGAGCGTGGGGGCGAGTCCAGGGGCGAGGTCGTTCAGAGGCATCGGGCGGCTCCTCGGGATTGCGCGACGGCGTCGGGGTCATTGTAGGCGAACCAGGGCGCTGGCGGGGCGAGATGTAGATACGCAATCGTGCGCGGACGCAGCCGAGGCTCACTCGACAATGACGACCTGCGGATACTCTCCGTGCGCCCGGACATCAGCGCTCGCAAGCGTCGCGCCCAACAGCGCAGCGCACGCCGGTGCAAGAGAGTCGTAGAACGAGCAGCCGAGTAGTTCGCACTGCCCGGCCGCCTCGCGAACCACCTCGTCGGTGAGGGGAACGATCTTGATTCCGGACGACGTGAGGTGTTGCCACCCCTCGACGATCGCCCACGGTCCGAGCTCACGCTTCACAACCGAAAGCACCTCATGGACGAAGTGCGTGGGGGCATACAGCTCCACCTCACCTGTGACAGCCTTCTCGAAGAGCGCCCCCGCTGCGCCAGAACCGGCTTCTCTCTTGAACCACTTGACGCCTACGGATGCATCGAGCGCGAAGCGGGCCGGTTCAGTCATCGTCACCGCAGCCCCTGCGAAGCGGAGCCGAGTCATCTGTCTCGCGAATCTCTCTCAGAATCTCGAGTGTGGGCCGATCGTCCAGAATCGCGTAGCGGTCCTGCATCGTCCGCATGCCCTCGAGCGCGTCAAGCATCGTTCGGCGGCGTGCCTCATCGGCGCGCTGCTCGGCGGACTTGCCCAGGTAGGCCGCTATCGATTCCTGAACCAACTCGCTGCGCGACGACCCGGCGGCGCCGGCATCAGCGTCAAGCCGCTCCAGCAGCTCCTCAGGGAGTGAGATCGTAACTCGTGCATACACCGGGACTCACCTCGCTCATACTCGCAATCATACTCTGAGTATGAGCCAACAACAACGTGGCGTCAAGAGACGTGGATCGCGGTGTCGAGTAGGCGCACGGGCGCGAGGGCGTTGACGCTAGAGCGGTTCGGGGGCGTCGTGTTCACGAGTGTCCGGAGACTCCGCGCCGCGCGCGACGGGTGCCTCGACCTTCGGAAACACCACTCGCAGCAGGTACGCGAATGACTGCGCGAGGGCGAACGGAGTCACGAGCACCACGATGGCGCCCGCCAACCGAGGCACGCTCGATATCTGAGCGGCACCCAGTACCAGCAGATAGACGCCCTGCCCTACCGTGTAGCTCCAGCGCGGCTCGCGCAACCCGTCAAAAGCCGCCCTGCGCACGAACAACGAGTCGAAGAACGTGAACAGCCCGAACAGCCCCGCCAGAACCAACAGCGTCGCCGCGAACCACCACACCGGTCCGCCCAGTACGAGGTTTTCGTGCACTAGCCGGCCACCTCGGCAAGCGTGCGAACGATAGTCGTGAAGAACGGCTGACCGTCAGTCCCACCGCCCACCGGATCGACCACGCGCTCGGGATGCGGCATCAGGCCGAACACGTTGCCGCGCTCGCTGCAGATCCCCGCGATGTCGTCGAGCGAACCGTTGGGAGCGCTGCCGCCATCCGCTGCCGAGCCGTCGGCCTCGCAGTAGCGAAGCACGACCTGACCGTTGTCACTAAGGCGCGCCAGCGTCTCGGCATCGCACGTGAAGTTGCCCTCGTTGTGGTTGATGGGCACCTCGAGCACTGTGCCCAGCGGCTG
>JBBREQ010000175.1:0-2678 GCA_038202795.1 Coriobacteriia bacterium | reverse complement strand
AGGGTAGGGCAGCATGAAGGTACTGGTAGCTGAGCAGATCGCACCCAGCGGCATCGCGCTCCTCAAGGAGAAGTTCGAGGTCGACGTACGCACCGACCTGACCGCCGAGCAGCTCGTGGCCGAGATTCCGGCTTACGATGCGCTGATCGTGCGCTCCGCAACGCGGGCGACGCGTGAGGTGATCGAGGCCGGCGTGAACCTCAAGATCATCGGGCGCGCGGGTGTGGGCGTCGACAATGTGGATGTTTCCGCAGCCACCGAGCGTGGGGTGATCGTGTGCAACGCGCCCACCTCGAATGTCGTATCCGCTGCCGAGCAGACCATGGCGCTCATGCTGGCTCTGGCGCGCAACACGCCACAGGCCAACGCGTCCATGAAGCAGTGCAAGTGGGAGCGCTCCAAGTTCACCGGAGCCGAGCTCTACGAGAAGACGCTCGCCATCTTCGGTCTGGGTCGCATCGGCTCGCTGGTTGCAGAGCGTGCCCGCTCCTTTGGGATGCGGCTCATTGGCTTCGACCCCTACACGACGCCCGAGCGCGCTCAGGCTATGGGTGTCGAGCTCTACGAGAACGTCGATGATCTGCTGGTACAAGCGGACTTCATCACCGTGCATCTTCCCAAGACCAAAGAGACCATCGGCATGTTCGGGGCCGAGCAGTTCGCCAAGATGAAGGACGGCGTGCGTGTGGTCAACACCGCACGGGGGGGCATCTACCAGCTGGATGCGTTGGCCGACGCGCTGCGTTCGGGCAAGGTAGCGGGCGCTGCGATCGACGTCTACGAGGTCGAGCCCTGCACGGACTCGCCCCTGCTGGAGTTCCCCAACGCCATTCTCACGCCGCATCTGGGTGCATCGACTGCCGAGGCACAAGACCGAGCCGGCGAGCAGATCGCGCAGTTCGTCGCCGATGGGCTTCTGGGCAAGATGGTGCCCACGGCGGTCAACATCGCTCCGGTCGCACCTGAGGTCTACGAGAAGGTCGGGCCGTACCTGGGCATCTCCGAGGCCCTGGGCACGATGCTCGGACAGATGGCCCACGGCGGGGTGGAATCGGTCGAAGTCACCTTCCTAGGCGGACTTGCGGAGACGGATACCCGCATCCTCAAGACTGCGGTACTCAAAGGAATGCTCTCGAGGGTGTCGTCTGATTCGATCAACTTCGTGAATGCCGAGTACTTGGCCGAGCAGCGCGGAATCCGCGTCACGGAGAGTCGCAGCTCGGAGAGCCACGACTACGTGAACTTGGTCAAGGTGGGCGCGGACACGCCCACGGGACGGGTCGAGATCGGCGGGACGGTCATCGGCAAGAAGAACGAGGCACGGCTCGTATCGATGTACGGGTTCGACCTGGACATGCAACCCACCGAGCACATGACGTTCTTCCGCTACGAGGACCGTCCGGGCATGATCGGCAAAGTGGGCACGATGCTGGGCGCTCACGCTATCAACATCGGCATGATGCAGGTTGGCCGCACGAAGCTCGCGGGCGAGGCTCTCATGGGCATCAACGTCGACACGCCGGTGCCACGTGAGGTGCTGCAGCTTATCAAGTCCGAGGCGGGCATCGCAGAAGCTTGGAACGTGGAACTGTAGTCTTACCGGGTAGCCGCGGTTCCGCGGCGCGAACGCGAAAGGGTGCTCATGCAGTGTCCATCTAGAGACCAGATGAACACGGCCTTCGCCTTTCAACCACGCTATCAGGAGGGTCTGACACGATGAGCAGCGACCGCGTCTACATATTCGACACCACCTTGCGTGATGGCGAGCAGTCGCCGGGCGCTAGCATGAACACAGAAGAGAAGCTCGAAATCTCCCGCCAGCTTGTCCGGCTGGGTGTCGACATCATCGAGGCGGGCTTCCCGGTCTCGAGTCCGGGCGACTTCGAGAGCGTGCGGCGCATCGGCACGGAGGTGGGAGACGCCGCGATCGTCTGCGGACTGACTCGCGCGATCCCCCACGACATCGATGTGGCGGCTGATGCTCTGTCCACGGCGAAGCGGCCGCGGATCCACACGGGCATCGGCGTCTCTCAGAGTCACCTGCGCGACAAGCTTCGCATCTCCGAGGAAGAGGCGCTCGAACGGGGAGTGAAGGCGGTCCGCTACGCCCGCAACCTTGTGGGCGATGTCGAGTTCTACGCAGAGGATGCCGGGCGGGCCAACCCTGAATTCCTGTACCGCATGATCGAGCAGGTCGTGGCTGCCGGGGCTACCGTCATCAACATCCCGGACACCACCGGGTATGCCTATCCCGAGGTCTTTGGGAGCCTGATCCGTGGGCTCATGGAGCACGTCACCGGTATCGAGGACGTGGTCGTCGCGGTGCACTGCCACAACGACTTGGGCATGGCGACCGCCAACGCGCTCGCCGGCGTGCGGGCTGGTGCGCGTCAGATCGAGTGCACCGTCAACGGCATAGGGGAGCGCGCAGGCAACACGGCGATGGAAGAGGTCGTCATGGCGCTCAAGCAGCGCCCTGATGTGTTCGGCGCCGATACGCGCATCAACACGCGCGAGATCGTCCGCACGAGCCGTCTGGTGTCGACTATCACCGGCATCCGTGTGCAGCCCAACAAGGCGATCGTGGGCGCCAACGCGTTCGCGCACTCCAGCGGCATCCACCAGGACGGTGTGCTCAAGGAGCGCTCCACCTACGAGATCATCGACCCGGTCGACGT
>JBBREQ010000174.1:0-2803 GCA_038202795.1 Coriobacteriia bacterium | reverse complement strand
TGGACCTCACGCGCGTAGGTTTCAAGATCGCATCGCTCCAGCGCTAGCTGCTTATGGGGGTCGAGTTCACCCGGGAGCGGCAGGTGCTCGGTGAGCACGATGCCCGAAAGGCCCGCGAACACCGCAGCTCCTACCATCTGTGCCACCGTGCCTGTGGCATGGCCACAGCGCTCGGTGTGGATGTGGCAATCGATCAGCTCGCGCACTCGATCACTCCCCCGCCTACGACGATGTCGCCTCGGTAGCACACCACGGCCTGGCCCGCCGCCACTCCAAAAAGGGGCTCGGAGAACTCAATCACGAGGCGCGACCCATCGAACTGGGCTCGGGCCTCAATCGCCGGCATGCGATAACGCACGGTCGCACTGACCTCGTCTGACCCGCCATGCCAGATGACGTCCGAGGCCTCAAGGCGACTGACCGCGAGTGCCTCACGCGGACCGACCACTACCTGATTGTGTTCCGCATCGAGCGCGATAACGAACAGCGGATCTTCCGTCCCCCCGATTCCCAGGCCCTTGCGCTGGCCCACCGTGTGATACGCAAGCCCCCGGTGCTCACCCACGACCGTGCCCTGACGGTCGACTATGTCGCCCGGACGCACTGCGGCAGCGGCTCGCGAGCGCACCACAGGCACGTAGTCGCCCTCGAGCGCGAAGCAGGTCTCTTGGCTTTCCGCCTTGTGAGCGACGGGCAATCCGAAGCGCTCGGCGAACGCCCGCACCTCGGTCTTGTGGAGTTCACCTACGGGAAACAGCACGCGGGCCATCTGTGCCTCGGTAAGCCGGTAGAGAAAGTAGCTCTGGTCCTTGCCCGGATCGAGCCCGCGCGCCAGCCGAAGGCCCTCTGCGTCCGCGACGATACGTGCGTAGTGTCCCGTCGCTAGGTACTCAGCTCCCTGGGCCGCCGACTTCGCGAGGAGATCGGAGAACTTGAGCTGGTCGTTGCAGCGGATACAGGGGTTGGGGGTCCGCCCGGCCGCGTACTCATCGGCAAACGGTTGGACCACTTCACGCTCGAACGTGTCCCGGTAGTTCCACGCGTAGTGCGCGATGCCGAGAAGGTCGCAGACACGTCGTGCATCGCGCACGGCCGACACAGAGCAGCAGCCGCCCTCGACGTCCGAGGACGGCCACAGTTGCATCGTGATTCCGGTGACGTCGTGCCCCTGTTCGAGGAGCAGTGCAGCGGCAACGCTCGAGTCGACGCCTCCACTCATCGCCACAAAGACGCGCGCCATCAGGCGCTCCCCGCCGGTAACCCGCACGGGCGACTAAGGGCGCTGGCAGCAGACACTGCACTCGCCGCCCTCGCCGGCGGTGTCGTGCTTGTGGTCGACGGACTCGTCGTCGTGGTGGTCTTCGTCGGCGTGCGGATCGAAGTTCGGGTCCTCGCTCAAGATCTTGCCGGCGATGGGGTCTCGGCCGTGCTTCTTGAGATAGTCGTCGACAGCGACCTTGAGCCCGTCGGTGGCGAGCACCGAGCAGTGCATCTTGGCGGGAGGAAGTCCACCGAGCTCATCGGCGACCTGCTGCTTGGATATCGCAGCCGCCTCCTCGAGCGAGAGCCCCTTGGCCATCTCGGTGACGATGGATGACGTCGCGATCGCGGCCCCGCAGCCCAGCGTCTGAAACTTGACGTCCGAGATCTTCTCGGCCTCATCGACGGCGATGGTGATCTTCATCATGTCGCCGCAGACGGGGTTACCCACCTCGCCAACGCCATCCGCATCCTCGATAACGCCCACGTTGCGCGGGTTGTTGAAGTGGTCCATGACCTTGTCGGAATAGATCACCTGCGTGTCCTTTCGAAGGGTGCGGAACCTAGCTGGTCGAGCCGAACATCTTGGCGTACACGGGAGACATGGCGCGCAGGCGCTCGACGATGGGCGGGAACACCTCAAGGAAGTAGTCGACGTCCTCAGCGGTGGTGAAACGGCCCAGGGAGAGGCGCAGTGAACCGTGAGCGATCTCGGGCGGGCAGCCGATCGAGAGCAGCACGTGGCTGGGCTCGAGCGAGCCTGACGAGCACGCGGACCCGGTGGACACCGCGATTCCCAGGTTGTCGAGCTGCAGCAGCATGGCTTCGCCCTCGACGCCCTTGATGAGCAGCGGTGCGATGTTGGGTAGGCGCTCTCCGGTGCTCGCAGAGGGCTCGGTGTTCTCGAGACGCGAGGTTATGCCGTCGATGAGCTGATCGCGCAGGCCCGAGAGGCGCGGAATCTCGACGGGCGCCTCTTCGAGCATGATCTCGAGCGCGCGGGCAAATCCCACTGCACCCGGCGTATTCTGCGTACCCGAGCGCTTCTTGAACTCCTGGCCGCCGCCGCGCGCCTGGGTCTCGAACGGCGTGCGCTTCTTCAGGTACAGCGCGCCAAAGCCCTTGGGACCGTAGATCTTGTGGCTGGAAAACGACGCAGCGTCGATACCCAGCTCCGCAACGTTGAACGCGACCTTGCCCAGCGTCTGAGCGGCGTCCGTGTGGAACAGCGCGCCGCCCTCATGGGCAACGGCGGCCAGCGCGCGGATGTCGTTGACCGAGCCGATCTCGTTGTTGCCATGCATGATCGACACGAGCTTGGTGTTGGGCTTCAGGGCGTCGCGCAGGTCGTCTGGGTGGATGTGGCCGTCCGCACGCGGGGAGAGCTCTGTGAGCTCGTAGCCGTGCTTGGCGAGCCACTGCGCGGGATAGAGCACCGCGTGGTGCTCGTAGGCAGAGACGATCAGGTGCGCGCCGCCGTCCGGCGCGATACGCATCAGGATGCCCAGCAGCGCGGCGTTGTCGCTCTCGGTGCCGCCGCTGG
>JBBREQ010000173.1:0-2830 GCA_038202795.1 Coriobacteriia bacterium | reverse complement strand
GCCTGAATGAAACGCGATCACTACTGCGAGCAGCAGGGCCCACAGCACTCCCCATGCGATGTCGGTCACGAGATCGCGAAGTTGGCGGCTCATCACAGTCCTCCCTGAGTCAGCTGTCTGATCATCAGGGCGATGCGGGGCAGAGGCATCGCGAACAGCGCCCAGCCTGCCGTGACGAGCGTGAAGGTGACGACTGCGCCTGCGATAGCCCCGGCGTAGTGGAGCACCGTGCTGACGGGGCTTTCCTCGGTCACCCACCGCAGTCGGGGCTTCAGCCTCTTGGTCCACAGCAGGTGCCCTGCCATCAGGCCGCCGTGGTACAAGCCCCAGCAGAGGAAATTGAGCGCCATACCGTGCCACAGACCGGACACCGCGAAGGCGATGAGCAGGTTGACCATCTGCCGCAGCAGACCGCGCCGGTTGCCCCCCAGAGGGATGTAGACGTAGTCGCGGATCCAGCGCATGAGCGACATGTGCCACGAGCGCCAGAAGTCACTGATGTTGGTCTTGAGATAAGGCCACGAGAAGTTCTCCGGCACACGCAGCCCGAACAAGCGTGCTGAGCCGATAGCGATATCCGAGTAGCCCGAGAAGTCGAAGTAGATACGCAGCGAGTACGCGAACAAGGCTGTGACTATCTCCAGACTGCTCGCGGTCTCCAAGGCCGCATCGGAGGCGAGGGGGGTCACCCAGAGCGTGAGCGTGTCGGCCAGTACCACCTTCTTGGCGAGTCCCGAGAGTATCCGGGTGGTACCCGCCGTGATGTCCTCGGCAGTGGCGCGAGCCTCTCTCACTTGCGCGAAGAAGCCCTGGAAACGCTTGATTGGTCCCGCAACCAGAGTCGGCGCGAACAAGGCGAAGGCGAGGAAGTCCGCAATCCGATGGTCCGGGAGCTTGTCTCGGCGCGCATCGACGATGTAGTGGACGAACTCGAAGGTGAAAAATGAGATTGCCAGCGGGAGCTGGAGGTCCGCGAAGCTGGGCAAGTCGCCCGGTGTGGAACCCGCGGGTGTCCACGCGCCAAACACCTTGAAGCCCACAAGCAGCCCAATGGTGAGCGCCAAACCCGCCCCGAACGCGAGCCGAGCGGACGTGCCCCCGCGTCGCACTACGACCCCCAGCAGGTACACCGCAGCGATCTCGGCGCTGAGCAAAACGGCATATCGGGGCGAAAAATAGATGTAGAACAGGATGCCGGTAACCGCCAGCCACCAGGGCTTCCACGATCCGGGCAGCGAACGAAAGACCAGCGCCGCTACTGCGAGCAGCAGGAAGTAGGCGGGTTCGTTGAATATCACGGCGCTGCGTCCAGAAGGTCGGCAGAGCGGCTCCACAGCTGCTCGGCCACAAGCACGCTTCCCGCCGGCGTAGTGTGGTTGATGTCAGCGAACGCGGCGCTGGGCAGGGAGGTATCCGTGTTGAAGTCGATGAAGCGGTGTCCGTGCGAGACGCAGATGGCGCGGATCTTCTGAGCGTTGGCCGCATAGCCTTCCCGGTCGAGAAGGTCGAACGAGGCCAGTGCGTCCGTATTGAGGGGCGACAGGTAGAAGATCGCGCGCGCGCCCTGGGTCTCCAAGTCGATGGCAAGCCGCTCGAGCATCCGGACTTCGCTGTCCCGTTCGTCGATGCGGTAATCCGCAGCTTCCGAGAACTCGTCGAGGATCAGCATCTGTGTATCGGGTTCCAGCTCCTCGAAGGGCGACTCGGACAAAATGAGATTCTCCGCTCCCTCGAAACCGGGCACAGCGAGCATCTCCCACTCGTGGTAGAGCCGCTGCTCAGGCGTGGTGCCAAGGAGGCGGGCGGCAAACGCGTCGCGCGCGCCGTAGAGATACCAGTGCCGCCGCATCCAACGGTCGACGGCTCCCGTGATGTCCGGACGGTGCGACTGTCGGATTCCAAGGATGCCAGCAGTGTCGGCACCCACAGGCACGCCCAGGCGAGCGGGGAGGTCCGGGTAGCGGCTGGTTGCTCCCTGTCGCCACCGCGCATTGAACGCGTGGTAGGTGAGCTGAACGAAGGTCACGTCTGCGTCCTGGACGACGCGACGTGCTATGAAATACGTGTCCCCCAGAAGCTGTCCGTTGCATGCGAAATTGTAGACGCGGACAGGGCTGCGTGCCCGCTCCGATTGACGACGAAACGCCGCGGGAACGCTGTCACGTTCCCGCACGACGGCAGCCCCCCAGGTGGGTGAGGCGCCCAGGAATACCACGACGGGTTCGGTGGCTTCGGCCGAGGTCCGATCGAAATGAGCGATGAACGGCGCGAGTTGAGAGGTGGGCAGGTCGCGCGGCATACGCCAGTCAGCACCGAACTCGGGTGGCGGCAGGAAGATGCCCAGAGCAACGTCGAGGGCCACAAGAGTCACCAAGAAAGCGGCAAAACGGACACCGGCTCTGCGCGCCGTCAGGGCACGTGAGTCCCTCCGGTTCGTGGGCAGGGATGCTGAAAGGGCATCATCGTCCATCAAGTCGCGGTCCATTTCATCGGATTGGTGCATGTGTCATCATCCGCAGGGCGTGATGTTGGTGTCAATCGTTCGGCGGGTACATATCGATGTGTCGGAGGTGGGCAGATGAGGTTCTCACGTCGAGTAGCCATGGTGGGAGCGGTTCTGGTGCTTCTCAGTGTGGTTCTGGGAGCCGAGGCGGCTTCGGCCGTCAAGTACACGTACCCCGGCAAGGGCGTGGGAACCGCTCGGCTCGGTCAGACGTACTCGAGCGCTGCCTCGAAGATCAGCAGCACCAACAAGACAGTGCGCGATCGCAGCTACAGCTACACTGTCTACCACACGTACGTCGGGGCGAAGATGTCAAACAAGCGCTAC
>JBBREQ010000172.1:0-3062 GCA_038202795.1 Coriobacteriia bacterium | reverse complement strand
GGTCATGCTCCCGCTGTGGTCCACGTACTACTTCTTCACCCTGTACGCGGGTGCCGCACGCGGGGGACAGGGAGTGCTCGGCAAGGCGATGGACGATGCCCGGGTTGCGTCGCTGCCCGTCATGGATCGCTACGTGCTTGCGAAGACCGCCGAGTTGGTGCGCACCGTGACCGCGCAGATGGAGGAGTTCGACATCCCGGGAGCGTCGGACGCTCTCGCTCAATATATGGATCTGCTCACCAACTGGTACGTCCGCACGCAGCGCGACCGCTTCTGGGAAGAGGATGCCGACGCCTTTGACACCCTCTACACGGTGCTCGAGACGGTGACCCGTCTGGCGGCGCCGCTGCTTCCGCTCGAGACCGAGGAGATCTGGCGGGGACTCACGGGCGGCCGTTCGGTGCACCTGACCGACTACCCTGTCACGCCTGCGGTGTGGGTGGATGAATCGCTTGGGGGCACGATGGACCAGGTACGCGAGGTGGTCTCCGCGGGGCACGCTTTGCGCAAGAAGGAGCAGTTGCGCGTGCGGCAGCCGCTCTCGATGATGAGGGCGGCGGTTGCTCATCCAGACGCAATCCGCGAATACGGGCGCCTGGTGCAAGCGGAACTCAACGTGAAGACCATGGTGTGGGAGTCGGTCGAGCAATTCAAGGCGACCCATCCGGTCGAGCGTCGCCTCACCGTCAACGCCCGCGCGGCGGGCCCGCGCATCGGCAAGTCGGTGCAGCAGGCGATCGCGGGCTCCAAGTCGGGGGACTGGAGTGAGACCGATGGCGTGGTCACTGCGGGCGGGATCGCGCTCGAGACGGGGGAGTACGAGCTCGCGACCGTCATCGGCGGCCAGGGCGACGATGCGGTGGCGGCCGCCGTGCTTCCGAGCGGGGGGTTCGTGTCGCTCGATACGACAATCACGCCCGAGCTCGAGGCCGAGGGTTACGCCCGCGACGTGGTGCGCGCCATCCAAGATCAGCGCAAGGCCGAGGGACTGAATGTGGGTGACCGCATCTCGCTCGTTCTGACGGTCCCCGAGGACCGTGTGGCGGCCGTCGACGCGCACCTCGACCTCATCGCACACGAGGTTCTCGCGACGTCGCTCACCGTCGAGGCGGGAGACGCGCAGACGATCGCGGTGACGAAGGCGTAGCCGAGGGCCAGATGTGGACTGGAGGGCCGGTGGCGACCTCCGACCGAATCAGTGCGGTGCTATCGGCGTGGTGCGGTTCAGGTCTAAGTCTCCGGACGGCGTGTCTCCGGCCGACGTCTTAGTCCGAGAGAGGGGCCGTCAGAGCGGCATGCCGAGACGTGGTCACAGCGACAGCGCGCTCGCGATCCACACGCCGCCGCCGGCCCGCTTCGCCTCATACATCGCCGAGTCTGCACGATGTAGGAGGTCATCGATGAGCAGACGATCGTCACCGGTCGAGCTCGGAGTGTGCGGCTCGGCGAAGACGACGCCCACACTGGCGCCGACCGTCACCTCCGCTCCGTCGACCTCGATGGCGCGGCCGACGGCCTCACAGATTTGTTGTCCTAGTTGGTCAGCGCGCTGAGGGGTCGCGCCCTGGCACAGCACCACGAACTCATCGCCTCCCATGCGTGCCACCGTGTCGGACGCGCGAACCAACATGCTCAAGCGCCCCGCGACCGTTCGAATGACCTCGTCACCGGCCGAGTGACCCCAGCTGTCGTTGATTAGCTTGAAGCCGTCGAGGTCGACCCACGCGAGCACGAGGCTCTCGCCAGCCTCGGTCTGTGAGCTCAGTGCCGCCGACACCCGGTTCATGAGCAGGAAGCGGTTGGCCACGCCCGTCAGCTGATCGTGGTCGGCTTGGAAGCGCAGGGCCACCTCGGCCTCCTCGCGCTCGCGCACCACGCGGTAGAAGCGGATCATCACCGCAATCGAGACCAGGACGCTCGCCGCGACAGCCACCAAACGGTTCTGCGGCGCCGCATCGGGGATTGTGCTGACGACGGACACCGCGCAGAGGGAGGTCCCGAGCAGGATGACACGCCAGCGGTTCATGAAGTGCCTGCCGCGTGACGAAGCACGCTCGGTGAGGCTGATGCGGCTCGGGTGGAT
The DNA here is from genome assembly GCA_038202795.1 of Coriobacteriia bacterium. Classification (GTDB taxonomy): domain Bacteria; phylum Actinomycetota; class Coriobacteriia; order Anaerosomatales; family PHET01; genus PHET01. The sequence continues at coordinate 979 of JBBREQ010000172.1, read as the reverse complement.
CGCGGCGGCACCCAGCAGCGCATTTCCCACCAGGAGGAGCCCGTCGAGCCGGGCCTCGTCGAAGCGCGGGGCGATCGTAGGCTGGATCGCCTGGAGTAGATCTAACGGCAGGCTCAGCCCTAGTGCGCCGATGAGGAGAATGCTTGCGCGCCCGCGAGTCCCTGGGGTGAGCATCAGGGTGATCGCGAGGGCGAAGAGGGCGAGGTCGCCCAGCGGGTAGAGATAGTCGACCAAGAGCTGAATCGGCTTGCCACCGGCGGTCAGCAACGGCGTCACGAGCAGGAATGTGGCGACGACCGACGCGGCGGCCCCCACCACGACCACGTCGAGCCCGATGTCACGGATGAAGGCTGCCGACACGCCGCGCATCTTGATCATGCGGATCACGCCTGCGATCAGCAGTGGGTAGGACGCGAGCCACAACACGTCGGGAAGCCCGACTTCGACTTCGGGACTGCCGAGCCAGGCTAGCGCCCGCTGAACGATGTCGCCCGCGAGCCAACAGGAGCCTGCCCCCGCGAAGAGCAACCAAGGGACCCGCGAAGGCACGTTCCGCCGAGTCGCGCCCCACCACAGGGCGGCGACGATGAGCCCCATTCCGATCAGATAGGTCAGTTCGGCCACGGCCCCATCGGGGTCAATGACAGTCGGGACCGCGAGCAGTGCGCAGGCTGCGATCAGCCAGGCTGAACCAGAGCGTACGTTCACATGGTGCCTATCGGCTTCCTCCGACCCCAGATGAGGCATCCCGCGCCCTCCCACCTGGGCACCCTGGCGCCTGGGCGCTCTCCCGCCCAAGGCTCGCGACGCGAGGCTCGACTCCTCCCGTCACATCACCGCTACCGCCCGCACGGGCGACGTGGCAAGCCCGATCAGGTTGAGCGGGATCGCGGAGAACTCAAAGCCCGTATCCGGAAGGAGTTCGAGGCCGCGAAGGTGCTCGACAATGGGCACGCCTGCCGCGAGGAGGGTCGTGTGC
>JBBREQ010000171.1:0-3157 GCA_038202795.1 Coriobacteriia bacterium | reverse complement strand
GGCGGCGACGGGCTGCACACCTTCAACATCTCCACGAGCACGGCATTCGTGGTCGCCGGTGCAGGAGTGCCGGTCGCTAAACACGGCAATCGGGCCGTTTCGAGTTCCAGTGGCTCCGCCGATGTGCTCGAGGCACTCGGTGTCGACATCACGCTCGATGCGGCGGACATGGCTCGCTGCATCGACGAAGCGGGACTGGGCTTCTTGTTCGCCCAGTCACTACACGCGAGCATGCGCCATGCGGCGGTGCCGCGCCGAGAGATCGGCATTCGCACGGTCTTCAACATCTTGGGTCCGCTCACCAATCCTGCGGGCGCCGCGCGGCAGCTGCTGGGCGTCTACGACCCGCGCTTGGCACCGGTGATGGCAGAAGTCGCGGGTAGGCTGGGTGCCGAGCGGGTGCTCGTCGTCAACGGGCATCCGGGCATGGACGAGGTGAGTGCGAGCGGACCTACGACGGTGGCTGAGTACTCAGCGTCCGTCGGCGGGGTACGTGTCTACGAGGTCACCCCCGAGGAGGTGGGCATCGCTCGCGGGTCCCTAGCCGATCTGGCCGGTGGCGGCGCCCAGGAGAACGCGCAGATTCTGCGCGCAGTGCTCTTAGGCCAGCCGGGGCCCCGGCGCGATGTGGTGCTCATGAACGCCGCTGCCGCGTTGCTCGCCGCCGGCAAGGCCAACGACCTCGCTGAGGGCGTTGCGCTCGCCCGTGAGAGCATCGATTCCGGTCGAGCACGAGAGACCCTTGAGAAACTCATCGGCGTATCTCAGCGCCTGGCCTCGGCAGCGCGCCAGAGGACGGAGCGTGAGAAATCGTGACAGAGCGGTTCCTCGACATGGTCATCGGCGCACGCCGAGAAGCCCTTGGCGTGGCCTTCGGCGACCTGCGACCGGCAGACCGGGAGCGTCTTGCGAGCGCGAGTCGCAAGCCTCGGGACTTTCTAGCCGCACTGCGCGACCGCGACGATGTAGCGGTGATCGCGGAGGTCAAGAAGTGCTCGCCCAGCGCAGGTGAGATTTCGCCCCAGTGCGAGGCTTCCAAGCAGGCACTCCACTACCAGGATGGTGGGGCCGCGTGCATCAGCGTGCTCACTGAGCCCAAGTTCTTCGGCGGATCGTTCGCGGACCTCTCGGATGTTGCCGATGCCGTCGACATCCCTGTCTTGTGCAAGGACTTCGTCGTCGATCCGGTCCAACTGTACGCCGCTCGCGGACACGGAGCGGATGCGGTGCTGCTCATGGTCAGCGTATTGGGCACTGACATCGGCGACTACCTCGATCTCGCGACGACCTTGGGACTCACTGCACTCGTCGAGGTTCACGACGCCGCCGAACTCGATATCGCGCTAGCGGTCAAGGCGCGCCTGATCGGGGTGAACAGTCGCAACCTGCGCACGCTCGAGGTGTCGCCCGAGAGGGTCGCACCGCTGCTCGACCAAGCGCAGCGGGCGGGCGCGGTCGTCGTCGCCGAAAGTGGCGTGCGCGACCGGTCCAACGTCGAATCCAGCGCGTTGGCGGGCGCTGACGCGGTGCTGGTGGGGGAGGCGCTCATGCGCTCCGACTTCCCCGAAGACGTGCTGCAGGGACTCACGGGCGTGATCAAGCGCTCGCGCAGATAGGACAGTACCGCCGAGAAGACCGACCTTCTCGGCAGGCAAGGCTCGGTGGCCGGGTGCACCGAGCGAAGCAGGGCTCACAAGGAGTCCGGCAAGGGAGGAGAGAATGATGAGCGACAAGACGAGGTTCGGGCTTGACGAGACTAGGATTCCTGAGGCGTGGTACAACATCATGCCGGACCTGAAGAACCCGCCGGCGCCGCCCAAGGCGTTCGCCCCTGACGGTACCGAGCTCACAGCGGATCAGATCGGCGCGCACATGGCGACGTTGTTCCCGGTGGAGTGTCTCAAGCAGGAGATGTCGCCGGATCGCTGGATCGATATCCCCGGAGCAGTCATCGACGTCTACAAGACCTACCGTCCCTCGCCGCTCCTGCGTGCCAAGCAGCTCGAGCGGGTCCTGGATCTGCCTGAGGGCGTCAAAATCTTCTTCAAATATGAGGGAGTGAGTCCCGCGGGCTCGCACAAGCCCAACACCGCCATCCCGCAGGCGTACTACAACAAGCAGGAGGGCATCACCAAGATCGCGACCGAGACCGGCGCTGGCCAGTGGGGTAGCGCTATGTCGATCGCCGGTGCGCTCTACGGCATCGATGTCGAGGTGTTCATGGTCAAGGTGTCCTACGACCAGAAGCCGTACCGCCGCATTCTTATGGAGACCTACGGCGGAACCGTACACTCCTCACCGAGCAACCTCACCGATGCCGGCCGTCACGTGCTCGCCATGGATCCGGAGTCCACTGGCTCGCTGGGAATCGCGATCTCTGAGGCTGTCGAGGTCGCCGCTAAGAACCCTGACACACACTACTCGTTGGGGTCGGTGCTCAACCACGTGTGTCTGCACCAGACGATCATCGGGCTCGAGGCGATCGAGCAGATGGCGCTGGCCGAGGAAGAGCCGGATGTCGTTATCGCGTGCGTGGGTGGCGGCAGCAACTTCGCCGGCCTCGCGTTCCCGTACTACCACCGCAAGCTCGAGGGAAAGAGCAACGCGCGCCTGCTCGCCGTCGAGCCCAAGGCGTGCCCGACTCTCACTGCTGGCGAGTACCGCTACGACTTGGGCGATGAGGCGGGTATGACGCCGCAGATGCTCATGTACACCCTCGGCCACGACTTCGTGCCTGCAGGCATTCACGCGGGTGGCCTGCGCTACCACGGCGACTCGCCGCTAGTCAGCCAGCTTGTGCACGAGGGTGAAGCCGAAGCGGTCGCCGTCGACCAGACCGCGTGCTTTGCCGCAGCCGCACAGTTCGCACGCGCCGAGGGTATCTTGCCGGCACCGGAGTCCAGCCATGCGATCCTCGCGGCCATCAATGAGGCGCTTGCCGCCAAGGAAGCGGGCGAGGACAAGGTCATTCTGTTCAATCTGTCCGGTCACGGGCATTTCGACCTGGCGGCTTATGCGGCGTACAACGCTGGTGAGCTGCAGGACTACGACTTCGTGGCAGGGGCTACGCTTTGCGGGGACGACCTGTAGTCGAGAGGAGAGGGACGCCGGTGACCACTACGCGAAACGTCCTCGGCGGGTCTGCTGCGATGCAGCA
>JBBREQ010000170.1:0-3176 GCA_038202795.1 Coriobacteriia bacterium | reverse complement strand
CATGCCAACCCCACGGTGAGCACCCTGGCGCGCATCGCTGCGGCCACGGGGTCGAGGCTGGACCTGGTGGCCGAGTCGGGCTAACCCGCCAAAATGCGCAACGCAGCCTGCCCGTCGCGGGCAGCATCGGCTTCCAGCGCTCTCCATGCGGGGTGGTGGGGGGCGCCCAAATGTTCCACCAGGTGGGCCACTCGCTTCCGGTCGCTTCCCAGCGTGAGCCTGTCTCGGTCGGTGAAAGGGTCGGCCATGCAAGCGAGCAGCACTGCGGCATCCGCGAGGTGGCGCGCGGGATCGCGTGAGTCCACCAGGTGCGCTGCTGACTTCACGATGGCGGCGCCCAGGGTGTCCGGGACGCTGAGCGTCACGTCCTCGCCGCCAATCGTGAGGCGGGCATTGATGGTGCGGCGCAGTGCCTGGGTGCCGCCCTCGATCGCGACCATGGGGAATTTGCCCAGCCGTTCCCGAATGCTGGGAGCGGAGTGGTCGGCGACCATCACGTCGACGATGTCGGCATACTCCGTGGGGTCGGCGCCTGATGACGCGCCTGGCCGGGCGAAGCGGTGAGCGCTTCCCTTGCGAGCGTCGGACGGCTCGAGCAGCGTGTACCCGAGCCCCGCGAGAACCTTTCGCGTGCGCGCCACCCTGCCCGGCCCGGTCTCGATGTGGACCACCATGTCGACGTCCACCGTGGCGCGAGGGAGACGGATGCCGCGCGCGGCGGCGTGCAGCGCAACCATGAGCCCGCCCACGAGCGTCCAGTCGTCTGGGCCAAGCTGGGAGGCGATTTGGCCCACATTTGGCCACGGGTGGAGCCAGCCGCCCGGTGGGGTGGGTACGTCGATCGAGGGTCGCGTGTTCACCGCGCGTACCGCTCAAGCGCGCGCTCGAGAATTCGCAATCCCTCGGCGCGCTCGCGTACGTCAACGGACTCTGCCAGGTCCGCACCCGCGAGCGCGTCGCCGTCGGCCGCGACGTCCGCGATGTGGGGGAAATCCGCCACGCGGAGGACCACGTTTGCCGCACCGACGGCGGGGCGTAGCGCCAGGGCGGATTCCATGGCGTCGGCGGCCTCTGTCGTGAGGTAACCATCCGCGAGTGCGGACTGGCGGGGTGTGAGGCCGCTCGCGTGGGAGTCGATGCCCGCCTTGATCACGAGTGCGAAGGCGCGTTCTACTGCCGAGGAGTGCGCCTCGAGCCGACGCACGAGGGCGCGGTCCCTCAGGGAGCTGGCGAGAGACTCGGCTGACGCGCGGCGCAGCCTGGCGCGCAGACGTGACAGTTGCGTGGTGCCGATGCTGCGGGCGAGGTCGTCTCTGCCGGTCAAGACCGCGAGCGCCGCCCATGCGGTGGGTTCTGACCATGCGCGCGTCAGATGTGCGCTCGCGTTCCTTTGTGCCAGAGCCCTCGCGACGGACTCGCTGGTGACCACGTTGCCCGCCGCGCGCGTCAGGACGCCATCTGAGACGAGCCGTTGGGCCTGCCGCGTGGAGATGCCCAGTCGCTGCGCGGCTGTGGCGGTGGTCATGAGCTCCATACCGATAGTGTCGTTAAAGCGACATGATCTGTCAATAATTGAAAGGAGGGATCGGCTAGTCGTAGATGACAGCGTCGCCCCTGCGAGCCAAGTCGGCCAGGCCCTCGCGCATCGTCCGAATCTGCTCATCGGTGTGTCCCGTCCAGTCCGTGAGCTCGCGCACCACGCGCACCGATCCCGTCGTCCGGTAAGACCGCGTCGGATTGCCAGGGAAGCGCTTGTCCGTCACGTTCGGGTCGTCCACCACGTCACCGAGCGGCTCCACCACGTAGATCCGTCCAGGACCCGCGCCAGCCGCGAGCTCCGCGCCCCATGCCGCGGCATCGAGCGTGAGGGTGAAGTAGACGTTGTTCGCGACGCGACCCTCCTCAAAGTTGGAGGCGAAGCCAGGCGTCAGAAGATCGCCAGGCGCAAGGTCGGCCTTGGTGCCGTGCAGGTAGGTTTTTCCGTCGCCGTAGACCTGGAAGGGAACGGGGGCATCGGGCATTCGGGGTCTCCTTTGTGGCGGGAACGTGGGGTGAGGCAGCGCCTCCAAGACAGCGAGGGTCCTTCCATATTGACCTCCGCGGCCCGCAGTCGTCTACCGAGAACTGTTGGCGGGTCGCGTCGGGCTGACGTTGGCGATTGCGTCATATGTGTACGCGAAGCACGCTAAGTACACATGAGCACCATTAGCAGCCGGGTCAGCAGCCGAGAGCTTCGCGCCGATCTCTTAGACGTTGTCGGACGGGTCGCATACGGTCATGAGCGCGTGGCACTTACGCGCAATGGAAAGGTGGCCGCCGTGCTCATCAGCAAGCAAGACCTTGAAACCTTGGAGCGCCTGGAGATGGCCGCGGAAGTGCGCGCTTACCGCGACGCAAGGGCGAAAGATGACGGCAGGCGAGTGACTCTCGAGGAACTCGACCGCGAACCAGGCTAGGCACAGGGTGCATCGTCTGGCTTGGCTAGCCACATGTCGGATCTCACTGATAGCATGACCTATCAGATGGAGGTGGGTGTGTCGGAGTCACTCGTGGAGCAGATGCTCGCGGACGCGCTCGAGGCCGATCGTCTGCGTGCCGAGGCGCGGGCCAAGCTTGTGGGTGCGATCAGACGGGGCGCCGCGGCGGGTATGAGTCAGCGTGAGATCGCGCGTGCGGTGAACCGCAGTCAACCCGAAGTCGCCCGGTTGTTGCGCTTCGCCCCAGCGAGCGAGCGCGGGAGCCTCCTCGCCAAGCATCGGCGCGAGGTGATCGACCTTGCCAGCGAGCGCGGCTTCCGCAATGTACGCGTATTCGGGTCCGTGGCACGGGGAGAGGATGGTCCCGAGTCTGACATCGACCTCCTGGTCGCCTTCCCGTCAGGCGCCTCACTGTTCGAGGTCGGTGCACTGGAGGCAGAACTTGCGACCTTGCTGGGGGAGCGTGTCGACCTTGTCCCGGACGATGCTTTACGTCCCCATTCCCGGCACGAAATCCTCGCCGAGGCTGTGCCGCTGTGAGCAAGGACGACGTTGGCGATCGGCGAGAGAGTCTCTTGTCCTTGTGTCACTATCGCAATAGACTTACGTGACTATATGAGGCCCTGGGTTGGGACGATGACGGAGAAGAGGATGACGATGACGAGGGCAGTAGCGAGCAAGGCGGAGACTCCGTCGAGC
>JBBREQ010000169.1:0-3257 GCA_038202795.1 Coriobacteriia bacterium | reverse complement strand
GGCCAGTGGCGAGCGCGCCGAAGTCGTGCGGACCCTCGGCCTCAAGAGCCTGGCGCCGGGGCGCTACCGCATCCGACTGACGGTGCAGCAGGGCACCGAGTCCGTCTCCGCCATGGCGTGGCTGACGGTGGGGAAGTAGTGCGCTGTCGCACGGCTACCGGCGCGAGGCCACCCGCCAGAGCATTGCCGTGACGAGGACGGCGAGCTGCAGGCGGCTGTTCACCTTGGCCTTCAAGTAGATGCGGGATAGGTGTGAGTGCACGGTGTGATGCGAAATCCCGACGCTGCTCGCCACAGTCTCGACATCGTGGACTTCGATGCAGGTGCGTGCGATACGCGCCTCGGTCGGGGTCAAACCCCATGCAGCGGAAAGCGCCGCTTCGCATTCCTCTTGGGACATCCCGGGCGGGACGCTCTTCAGCAATTCCTCACTCACGCGATGCCCCAGTCATTCCACGCGAACAGCTTGTGCGCCTGACAGAGCCGCGGTAGAGCGCCCAACACGCACGGGCGTCGGGCGTCGGGCGTCGGGCGTCGGGCGTCGGGCGTCGGGCGTCGGGCGTCGGGCGTCGGGCGTCGGGCGTCGGGCGTCGGGCGTCGGGCCGGATGGTACACAGCGAGTTGCCACGGGGCACTCCGTCAAGGGGACTCTCGGAGTGTAGCACGGCCCCGCAGGAATCGGGAGGCTGGCGAGTGAAACATTGTTACAATCCAAACACCCGGTCACTTCCGACCGAAACGCAGGTCAACGCCTAGGCTCCCTCCTTTCCCCAACCCGAGCCGCGCCCTTGTTCTGAACGCCGCATGGCGCCCCCTTCGTACCTCCTCCTGCCCCCTACTTCCCCACCGTGATCCAGGCGAGTGCCGTCGTCTTCGCCGTGCCCTGCGTGACCGTGAGTTGCAACCGATAGCGCCCGGGCGCCAGCGACTTGAGCCCGAGGGTCCGCGCGACCTCGCTCCGGGCAGCGTTGGCCGGCGTGTCAAAACCGATCGTGAGCCGCGGCTTGCCACCTGCGGGCGCCTCCGCGTCGAAGAGCTCGAGACGACTCGTGTAGTTCGCTCCAAGAGTGAGTCCGGAGACCTGGTAGTACACCTCCGCCTCACTCCCCTTGGGATAACTGTTCAGCGGATTGAGCGGGACCGCCATCGCCCCCGACTGCCAGCGCACACCGCTCCCTTCGCGGCCGAGCACCAGATCGGAGACGCGGAGCGCGCCCGTGGCCGGCGGCACCACCACGCGCGGCAACCGTGCAAGTGCGCCACGTTGGTCCTGCGACAACACCACCGACGCGACATACTCACCCGGGGCCACCGGAATCTCGAGCATGCCGGTCAGGTACTGCCCTTCGCGGAGTGGCGCTGGGGTCGCAAAGCGGCGCACGGTATCGACGGTGATCCGCTCTCCATCGCGACGGTGTGCCAGCGAGACCTCGAGCCGGAGCGGGTAGATCGCCCGCCCACCCGCCTCCGCGGGTGAAGTGGAGACGAGTTGTGCCCCTGGGACCGCGAAGGCGACGACCGCGCGCCCGGCGCCGTCGGGGAGCCGCACCAGACCGTACAGCTGCACAATCGGTGTCAGCTCACCATCAAAGCGCCGAGCGTGCGCGTCGGTCGTAGTCGCCTCGGCGATCGTCTCCAGCCCGATCGTGCGGTAGCGCGCGATGCGTGCGGTGGTGTTGAGTTTTGCGTCCTGCACCGTTCGATCGAACCCCGGGTTCTGATCCGCTTGGCTTCTGCTCCCGACGACGAGCATCGTACCACTGGGATCGGCGTTGTTGCTGCAGAGCGATTGCTCCAAGTGACAGAGCTGATCGCGTTGCATTGGATTCGCTGTGACGAGTGAGGGCACCAACACAGACGCCCCGACCTGCCCGTCGAAGTTTTCCTCCCGAAACTGCAGCACCAGTGCACCCTCCGGACGCTCGTACCGCCACACCTCCAGGGAGAGACCATCTGTAGTACGGGCTACCTTATCCGGCTTGCCGTGGCGGAGCCAGATCACCCCGCGATCATCGAGGACTGCCTGCGAACTTCGGAACTCACGAAACGCCCCTGCCGCGCCGAGGTTGCGATGGTCGCTGTCGAGTCGAAGAATCTCGGCAACTAAGTCAGGGTCATCGCCGCCCATGTACTCGCCCGGAAAGCGCAGCATCAATTCGTCCGCGGCATAGTCGATCGTCATCGCAACGCCTGCATTGCGCTGCAAGCCCACCTGCGGGATCCGGCGACGAAACTCTGCCCACACGAACTCCACGCGACGGTAATGCTCCACCAGTCGCGCGCCATCGGCGAGCCCGCCACGCACGTCGCGTCCCGCCCAGAACGCCGCGAGAAAGCCGGGTCGGTCCGCTGCCGGGAGCGAGTCCCACAGCGCGATCTCCTCTGGCTCGGCCACCCAGGCAAGCTCCCGGCGATAGGCCGCCACGGCCGCCGGGGTGCTGTCCGATGCTCCGGCGATCAATGCAGAGCGCCCCGAGTCCGCGAGTCCCATCAGGTAGTATGCCCGCGCGAGCGCAAGATGCGCGGCACCACTGCCTCGCAGCGCGTCGAGATAGGTCACGGCCGCACGGCCGTCGCCTACCTCCAACGCGACCTGCGCCGCGCCATAGCGCCCGGCCGGCGAGAGGAGCGGCAGGACGCGCTGCAACATCGCGTGCCGCTCCACGAGCCGTGACGCACCTTCGCGAGGGACTGAGATCAGGGCAAGTGCTTCGGCCGCGTCCACGTACGCTGAGTCCAGTTCCAGCGCGCGGACCAAGGCGTTGGCCGCACCGACCTCATTGCTGACCCCAACCGGGTGCAAAGGACCTGACCGCGCCAGCAGTCCCACGCGAGCGACCTGAACCCGTGCGATGCCGAGCCCGTACCATGCCATCGACCAGGTGGGGCGCTCCGCGACAACGCGCTCAAGCAGCTCCCGTGCGCGGATCGCGGCCTGCTGGTCAGCAGTCACTTCGGCGCGGCGAGCCGCGACGAGCCCCTCGCAGAGGCGCTGGAGGTGGGCGTCGGGGTTGGTGCAGCGGGAGATCTCAATAACCGTCGAGTCGATGGCCAGGCCCGCCAAGACACCGCGCAAGTCTGCCCGCTGCGCCGCAGTCTGGGCGGCTACCTGAGGAGCCGCGGCAGAAAGCACCACGAATAGGCTGGTCACTAGCGGACGAGAGGTCATTACACGAGACGGATGCAAGGTTCGGGTCGGGTTCCTGGTGCGCGCCCCAGACGGTGTGCTTCAGCTTACCGAATACCTCCTGATTGTA
>JBBREQ010000168.1:0-3334 GCA_038202795.1 Coriobacteriia bacterium | reverse complement strand
GCGCAGCAGGGGACCAAGATCATGGTCGCCTCCGAGGAGTCCGCCATCCGCGAGGTCCTCGACGCTCCCGACCGCGTCTGGGCGCCGAAGGCCGGCGAGCCGGTCATCGCGCGCGTCAAGGGTATGGAGTGGCCGATCCATGGTGACCTGCACCTCTCGGCAAGTGAGATTTCTTGTGCGGTCACCGGTGTCGATGACACCTGCGAGACGATGGTTGAGGTGAACTAACAGATGCCGACGAGCCTTCTTCAGCCTGAGTTCAAGGTCGAGATCGATTACAACAAGTGCCACAAGTGTGGGCGCTGCGTTCAGCAGTGCGGCTGGGGCGTGTACTCGTTCAACGAGCGCCCACTGCCCGATGACTCCAAGTGCCGGGCCTGCCACCGCTGTGTGACGTACTGCCCCGCGCACTGCATCACCATCAAGAAGAACGATCTCGCGCTGCGTGAGAACGCCAACTGGTCCTCTGAGCAGCGCAAGAACGTGTGGCGTCAGGCCGAATCCGGCGGCGTCATGCTCACGGGTATGGGCAACGATAAGCCCTACACGAGCTACTTCGACCATCTGGTTCTCGACGCTTGCCAGGTGACGAACCCCTCCATCGACCCGCTCCGTGAGCCGATGGAACTTCGTACCTACCTGGGTCGCAAGGCCGACAGCGTCGAGGTCGAGAGCGACGGCAAGGGCGGCTACCGTCTCCAAGAGGCGTCGGGCATCGCCAACAACATCAAACTTGACGCCCCCATCATCTTCTCGCCGATGAGCTATGGCTCCGTGTCACTGAACGTCCACAAGTCACTGGCGATGGCAGCCGAGCGGCTGGGCATCCTCATGAACACCGGTGAAGGTGGTCTGCACGCTGATCTCTATCCCTACCAGGACAACGTCATCGTGCAGGTCGCTTCGGGCCGCTTTGGCGTGAACCCGGAGTACTTGCAGCGCGGTGCGGCCATCGAGATCAAAGTTGGCCAGGGCGCAAAGCCGGGCATCGGTGGGCATCTGCCGGGTGAGAAGATCAACAAGGAAGTCTCGACCACGCGGATGATTCCGCAGGGCTCCGACGCGATCAGTCCTGCGCCGCATCACGACATCTACTCGATCGAGGACCTTCGCCAGCTCATCTACTCGCTCAAAGAGGCCTCCGGCTATAAGCCTGTGGGCGTCAAGATTGCTGCGGTGCACAACGTGGGCGCGATCGCGTCGGGCATCGTGCGCGCGGGCGCTGACTATGTGTATCTCGACGGCTTCAAGGGCGGCACGGGTGCTGCGCCGTCGGTGATTCGCGATCACGTGGGTATTCCGCTCGAGATCGCCATCGCGGTCGTGGACCAGCGCCTTCGAGATGAGGGCATCCGCAACCAAGCGTCGATCATCGCAGCGGGCTCGATCCGCTCGGCCGCCGACATGGCCAAGGCGATCGCGCTGGGTGCTGACGTGGTTGCCATCGGGTCAGCAGCGCTCATGGCGCTCGGTTGCCACATGTGCCAGGGCTGCCACACGGGCTGCTGCTCGTGGGGGCTGACCACACAGAAGCCGGAACTGACGCGGCGCGTCGATCCTGAGTGGGGAGCCGAGCGGCTCACCAACTTGGTGCACGCGTGGAGCCACGAACTTCAGGAGATTCTCGGTGCATTGGGCGTGAACGCCGTTGAGTCGCTGCGCGGCAGCCGCGAGCGACTGCGGGCGGTAGGCCTCGATGCGCAGACGTGCGAGATCCTTGGCGTCAAGCCGGCTGGGATGTAGGGGAGAGACGATGACTACTGAAACCGTTTCCGGGCCCATCGAGGGCTACCTGCAGATTGACCCGCAGGTCACTGTCGAGGACGGCGTCGCCGTCATTGACTGTCAGAGTGTCTACTACAAAAACGTCAACGAAGCCGTGCGCCGTGCGTTCGCCGACGGCATCAAGACGGTGCGCCTGCACCACGTCAACGGGCAGCGCTACATAGGCACCGGTATCAAGGGCAAGGACCTCAAGATCGAGGTCCACGGCACGCCAGGCCAGGACATGGCCATGCTGATGGACGGCCCCACGCTCGAGGTGTTCGGCAACGCCCAAGACGGCGTGGGCAACACCATGAACGCGGGCACGGTGATCGTGCACGGCAGCGCCGGCGACGTGCTGGGATACGGCATGCGTGGGGGCCGCGTCTTCATCCAAGGCGACGTGGGATACCGGGTCGGGATCCACATGAAGGCATTCGAGGACCTGCGTCCCATCATGGTATGCGGGGGCAAGGCCCGCGACTTCTTCGGCGAGTACATGGCCGGGGGTCTGCTCGTGCTTCTCGGTATGGGTTCAAGCCTCGAGGGTCCGCTCGTGGGCGGGTATGTGGGCACCGGCATGCATGGCGGGGAGATCTACCTGCGCGGAGAGGTGGAAAGCTGGCAGGTGGGCAAGGAGTGTGGCATCTTCACTGCCACCGATGAGGAGATGGCGGTGCTCAAGCCGATTCTCGCTGACTATTGCGCGGCGCTGGGGCTCGATCTCGACGAAGTGCTCGCCGAGAAGTTCACCCGTCTCGTGCCGATCAGTCACCGCCCTTACGGTCGGATGTACACGTATCTGTAGGTTTAACCAGTACGCGCCGATGGGGCGGAGTTCTCTGAACCTGAAACAACACCGAAACACAACCGCGAGTACCGTGAGTCAAACGGTTTGAATGCACCGGTCAGCAGTACACGGCTTAGGGCCGTGTCGGTGAGAGAGGGAGGCCACAAATGGCACCTGGTTTCGATAAGGACTACGTCATCAAGACGGTGGAGGAGCGCGACGTCAAGTTCATCCGCTTCTGGTTCACCGACGTTCTCGGCGTTCTGAAGTCATTCGCCGTGACCGACAGTGAGCTCGAGGGCGCCTTCGAAGAGGGCATGGGTTTTGACGGTTCCTCGATCGACGGTTTCACGCGCATCCAGGAGTCCGACATGGTCGCCTTCCCGGACGCCAATACCTTCCAGACGCTTCCGTGGCGTCCCGAGGAGCAGGGCGTCGGTCGCATGTTCACCGACATCCAGACCCCCGATGGCAAGCCATTCGATGGTGACCCCCGCTACGCGCTGAAGCGCATGCTCAAGAAGGCTGCTCGCATGGGCTACACCATGTATGTCGGCCCCGAGCTTGAGTTCTTCTACTTCGCCGATGACGAGGACACTCAGATCATCGACAAGGGTGGCTACTTCGATCTCACCCCACTCGACATCGCGAGCGACCTTCGCCGCGAGACCGTGCTGACCCTCGAGAAGATGGGCATCCCGGTCGAGTACTCGCATCATGAGGTTGCGCCTTCACAGCACGAGATCGACCTCCGCTACCAAGAGGCCCTGACGATGGCTG
>JBBREQ010000167.1:0-3458 GCA_038202795.1 Coriobacteriia bacterium | reverse complement strand
GGCGCGGCCGGGCGTGCGCTCTCCCTGGCCGGGCAACATGCGACATGGCGGCCCGCGCACGCGGTGTCGAGCACCACGACGGCCGGCCACGAAGAGCGGGCCGCGGCATTGGGGCGGCAGCGCGCAAGGTCTCCCCCGTCGAGTCCGTCCGAGCGAGAGGCTTGAATCAGACCCTCCAAAAGTCACAGGAGGTGTGCTGTGCCCGATGAAGACCAGCTGATCGGATTCTTGTGCCCCGTCGCGCCCGTGTTTGCGGAGGTGTGCCGAGCGGCGCAGCGGGATTCCGCTCTACTCGAGCACACGCAATGGGCGGCGGACCACATCTTCCGAGTAGCCCTGCTGAACCGGCTTGTCGGGACGGCGCGCTGGGGGCTCGCCGGCGATGGTCTCCTCGCCCGCGGCGACGAGCTTGCGGCCCACGGGTTGTACGCGTCTACCACACACGAGCAGCAAAACCAAGGCCGCTACTACTGGATGGCCCCAGATGTCGGGATGGTCTTCACCATCCGCCGCAAGGCGCACCAGGATCCCGACGAGGTAGGCGTCTTGCAGCTTCAGATCGAGGGGGTTCTCGAACAGACGACACGCAGCTTCCCTCAGGGTGCCACAGTGGTCTACTTGGCTGTGCCGCCACTCGGCAGAGCCCCGGCCTTCGAGGTGGCGGTGGGTGGCAAGGTGACGGAGCGATACACGCTCGAGGATCTAGTGCGGAACGAACCGGTCGCAGAGCCGACCGCCCTTCCGGAGCGCGACGCGACACGGCCGAGGCGTCGCGTGGGTTCGAGCTTGGTGCCCGAAGTAGCCGAGGAGGGCGCCTCCGACGGCGAGGTCTAGGATCGAGGCCGTGAGCCCCTCCGTCAATTTCCGGATGGTCCGCCTCGGCCGCGAAGTCAGGGACATGAACCAAACGGCGCTCGCGAAACGTTCTGGCGTCACTCAGGCCAGCCTGAGCCGCATCGAGAGTGGCCTACGGGCAGCGACCAGCCACGAGCTCGAGCTCGTCGCCGCCGCCCTCGCGCTCCCGATTGGCTTCTTCAAGGAGCCCGACACCCCAGCCGCCGCGCCGCTGTTCCGGAAGCGCGCGATTCGTTCGGTGCGTGCCAATCGACTGATCCAAGCGCGGGTCAATACCGCGGTGCTCGCTGCGCGACGCATCATGGATGCTGGCATCGACATCGAAACGCCGTTCTCCTTTCCCGATCCTGGCGAGGTCTCGAGGGACGATCCGACGGCGGCTGCCGAGCTGCTCCGGCGGGCGTGGCGTCTGCCAAACGGCCGGGTGGACAACATCACCGACGTGATCGAGGACGCTGGCGGAATCGTCCTCCATGTCGACTTCGGACGCGACGAAGCGAGCGCGGCGTTCATCTCGTCGCTCGGCGATCCACGGCTGTGGTTTCTAGTCAATACCCGGGAGACTTCAGGCGATCGCGTCCGGCTGAGCCTCGCGCACGAACTCGGACACGCGGTACTGCACCGCTACCTCCCTGTACACGACGAGAGCCGACTTGAGCCCGAGGCATACGAGTTCGCTGCGGCCCTGACCCTCCCTGCCCCAGAGTTCAACCGAGCCATCGACGAGTCGTTGACTCTGATCAGGGCGCGCGACCTGAAACGGGCCTATCGGATCTCGATCCAAGCGATCATCCGAGCGGCTCACGAGCGCAACCTCATCAGCGAGCCGCGATACACCAGCCTGTACAAACAAGTCTCCGCACGAGGCTGGCGGCGCATGGAACCTGACCCGATTCCCGTCGAGCGACCTTCCACTTGGCCAGCCGCCCTGGAGATCCACAAGACGCGTCATGGCTACAGCATCGACGAATTGGCCGCCATCGCGCGGTTGACCGCCGACGATCTCCGCGACCTGTTCCCGAACGATCTCCCTCCCCGGCTGCGACTCGTGGCCAGTGGGCACCTGCGAGGCGTCATGCATCCGGAGCCGGACCGCGCTGGCGCGTGATGACGGTCATCGCGGCATCCACATTCGAGTGGGTCAGGGCGCTGAGCCCCATCGTCGGCGCGCTCGTCGCCGTAGCCGGCGCGGCTCTCGTCACAAATGGTGTCGCTAAGGATTGTGAACAGCGACGGAAGCAGCGCGAGTTCGATCGCGAGACGATGCAGGAACTCGCGTCGTTGCACGGGACCATCTTCGCGACATGGAAGGCTTGGGACACATCCTCCCGCTTTCCGAGATGGAGGCGCCCAGCTCAACGTGGCCGGACCCCGTTCTTCGGTCCACCTTCTGTGAGAGCTGGATGGATGTAGCGCCGCAAGCATAGGAGTGACCGCGGACGCAAGCTCGCTGGGCGGCGAGCCCGGAGGGCGAGCCGAGCGGCGTGCTTGCGTCCGCGCGCGTCACGCTCGGGGGGCCCCACCGTCATGCGCTCGGCGTCCACGCGGCAGCGAAGACGGCCGGGGCCTTGCGGCCCAGCGCGGAGTGCGACCGGTTGGCGTTGTAGTCCTCACGCCAGTCTCCGATGATGACCCGAGCCTCGGCCACGCAGGAGAACAGCTCCAGGTTCAGCAGCTCGTCGCGCACGCGGGAGTGGAAGGACTCCACGAACGGGTTCTGCCACGGGGCGCCGGGATCGATGTAGCTGGTAGCTGTGCCGCGGGTGGCGCACCAGTCGATCAGCGCGTGGGCGGTCATCTCCGGCCCGTTGTCGCAGCGGATGTGCGACGGCGCGCCGCGCACGGCGACGAGCGCCTGCAGCACCTCGACGGTCTGATCGGCGCTGACGCTGCGGGCGGTGTGCATGACCAGCGCCTCGCGCGTGAACTCGTCGACGACGTTCAGGAGCTTGAGCACGTGCCCGTCGGCGGTCTGGTCGAACTGGAAGTCGAACGCCCACACATGGTTCGGGCGCTCGGCGCGCAGACGTCCCTCGGGCGCGGTCGAGGTGCCCAGCCGGCGGCGCTTGCGCGTGCGCTGCGGAACCCGCAGGCCCTCCTCTCGCCACACCCGCTGCACGCGCTTGCGGTTGATCTGCCAGCCCTGATCGCGCAGGTGGGTGTGCGCCTGGCGGTAGCCCCACCGCGGCCGCCGCGCCGAGAACGCGCGCAGCTCCCGGCGCAACGCCTCGTCGTCTGCTGCGGGCGTCGGCACGCACCGTTGCGTGGAGCGATGCTGACCGGTGACCCGGCACGCCCAGCGCTCAGAAACGCCGAGGCGGTCACGAAGCATCGCGACCGCCTGACGCCTCCGGGCTGGGCTCACCAGTTTCCCCGGGCGACCTCCTTCAGCGCCCGACACTCAAGCGCCTGATCGGCAACGATCGCCTTCAGCTGCGTGTTCTCGCGCTCAAGCTCCTTCAGGCGCTTGGCATCGTCGGCCTTCATCCCGCCGTACTGGTTGCGCCAGCGATGGAACGTCTGCTCGGAGATCTCCAAGGCCTTCGCCGCCTCCGCGATCGTCTTGCCCTCGCTGAGCATCCGCTCCGCTTCGCGCAACTTGC
>JBBREQ010000166.1:0-3466 GCA_038202795.1 Coriobacteriia bacterium | reverse complement strand
TCGTTCGGATCGGGCCGAGACGTGCCCGGTTTGATCCGCCACTCACTCAATAGCAGCGCGAAGTCGCGATCCACCTTGTACTCGGGGTTGGGGTTTCGCGGATGGACGACGATCAGGCCAATCATGCCCATCGCCATCTGTGTCATCTCGTCGTGGTGCGAGTGGTACATCAGCGTGCCGTGCTGGCGGAACGTCCACTCGTATTTGAACGTTTCGCCTGGTTGAATCGTCTTTTGATTCAACCCACCGACGCCATCCATGCCGTTCGGAAGGTACACGCCGTGCCAATGCACTGTCGTCGGCGCTTTGAGTTTGTTGGTCACGTAGATGCGAACCCGATCGCCGTCCACCGCTTCGATCGTCGGTCCGTGCACGCGCCCGTTGTAGCCCCAGCAACGCCCGCGGATGCCTGGCGCGAACTCGTGCATGACCTCTTCGGCGATCAGGTGAAACACCTTCACGCCGTCGACCACCTTCCACGAAAGCGCGGCGCCGTTGGGTGTGATCACCGGCTGGTAATCCTTCCCAGGCTGTCCGGGTGGTTGGGCTACTGCTCCGCCCGGGGTGCCGCTATACGAGCGTTCCCAACCGCGACCGGTTGCCGCAGTCTGCGCACCGGAAGCCGGACGCGCTGTGAGCAGTGCCGCGCTCGTTCCGGCCAGCGTTGCGCCCGTGAGAATCATGTCCCTTCGAGTTACCATTTTGTTTTCCTATTCGACGACGTAGCGCGCCACCATGCCGCCCTCCATGTGACTCGGCACATGGCAATGGACCAGCCAGCTACCGGGCTTGGCTTCATCGTACTCGAACGTCGAGTACATACCCGGCCCGAGCGCGATGTTGTCGGTCAGTACGCCGCCGCTGAGCCAGCGGTGACCGTGCACGTGCCAGGTGTGAAACTCCTGACCGATGCTCACAACACGCCAGCGCACCCGGTCGCCGACACGTGCACGAAACTCGGGCACCGCGTCCTCGTAGGCCTTGCCATTGATGGTATGCATGTACTGGTGGCCACCACGGTAGGTGCCCTCTTTCGGGAACTCTCCCGTTTTCGGATCTGCGACGCCGGGCAGCTGCTCGTAGCTGGCGGTGTTAAAGTCGCTGAGCACGACCAGCTGTTCAGTTGCCGGAACTTCGTCCGGCGCGTGCACGACCACGGCTCCAAATAGGCCCAGGAAGACGCCCTCGGTCTCAGAGCCGTGGTCGTGATACGGAAACGTTCCGGCGTAGAGCGCGTCCCATTCGATGGTGCGAGTCTCGCCGGGTGGGACGAGTGACGGGTCATCGACACCGTCGTTCTCGTAGCTGAAGTCGGTTACGTGGGTGTGGATGGAATGTGGCGAGCTGCCGTTGTTCGTGAGTTGTATCGTGATGTGGTCTCCCGCATTGGCCTCGATGCTGGGGCCGGGGATCTGTGAGTTGTAGGTGGTTGCGGAATAGATCGCGCCAGGCCCAACCTCCCACGGTACCCCTTCGGTGATGGTGAGCTCTACCTGATGAGTGACGCCGGTGGACGGATAGGGCTTCAACGGATCCCGCTCGTTGACCGCGGCAGCTTCCGAACCGCAGCCCAGTAGCAGAGCTGAGGCGGCCAAGGCAAAAGGCGAGCTCAGGGCGTCGCGCATTTCTCGTTCGATTCCGGTGATTTGTCGGTCCCCTTCACGCACACGGCTCGGTAACAGTACATGCCCGGAGCAGTGGCTTTCGCGTCGTGCTGCGAATCCGCGACGCCAGCGAGAGTGTACGCGACGTCGTACGCTCCCCCGTCCTTGCTCCTGAGCAGCTCGATCTTGTCGCAGTCTGTCGTCACGTTCATCCACACGACGTGAAGCCCGCCCTCAAGCGGTTCCACCGATTTTATCAACGGCGCTTCGGGCGCGCCCGAGGCCGCTCCGCCCACGCCTGCGACGTCCGGCAGGCCACCCATGCCCGCCGTGTCGACGGGATGCTGGCCAGCGTGACTGCCCGCGCTGCCGGCAGCCGCGAGGCTTCCGCCGCTGCTGACGCCGCCCGCGTGTCCCGTGTGTTCACTTCCGCTACTGCCGGCGCTTCCGCCGTGAGCCGCGCTGTCGTCCATCGCGTCGCTGCTGCACGCGATCACGCCACAGACCACGAGGGTTGCGGAAAGAATCAAGGAATTCGTAGTCATGCACCTTCTCCGATGTGTTCGAAAATCAATAATTACGACAACTCGCGTCGGCGAACGCCGTGCCTTGCTCAATCACAAATCAAGGGGCCCGCCAATGGATAGTGCATCCTGCCGCTTTAGGCGCCAGCCCTCCACAACGTGACACCGAACTGCTCAGAAAGGACCCTTTTCCGCCGTGAACCGAACAATCGACCGGATCACTGTCGGCGGTCACTGTGCGTCGCCGTTATTGACTTGGAGGTCACGCTGCTCCCGCCTCCCGCCTAGACGAGATGAGATGATCATGAAAATGGCGTTTGAGCCGACCCATCTCCTTGTTATCGACTTAGGGCCTGAGCAGGAGGCGGTTGAAGTCCCCGCCTAGCCAAGCGTTTGCTTTCCAACCCAGGACGCCCGGAGTCCCCTTGGTGTCCACTCCGGCACTCAAGAACAGGGCGGGGCGATCAATTCGGGGGCGCGCCGCACGAGAGCCAGGTGAGGAACGTCCGGCGGTTTTCTGGCGACAGCGTGATGCCGCAGTTCTCCGGTGGCATCTTGCAGGTCGAGAGCGAATAGGCCACGTCGCTCTGAGCCCTCGCCACGTCCTCATGCGTGTCGAGCACGTACCCGTTTGTGGTGGTCGAGTTGTGACAACCCACGCAACTAGAATTGAGAAGGGGCACGACATCGGTCTGGTAACTGGGCGGCTGACTCACGGCTGGGTCAGGGCAAGTCGGCGTCTCCATCGGGCAATTGGCGGGCGTGTGCCCACCCTGGTGAATGTTGATAACGCACCCGGAGGCTGCGACGTCCTTGTTCTCGGCGGGATCGCTACATGCGACCGCGGCGATGCACAGCGCAGTTAGGGCGGCATTGGTTTTGGAACGACCCGACATGTGACCCAAACTTGCATCGATCACGCTTCGCAGCAACATCCCGAGATTTCGACTTTGCCGCTTGAGCAGCAAGCTGACTAATTCTACGAGGATCCCGAAAAGCGACCCCATCTAGCTCGAACACGGACCCCGACAGTGCGCGGCGCGCTGTTCGAGGTAAGGCGCGGGCCACCGGCGCGTCTCATCGTGAGTGGCTGCGAGAGGCTGGGCGGTTCGGGCGGCTGAAGACGAGCCGGCTCCTCAAGGCCCAGGGGCGCGCGAGCATAGTTTTGCCTACTCCTTGCGTTCGAGGACGACCTCACACAGTCGCCGACCGAGCCAATCGAGCCCCACAGTATACGTTTTAATCGATTTACATGGATTTTCCTGAGACTCCGAATCAAAATACTAATACAGCGTGTATACACCCACCCCCGACGTTTCGCCTACCTGGACTCGCGCG
>JBBREQ010000165.1:0-3515 GCA_038202795.1 Coriobacteriia bacterium | reverse complement strand
ATCGCCCTTTCCGTCCCGCTTGTGCTCGAGTATGAGGATGTCCTCAAGCGCGAGAGCGCCGCACTCGGACTCACAGACGATGATGTGAATCGGTTCGTGGAGTATCTGTGCGGCGTCGCCCATCTCCAAGAGGTCCACTTCCTGTGGAGGCCGGCGCTGCGCGACCCGAAGGACGACCACGTTCTTGAGCTCGCCGTCGGGTCAGGCAGTAGGATCATCGTCACGCACAATATGCGGGACTTCGTGCAGGCGGGTACCTTCGGCGTCACTGCGATCAGGCCCGGGGAGTTTCTCAGAAGGATAGGAGCCACATCATGAGTACCATCAGCCTGCGTCTCCCGGAATCGCTTCACAAGAAGGCACGCGAACTTGCCAAGTCTGAAGACGTGTCAATCAACCAACTCATCAACACCGCGCTGGCTGAGAAGATGTCTGCGCTCATGACCGTCGACTTTCTGCTTGAGCGTGGCGCTCTCGGCAGTCGCGAAGCGTACGAAGCGGTTTTGGCGAAGGTGCGCGACGTGGAACCAGATGCCGGCGACGAGCTGGTCATGCCTAACAAAGAGATCGAGCCGACGGCGTGAACTTCTGCCGGATGAGAGCGATTGACCGCGGCTCATCTCCAGCACGTCAGACGTGGCCCTTGAATCCTGTGCGACACTGGACCAATGCTACTGAATCTCGTCTACATCGCCAGCGGACTTGTATTTCTGACCATCGGGGCCGAGAGTCTGGTTCGCGGTGCAACGGGTCTCGCACTCCGCTTGGGTGTCACGGCCTTGGCGATAGGTCTGACCGTCGTGGCATTCGGCACAAGCAGCCCCGAGCTCGCCATCAGTGTCGGAGCCGCACGAGCCGGCAACGGCGGCCTAGCGCTTGGCAACGTCATCGGCTCGAACATCAGCAACCTTACTCTGGTGCTGGGTCTCGGCGCGCTCTTGAAGCCAATGCGCGTCCGCTCTGAGCTGATACGTCGAGAAGTCCCGCTGATGATCGCGGTCACGCTGCTGCTCTGGGCCATGCTTTCGGACGGTATGTTGAGCCGTCTCGAGGGGTTCGTTCTGGTCGTTGCTGCCGTCGCCTATACGCTTTTTGCATACATCTCTGCGAAACGCGGCGCGAGCCCCACCGTGGCCACGGAGTTCGATGAGGCGCTCTTGGGTGTTCCGCGCCCCGTCTGGCTGGATTGGACCCTGGTCGTGGCCGGGCTCACGTCGCTGTTCGTCGGCGCGAGTATCCTCATCAGAGGTGCCGCGGTGGTTGCGGCGGCCTTCGGTGTCAGCCAAGTCGTCATCGGCCTCACCATCGTCGCGATCGGCACCAGTTTTCCAGAACTGGCAACATCGATGGCCTCCGCACTCCGCGGCGAATCTGACGTCGCTTTCGGCAACGTTGTCGGCTCCAACGTCCTCAACATCACAGCGGTACTTGGCGTGGCGGCGCTGATCCGGCCTTTCGCGACTACGGGACTCAGACCCCTCGACCTGATCGCCTTGGTCGGGAGCGCGTTGCTCTTGCTGCCGCTGCTTTGGCGGGGTTCGGTCTTGAACCGCTGGGAGGGCGCAATCCTGCTCGTTGGCTACGCAGCGTACTTGTTCTCACTTGCGCCGTGACGGAGGCACGTCTAACGCATCAACCCGACGCGCAATAGGTCTCGGTTAGACTGGAATCGCTCGGCGCGCGGGTTATGCGCAACACGTTGGACGGAACCAAGTGAAGCGCAGATGGACCGCAGGAGGAGGGGTTCGTGACCGATTCGGCACCCTTGAGCCTTCAGATACTCCGAGCCGGTGATTCGGATCGGATGCGTGCGCTTAGTGATTGCTTCGCTGAAGCCTTCGACGACGAGGAATCGTACCGCAGTGCCCCGCCTGGCGACGACTACCTCGATGCTCTGCTCCAGAGCGAGTACTTCATCGCGATCGTGGCAATCGCTGGAGACGAGGTCGTCGGGGGCCTGACGGCTTACGAACTGTGCAAGCGCGAGCAGGAGCGCAGCGAGCTCTATATCTACGATCTCGCGGTTCTCGAGGCATTCCGCCGACGCGGCATCGCGACGGCTCTCGTCGGCGAACTGAGGCACGTGGCCAAGTCGCGCGACGCGTGGGTCGTTTTCGTGCAGGCTGATCTAGACGATGCTCCAACCGTCGCTCTCTACACCAAGCTCGGCAGCCGCGAAGACGTGCTGCACTTCGACATCCCCGTAGAGTGACCGCTGGCCCTCATACGCCGGATGGGTCCGTCCAACAAAGGCATCCGACTTCGCGAGTCCTCGGCTACCATGGAAGTCGAAGAGCCGGCGCTCGCTTCGGCTCATCAGTCCCAACGCAGGTTCTCGCACGCGCGCTCCCGCCGCGAGTGCTGGAGGATGCGCAACAGGCCGGTCGTTTGTGGGTCGCACTCTCTCCGGATGGAGAACCGATCGGCTTCGCGCTCGCGGAGTCTGCGGGCACCGCTGCTCACCTCGAAGAGCTCGTGCCGAGTGGACCGACTGGACGGCGGATGCGCGCTTCCGCTCGGTATTCAAGTGCGGGTCGAGGTTGAGTGTGCACATACGCCATTCTCGCCGGGCGACGTGTTGCTTGTGGTAACCGACGGGGTGACCGAGAGCACGCCGTTCTTCGGGTGCGCGGACTCGAAGCTCATCAGGCTGCTAGTCGACTCTGCTCCATTCGGCGTTCATCGGGTTGTCGACTTTGTGCTCGACGCCTCACATGAGGACGGTGCCGTGCCGCGCGACGACACCATCGTTCTGGCAATCCAGCGCACACGATGACGCAAGGGGCAGGGGCTAACCAGGGCATCGAGCCGACGGCGCCAGCTGCGTCCGACCACAACCTGGTCACCCGCGGGTCATGCACAACACGCAAGACTTACACCCGCACGTTCTTCGGAGTAAAGCTCATGACATATGCCCATGAGCTGGCCCGGAGGCGTGGCGCTGATGTTCGTGCGCCCTGGGGCTACGAACTCAAGGCCCTCATGATCGAGTCGTACTCATCCTTGGTGATCTCGCCGCTTGCAAGACGCTTGCGGGCGATTGCGACCGCCTCGTCGTGACCCGTCGCAATCGGAGGCGCTCCGCCGGATGCCGAGTGCCCATGCCCCGAGGAAGATCGCAACGCCCACAGCACGAGTACCACGATTCCCACGAGACCGAGCAAGCCGAAGAATAGTATGGGAAGCCAGCCGGACCAACCCCCGCCCGTCGTGTAGCCAGAATTCAGTCCGTATCCACGCATCATGTCTCGCTCAACTCCTCAATGTATGTCGAGCGCCTCAGCGCCCGTACCACTCCTGATACCAGTCCTGCATCTGTTGGATTTCTCTGCTTTGCGACACGATGATCGACTGTGTGAGTTCGCGCATCTCCTGCCTGCTCGTAGCACCACCGTCCATCTGCGACATCATGATCGCCGTCTGGTGATGCGGGATCATCTGCTCGATGAACGCCTTGTCGAAGGGCTCCGCATCCCTGAGCTCGTCGATATTCATCGTTCCGCCGCCCATCATGC
>JBBREQ010000164.1:0-3555 GCA_038202795.1 Coriobacteriia bacterium | reverse complement strand
TATCCGACGACTTGGATGCCAGACGCGGGTCGAGAACATCTCGCAGCGCATCCCCCATCAAGTTCAACCCGAGAATGAACAGCATGATCGCAACCCCGGGCGCGATGATGAAGTGGGGTGATACGCGGTAGTACTGCCGTGCCTCGTTGATCATCGAGCCCCACTCGGCAGTTGGTGGCTGCACACCCAGCCCCAGGAAGCTCAGCGTGGCCGCGGTCAAGATCACCGTGGCGACTCGAAGGCTCGCATAGACCATCACGTCCGAGATGAGATTCGGGACGATGTGCCGTAGCAGCACAACGTGCCTCGGATTACCCAGGGCGATCGCTGCGACAACGAAGTCCCGCTCCCGCAGCGTCAGAACGGAGCCGCGTACGAGCCGTATGAAGACGGGGATCTCCGTGATGACGACCGCAATCATCAGATTCCGTAGGCTCTGCCCAAGGGCCGCCACCATCGTGATCCCGAGCAGCAAGGCAGGAATGGCGAGCAGCACGTCCGCGGATGCCGCAACGATGCGGTCCAACCACCCCCCGACGTAGCCAGCGACGGCTCCGAGCGTGCCTCCGATGAGGATTGCGCACGACACGACGCTTATGCCGATGAGAAGCGACAGCCGACCACCGAGAAGTATCCGTGTTAAAAGGTCTCGGCCGAACTGGTCGTTCCCTGCTGGATGCGCGAGTGAAGGCGGGTTCAGCCGCTCCCCAAGGGACTGGTCGAAACCATCATAGGGCGACAACATCGGGCCGATGATCGCTCCGAGCACGAAGAGGAGGACTATGAGACCACCAATTGTCCCGATGCGCTGATTTCTAGCGACCTTTCGCAGGGCGGGCATGCGCGCCCGCCCGCGCCCGACGACTCCCGCCGCGGCGCTCAAGACTGCAACCCTCCGCCGTATGTGACCCGCGGATCAAGAACGGAGTACAGGAGGTCCACGATGAGGTTTACGGTCGCTATGACGAGGCCAAACATGATGACTGCTCCCTGCACGACCGGGAAGTCGCGTGCTCGAATGGAGTCGATGAGCAGGCGCCCGAGACCGGGCCAGTTGAAAATTGTTTCGATGACGACCGCACCCGCCAGTAGGCTGGCGAATTGGACTCCCGCGAGCGTGAGCGTCGGACCTAGGGCATTCCGCAGGCCGTGCTTCACGAGGATGTGGGACTCGCGCAGACCCTTTGAGCGTGCGGTGCGTATGTAGTCTTGACTGAGGGCTTCCAGGAGGCTCGAACGCAGCATCCTGGCGACGAGTGCCGCAGTGTGGATGCCCAACGCGGTGGCAGGGAGCACGAGGTACGCCAGCGAACCTCGTCCAGCCGCGGGCAGCCAACCGAGCCAAACAGCGAAGACCAGCACGAGCAGCAGTGCGCGTACGAAGTTCGGTGTGGAAATGCCGAGCAGCGAGAGGACCCGAACGACGTTGTCGTACCAAGAGTTGGGCCTCGCCGCTGAGACGAGACCGGCTGCTACACCGATCAACGCAGCAATGATCATACTGGCGACGGCAAGTTCAACCGTAGCCGGCAAGCGGTCCGCGAGTTCCGTCACGACTGGCCTGCGCGACCGCCATGACTCACCCATGTCACCCTGCACAAGTCGACCGATGAAGACGCCGTACTGGTGATATATAGGCTCTCGAAGTCCCCACTTCTCAGCTATCAGTTCAATGTCGGCGGGAGACGCTGAGGGTCCCGCGATCAGTTCAGCGGGATCACCAGGGGCGATTCGAAGCAGTGCGAAAATAAGCGTGGCTAGCACAAGGACTATCGAAACACTCCGGCCCAGCAAGAAGCGCGCCATCGGCAAGTAGCGCTTCATCAGCAGTTAGCCTTCCTCTCTGGTCAGCATCGGCGCTAGCCCTGCGAAGTAGCAGCGCTCCGAACCTGCATGGTCAATGCAATAACACACTTAACAGTCTCCTTCCCGGAGGGTGGGCGGCATCCGAGCAACAGCAGGCCGCGTACGGCATCTCGTCACTCGGACGCCACCTCCCTTCTGGGGTTCCTAGTCGACCCAATAGGCGTTCTCGAAGCGTTGCCAGCCGTTCGACTGAATTACTTCGACGCCCATCAGGTCTGCGTTGCGAGCATGCACCTGATTGACCTCCCAGGCCCAAATGTGCGGCGCATCGAACCAAATGGTCTCCTGGACCTTCGCCCACAAGCTCTCCCACTCGCCAAGGTCATCGGTCTTCGCAGCCTCGTCCATCCAACCGTCTACGTCGGGATTATCGTAGCCCATTCGGTTGAAGCCGCCCCCGAGAATTGGCTGCGAAGTTGAGTAGAACATGCCTGTGATGGTCCCCATCTCTGGAGGCTGGCCCGACCACGCAACCTGCACGATGTCGAACTCCTGCTTGTTTATTTCCTCGGTGTATGACGCGTACTCCTGAGAGAAGATCTCCACCTCGATGCCGATCTGGGACCACATGTCAGCGATGACCTGGGCGGCTTCGATATCATTGAGGTATCTGTTCTCCGTCACGCCGAGCCGGAGGGAGAACCCATCCCCGTACCCAGCTTCCTTCAAGAGTTCACGGGCACGTTCGGGGTCATAAGGCCAACCACCCGCCTGCACCTGTTCCCAGCCCTTGATGGGCGAGGACGCAGGGCTCTCCATCACCTTCGCGAACTCTGGGGTCAGAACGCTGTCGATCAGCGCCTGTCGGTCGATGGCGTAGTTGAGAGCCTCGCGAACTCGTAGGTCGCTGAACGGCTCCTTGCGCATGTTGATGGCGAAGTACGTCCAGAAAGCACCAAGGTTTTCAATGACGGCGACCGAGTTATCCGCCTTGAGCCTCTCAAGGTCCGGCTGCGCAACACGATTGAGGAAGTCGATCTCGCCAGTCTCGAACAGCGTCGTGGCCGTCGTCGTGTCGGGAACGATTTCAAAGACCAGGCGCTTGATCGCGGGCTCGCCTCCCCAGTACGACTCGTTCGCCACGAGCACGACGCGCTGACCCGTTACCCACTCTTCAAACTTGAACGGACCCGCGCTTACCGGCTCCCGGGCGAATGCGTCACTCCCAAGTGAACTGACCGCAGTTGGGCTTGGGATGCCAGCGGCCGGATAGGCCAGGTACTGGGGCAACACCGGCCATGGCTCGAAGGTGTTGAAGTGCACTGTGTACTCATCGACCGCCTCTACGGTGTCGATGGACTTGTAGAATGAGCGACGCGGAGATGCCAACTCTTCGCTGAGTAGACGTTCGAATGCGAAGACGACAGCGTCGGCGTTGAACGGTGTTCCGTCACTGAAGTCGACACCCTCGCGGAGGTGGACTACCCAGGTGAGACCGTCGTCCGAGAGCTCCCAGTCGGTCGCAAGTTCAGGCAGGAGCGACCCGTCAACATCCTGCCTAACCAGGAAGCCGTGGAGACTCAGTCCTATAAGTGCTTCGTCGTCAGTCCGGAAGATGGCGGGATCGAGGCCCTCGGGCTCCCCGGGGATTCGGACGATGACTTCGTCACGGGCGCTGGCCGTCGGCGCCGTGGGCGCAGCAGTGGATTCTTGGGTCCCTGTATCGGTGGGCGCAGCAGTGGACTCTTG
>JBBREQ010000163.1:0-3599 GCA_038202795.1 Coriobacteriia bacterium | reverse complement strand
TCTCCGACGAGCTTTCCGAGGTGGTGCGCAAGTACGGCGACGAGCGCCGCACCTTCATCAGCCCCTTCGACGGAGAGGTGTCGATCGAGGACCTCATCGCCGAAGAAGAGGTGGTCGTCACGATCACCCGCGGCGGCTATGCCAAGCGCACGCGCTCGGACCAGTACCGTGCGCAGCGTCGCGGTGGCAAGGGAGTGCGCGGCGCGACCCTACGTAGCGACGACATCGTCGACCACTTCTTTGTGACGACGACGCATCACTGGCTCCTGTTCTTTACCAACCTTGGCCGCGTCTATCGCGCCAAGGCGTACGAACTTCCCGACGGCAGCCGCGACGCCAAGGGTCAGCACGTTGCGAACATGCTCGCGTTCCAGCCGGGCGAGAAGATCGCCCAGGTCATGGACCTGCGCACGTACGCGGATAAGCCCTACCTGGTGCTCGCCACCAAGCGCGGCCTCGTGAAGAAGACGGACCTGACGGCTTATGACTCGAACCGCAGCGGTGGCCTGATCGCCATCAACCTGCGCGAGGTCGAGGGCGACGACGGAGAGATGCTTCCCGACGAGCTCGTGTCAGCACGCCTGGTCGCGCCAGAGGACAAGGTGATGCTCGTTTCCCGCAAGGGACTTTCACTCACCTTCGAGGCAACGGACGACGCACTGCGCCCGATGGGTCGCGCGACTTCGGGCGTCAAGGGCATGAGCTTCCGCAACGACGACCAACTGCTCGCGATGGACGTCGTGACCGAGGGATCGTTCTCTTTCGTGGTGACTGAGGGTGGCTACGCCAAGCGCACCGCCGTCGAGGAATACCGCGTCCAGGGCCGCGGTGGGCTCGGTATCAAGGTGGCCAAGCTCCAGGACGAGCGCGGCGACCTCGTGGGCGCCTTGCTGGTCGAGGAGCACGATGAGGTCCTTGTGATCATGGAGGGCGGCAAGGTCATGCGCGCTCTGGTGAACGAGGTTCCCGCCAAGGGACGCGACACCATGGGCGTCATCTTTGCCAAGCCAGGCAAGGGCGACCACATCATCGGTATCGCTCACAACGTGGAGCGTCACCTCGATGGCGACGAGCCGCTTGAGAGCGACGCGCCGCTTGAGAGCGACGCGCCGGACGGTACCTCCTCCGCGGACTAGCACCCCCGGACGCCGCCCTCTGCGTAGCATTGGCATGTGGACAAGCGTGAAGCATGGGGAAGCCGCGCCCTCGCGTCGGACGCACCTGTGTGGTCGCCCGACGTGCTCGCCGGCTATGAGAAGTCGTCGATTCAGTCCGTGACCTTGATTCGGCGGATAGCGCAGCCGGAGCGTCCGCGGGCGGTTGTGCTCCAGGTCCACGGCTACAACGACTACTTTTTCCAGACTCACGTGGCCGACGCCTTCGCCGCGGCGGGCTACGCGTTCTACGCGGTGGACCTGCGGCGCTCGGGCCGGTCGTTGCGGACGGGAGACAAGCCTCACCACATCCGCTCGATCGCCGAGTTGGTGGAGGATCTCGCGGTGGCAGCTGCCGCTGTGGTGCCCGACGCCCAGGCTGAGTCAGGCGTCTCGGAACTCCCGTTGGTGGTCCACGCGCATTCGACCGGCGCACTTGCCGCCGCGGTGTGGGCATCCGACTTGCCGGATCCAGCGCTGGCGGCCGTGGTTCTCAACAGCCCATTCTTTGGCTTGATGCTGACACCGTGGCAGCGACTCACGCTTTTCGCCGCGCCCGTGCTGAGCCTGCTTCGCGATTCGGCCGTGGTGGCAAGCGTGCCATCGCCATACACGGTGGCGCTTACCCGCGAGGGCGGCGGTGAATGGGACTTTGACCCCGAATGGAAGAAGCCTGGCGGTGAGCCCGCGACCGCGGGTTGGATCAACGCGACCTGCGGCGCGCAACGCCGTGTGGCCAGGGGACTCGACATCCCGGTTCCGGTGCTCGTGGGACGCAGCGACTCCTGTGGCCCGGATCGCGTGACCAACCCGCTCCATCAGGATCAGGATGTGGTGGTCGACGTAGACGTCATCGCCGCGTACGCACCGCGACTAGGCGCCGACGTCGAGGAGCTCGTCATCGATCGAGGCATCCATGACCTCTCCCTTTCCGGCGAGGCTCAACGTACGGCGTACCTCGAGGGCATCATGTCCTGGCTTGACGACGCGCTTGCGAAGCCGACCACGCGCGAGCCAAAGGCCTAGGCCCGCCTGGTCGCGCCCGAGAACAAGGTCATGCTGGTGTCCCGCAAGGGGCTGTCGCTCGCGTTCGTGGTGATCGAGGGCGGCAACGCCAAGCGCACCGCCGTCGTGATGGTGGTTGACAGAACTGTTTCCGAGCCAAGCGAGGAAACGGAACTGGACGCTACCGCATCTGAATGACGTTGCCGCTGACGCCGGAGGCCCGGGGCGAACATAGCCAGGCCCCCACATCCGCCACCTCGTTTGGCAACGCGATCCTGAGCCCGTCAGCCTGGATTGCTACGCGCGAACCCTCCGAAATCCAGCCGGTGTCCGTGGGTGGCGGATGGACGCAGTTCGCGGTAATACCTCGTGACGCGAGTTCAAGAGCGGCGCTCAACGTATAGCTCTCGCCGGCCCGTTTCGCGGCGGCGTAGGTGGCCTCTTCGGGCCAACCCAGCGCGCCACCTGAGGTCATGGTGATGATGCGGCCCGAGTCGCTCGCGAAGCGGCCGGGGAAATCGGCAATGAGGAGGGCGGTCGCCCGAGCATCCACGGCAAAGTTGTGATCGAATGTCGCAGCGCTCACCTGTGCCAAGATGCGACCCATGCGGTCCGCCTCGGTGACCAAGAACGTATCTGGCGCCCATGCACTTGCGCTGTTGATGAGGATCGACACTGGACCCCAAGCCGACTCGGCGGCGTCGAAGATCGCTCCGGGCGTAGCTGGATTGGCCAGGTTCGCCTCAAGTGCAAGGACCTAGCCGCCAGCGGAGAAAATCTCTCGACCACCGCAGAAGCGTCTTGCGAACGGGCCAGATCGTAAGTTGCTGGGTCGTTGGGGTCTTGGCGCGGTTCCACGGGAAACCATGTGGCGACCACGGCAGCGCCATCCGCTGCGAGGCGAGCCGCGATCGCCGCGCCGATGCCGTGGTTGGCTCCGGTCACGATCGCGACCGGTCTCGCGGGCCCCTTCTTCGCAGGCGTGCTCATATGAGCCATTGCGCAAGGTGACGAGAGGGTGCGCCACCAACAAGCGCCCCGCTAGTCCTCCCGGGAGGACTCGTCCCAGACGTACCTCACTCGGCAAGGCGGTGCTGGCTAGGTCGGTGTGGACGCGTGACGTGCCGAGGCCGATTCCCCACGCGGCGCTCGGGTACCGAGGCTTGACCTGCTTCGCCAGCAGGCTAGGGGCGTCGCGCGTCGGGGTTGATGGGTGTGCGGTACGTGAGCTGCCCAAGGGGCTGCGGATCGGCACCATGTGGGTACCTGAGGTGCCTACAGAAGGGCGGCGGGCGTGCGCCCCGCCGGTCCGCACGCACAGGGACTTCAACTTGTCCCCGTCTCAACCTGGCACATCGAACTTTGCACTTCACCGTCGCCCCCTGTGGGAATCAATCGTTGACCTGTACTTGGCACGGCGCCGGACAGCACGGAACCCCG
>JBBREQ010000162.1:0-3614 GCA_038202795.1 Coriobacteriia bacterium | reverse complement strand
GCGCTCCACACAGTTAGCCAAGCGGGCTGGTCATCTCAGTGACGGCTTCATGTCCAGGGACGGCCAGCCGAGAGGCGCTGCGCCCCACCTGTCACGTGCCCGCCGCCAGGAGGCTCATTAAGTCCATCACCCCGGCCCTTTGGGCACACGATGTTCAGCTCTTTCCGACAAACTAGGCGCATGCAGCCAGTGAAGCGTGAGCTAGACGGAGCAAAGAGGCACATCGAAGTCGTGGGCGCCGTCATCGTCCAGGCTGGCCAGGTCTTCTGCACACAGCGCGGACGAGGCAGCCTGGCCGGCTTCTGGGAGTTCCCCGGCGGGAAGCTTGAGGGTGGAGAAATGCCGCGCGACGCGCTCTCTCGCGAGATCCGAGAGGAGCTCGGCTGCCCGGTCGAAGTTGGCGCCAAGGTGATCACAACCGAGCACGAATACGACTTTGCTGTCGTTAGCCTGACCACTTTCTACTGCTCTTTGGTAGGCGGTAAGCCGAAGCTCTCGGAGCACATGGCCTCTGTGTGGCTTTCACCAGGTGAGCTCGCGACCCTGGATTGGGCTCCAGCTGACGTTCCGGCCGTCCGCCAGATCCAGAGCGACTTCACATGACGGCTGATTTCTCATGGACGGAACCTCTTGCCCTTGACATTCGCTTCGGCTACCTTGCCGATGACGTCCGCTCGCCGCGACAGCATCATCCGCAAGTAGTTCTCAATGGCCCGGGTGAATCAGTCCTGCGGATCCTGCGCGAGGAACTCTCCAAGTGCGAAGCATTCCTCTTTTCGGTCGCCTTTGTGACTCCACGCGCGCTAGCGCTGCTCAAGCAGGAACTAGTCGACTTCACCGGAACCGGACGAATCGTCACGTCGGATTACCTAGCCTTCAACTCCCCCGCGTCCTTTGTGGAACTGATGAACCTGGAGCAGCTCGGCATCGAGGTTCGCCTGCACCAGTCGCCGGCATTCCATCCAAAGGGCTACATCTTCGAGCACGTGGACGCAGTCACCGCAATGGTGGGTAGCTCCAACCTGACCGAAAACGCGCTTGTGACCAATCACGAGTGGAACCTAAAGGTCACCGCTGCGCGTGGAAGCGACCTTGCCAGCCAGTTTTCCAAGCTGGTTGAGGAGCAGATTGCCGATTCCGTGCCTCTGACTCAGGAGTGGATCGCCGCCTACGCTTTGCGCTATGTCGCGCCCGCCACCCGTCCAGTTCGAGATCGGCCCGACCTCTCCCGTGTACTCACGCCGTCCGACATCGTTCCGAACGCCATGCAGTTGGACGCGTTGGCCGCGATCGCCGCCGTACGCGCGAGCGGCGCCAGCCGGGCGATCGTGATCTCGGCCACTGGCACCGGCAAAACCATGCTGTCGGCACTCGACGTACGCGAGTTCGGGGCTAAACGGCTGCTCTTCATCGTCCATCGCGAACAGATCCTCGACCGGACTATCCGGGAATACAAACTCGTGCTCGGTGGCCCCGCCACGGACTACGGCAAGCTCTCCGGCGGTACCAAGGAGTCGGACGCACGGTACGTGTTCGCCACAGTCCAAACCCTGTCCCAGCCCCGTGTGCTAGCCGACTTCGCCGCGGACGCCTTCGATTACATCGTGCTCGACGAAGCCCACCGTGCCGGCGCGGTGACACATCAGCGGGTGCTCGATCACTTCACCCCTGAGTTCTTGCTCGGAATGACCGCAACCCCCGAGCGCACCGATGGTTTCAACGTTTTTGAGCTATTCGACTACAACGTCCCTTACGAGATCCGGCTGAACCGCGCCCTCGAGGAGGACATGCTTTGCCCCTTCCACTACTACGGCGTCGCCGACATCACCCTGTCCTCCGGCGAGACCCTCAACGAGGAAGCCGACCTGAAGGTCCTCATCTCGCCCGAGCGGGTCAGCCACCTGATCAACTCGATCGAGGTCTACGGACAGGCGAGCGTCCAGCCACGGGGCCTGATCTTCTGCAGCCGGCGTGAGGAAGCGCGCCAGCTCGCGGATGCGCTCAACCTGCGAACGCTTCGCGGAAGACCGCTCCGCACTCTTTTCCTCAGCGGCGCCGACCCCATCCCCGTTCGTGAGCGGGCTGTCGAAGAGCTCGAGTCCGGACAGCTCGACTACATCCTCACCGTCGACGTCTTTAACGAAGGGGTCGACATCCCCTCGGTGAACCAGATCATCATGCTGCGTCAGACCCAGTCGGCAATCGTCTTCGTCCAGCAACTCGGTCGCGGCCTGCGCAAGCTTGCCGGCAAGGAATGCGTGATCGTGCTGGACTTCATCGGCAACTACACCAACAACTACCTCATCCCGATCGCGCTGTTCGGGGACGAATCGCTAAACAAGGAGTCCCTCAAGCAGCACTTGATCGCCGCGGAGGAAGCCGGCGTGCTCCCTGGCTTGGCCAGCGTCCGGTTCGATCGGGTCTCGCAGGAACGAGTCCTCAAGTCCATCGTCACTGCGCGGCTGGACAGCATCCAGAACCTCAAGAACGCTATCGAGACACTGCGGAATCGCCTAGGCAAAGTGCCTGCACTCTCAGACTTCCTGCGATTCGATTCGGTCGACCCAGTCCTCCTGGCCACCAAAGACTCCAGCTATCCGGCCCTGGTTGAACGGGTCCTGCGCGTGCCGTCTGGGTTGACGCCGCCCGAGCGTAAGGCGCTCGACCTGCTCTCACACGAAGTGATGACGGCGAAACGTGCCCACGAGTTCGTCCTGTTGCAAGCCCTGGTTCAGCGTGGCCCCATGAGCCGAGAGGGAATTGCCGAAGTCCTTGCGAGCGCCGGCCTTCCAGCAGACTCACGGCACGTCTCCAGCGCCATCGACACCCTGTCTCTTGCCGAACACGCCGAAGCAGACCAGAAGCGTTATGAGCATGGAGTCGTTCGGGTGGACACCGATGGGAGAGTGAGCCTCACTCCGACAGTGGAGGGTTCCGTCCGCCACTCCGCTGCCTTCGCCGCGGCGGTTCAGGACCTCATCAAAACCGGCCTTCAGCTAGTGACAAAGCGCTACGCCGATGCCCAGCCGTTTACGACTGGGCGTCAGTATTCCCGCAAGGAGGTCACTCGCCTGCTCTGCTGGCCACGCAAGTGGACATCCACCCTTTACGGCTATCGAGTGAATCGGAAGACCGCTTCCTGCGCGATCTTCGTGACTCTGCATAAGTCGGAGGAGATCGTGGCGAGCACCGCATACGAGGATGAGCTGCTCGATACCACCACCATGCGCTGGTACACGCGTAGCCGCAGGACACTCGCCAGCGATGAGGTGCGCGCCATTGTCGACAACGACGTCGACATCCACGTTTTCGTCAAGAAGGACGACGCGGAAGGGACCGACTTCTACTACCTCGGCCAGGCCACTTCAGACGCGGCTGAGCAGACCACCATGCGGGGCGCAGGCGGCGTCCCCCTCGATGTTGTGCGCATGCGATTGCGGTTTACCGGGCCCATCGACTCGGCTCTCTTCGACTACTTCCACCCCGTACTAACCGAGTCGTAGGCGAGCAGCCGCTGATCCCTTTGCGGGCTCTTCACAATCCAGGGTGTAGTCGGGGTCTGAATCCTCCGGTTTCGAGCAGCGATCTGGCGATGTAGTTGGTCAAGTTGCGGA
>JBBREQ010000161.1:0-3619 GCA_038202795.1 Coriobacteriia bacterium | reverse complement strand
ACGGTACCGGTGATGTCACCGGCTGTCGCGAGTGCGGCGTGGATGTTCCCGGTCGTCGAACCCGCGGTCACCGGTACGTCGGTGGCCGACTCGACCGAGGTGGCGTCGTTGTAGTACTCGCGTAGGTAGGCACCCGAATCGTCATAGAAGCCGACGCGGTAGGTGCCGGTGGCGAGGCCGCCCACGTCATAGGTGCCGTCGGCTGCGCTGTTGCCACCCGCGATCTCATCCCACCAGACGTCGCCGTCCTCATCGTACCGCTCGTAGACACTCACCCACACATCCCCGATCGGTGCACCGCCCACCTGGGCGGTGACGGTACCGGTGATGTGACCGGCTGTCTGAAGCTCGAGATTCTGCGTGACCGTGGCACCGGTCGGCACCATGACGCCCTGCGCGACCCTGTCAAGGTAGTCGGGATGGCTAGTCGTCAACGAATGGGCGCCGGGAGTGATGCCTGTAATCGAATACGCGCCACTTCCGTCGGTGATATCGAAAAGCGTAGACCCCACCGAGACGATTACGCCTGACACCGGGGCGCCAGCATGGCTGATAATCCCTTGGAGCACCCCAGGAGGCTCAGCAACTGTGTCCAGCGCATCGCGAGCGTTCACGCGGCCACCCGCCAAGCACGTTCCGGTGAACGGATCCTTCGCTTCGGCGGTGCCCATGAGCGCCAACTTGAGGGTCTGCCAGCTCGCGCCTGGGCTCGACGACAACAGCAGCGCGGCGACGCCTGCTACATGCGGCGTGGCCATCGACGTGCCGCTCATCTCTTCATAGGCCGCATTTGGAACCGTGCTGAGCACGTCCTCTCCGGGCGCGAACACGTCCACGCTCGTGGCGCCGCGGTTTGAGAACCATGCCATGCCGTCCTCACGGTTGCTGGCACCAACGGACACGACGTTCGGTGCATCGTATGAAGACGGATAATGCGGGCTCTGATCGGTGTTTTGAGAATCGTTGCCTGCAGCACAAATGAACAGCTTGTCGAGACTCGCGATTGCATCGGAAAGCGCCTCGCTGTAGTCGCCGCCTCCCCATGAGTTGCTCAAGACATCTGCGCCGTTGGCATTCGCGTACTCGATCGCGGAGATGGCGTCTGACGTGTCACCATAGCCGTCAGCATCCAGAAACTTCAGCGCCATGAGCTTGACGTTCCAGTTAACTCCCACAACTCCCACGCCGTTGTCACCGCTGGCGCCGATCGTGCCGGCGCAGTGTGTGCCGTGGTTGTGGTCGTCGAAGGGGTCCGAATCCCCGTTTACGGTGTCGATTCCGTAGACATCGTCGACGTAGCCGTTGCTGTCGTTGTCAATCCCGTCGCCGCCAATCTCGCCGGGGTTCTTCCACATGTTTGCCGAGAGGTCCGGATGTGTGTAGTCGACGCCGGTGTCGATCACCGCTACGACGACGTCACTCGAACCCGTCGTGCTCCCCCACGCCTCTGGTGCGTCGATGTCCGCATCCGCAGTTCCGCCCTCTTGGCCGGTGTTGTTGAGGCCCCACAACTCTCCCAGCCTGGGATCGTCCGGCAGAGCCGACACAGAAATCCGGTAGTTGGGCTCTGCGTAGCTGACACCCGGCTGCTTGTTGTAGGCCCGAACCGCCTTTTCAACCGAGACGCCCTTCGCGAGGCGGACTTTGGCGAGACCGGGCACGGTGCGGCCCAGCGTTGAGACAGTGGCCGCGCCGGCTTTGGTATCGGCGGCGCGCCTGGAGAGTGCCGATGCGCTCGCCTTGTAGCGGACGATGACCTCTCCGGGGGTATACGCCCCGGCCTTGAGCTTGCGCGTACCGCCCGTGAGCATTCCCGAGTCCGAGTTCGTGCTCCGGCGTTCGCGCTTCTCGTCGAGAGTCGACTTGCGCTTGCGGCTCTTCGCGGGCGCTGACGCAGCTTCGAATGGAGCTGGCCGAGCGTGCACGAAGCTCTGCGTCTGGGGCCGACTCACCGCTCCCGCCGCGAACGCAATGACCGGTGCCGCGCTTGGAACGAGCAGCGCGACCGTTAGTGCGATCTTCGCTGCATTGCCCGCGACCGAGAACAGACGTGCGGACCGAAATGACCTCGCCACGTGAGTCGCCCCCTCCATCCGCTCGAGACACGATTGCCCCGAGCTCCCTGTGAAGCGCAGTTGAACCCCCCGAAACACCGAGTGCCGTCGAGAGTAGCGCAGACAGGGATGAATGACCACTAATGGCACAGCGGCGAGTCATGTCTCCGGTCCGCGCCCTTGCGCAAAGGCGGCGTTGGTCTATCGATCGTGTCTGCCGCGCTAGTCCTGGCCGTGCACGAGCCGCTCGAGCGTGGGCTCGTATGCGTCCCGGATCTCGTCGAGCGAGACATCGAGGCGTTCGCAGATGCTCAGGTGGTGCCCTCCCACGGCACCGACCACGCTGTAGGGGACGCCAGCCTTACCGAGTGCCTCCACGAGCTTCTCGGCGTCCGCCTCCGCGGTGGTCACCACGATGCGGCTCTGTGACTCGGCGAACAGTGAAGCGACGGGGGGCAGCTCGTCGTCGAGGTGAACGTCCGCACCCAGGCCACCGGCAACGCAGCATTCGGCCAGCGTGACGGCGAGGCCGCCCTCACTGCAGTCGTGCGCGCTCTTGATGAGTCCCCCGCGGATGCCGGCGATGACCGCTCGCTGCACGTCGCGCTCGAGTTCCAGGTCCAGTGCTGGCGGCATGCCCGCGACGGTCTCGTGCTCGACTTTCAGGTACTCGCTACCGCCCAGCTCCGCGAGCGTCTCGCCCACAAGCACGATCACATCGCCCTCGTCCTTGAACGCGGCGGTGCAGTGCTGGTCGACGTGGTCGAGCAGACCCACGAGGCCCACGGTGGGGGTAGGGTAGATCGGCGAGCCGAAGCTCTCGTTGTAGAAGCTCACGTTGCCGGAGATGACCGGCACGCCAAAGAACTTGCAGGCATCCGAAAGGCCGCGAATAGCCTCGTAAAACGTCCAGAACACCTCGGGCTTCTCAGGATTGCCGAAGTTCAAGCAGTCGGTGATGGCTGCAGGCTCACCGCCGGAACACGCCACGTTGCGGGCGGCCTCGGCGAACGCGATCTGCGCGCCCGTGTAGGGGTCGAGGTAGCAGTAGCGGCCGTTGCAGTCGCTGGAGGCCGCGATCGCGCGATCCGTCATCTCGCCTCGGCCGGTATCGCCGATCCGCAGCACCGCAGCGTCACTGCCCGGCAGCACCACCGTGTTGAGCATCACCTGGTGGTCGTACTGCTGCCAGATCCACTGGCGCGAGCAGATGTTGGGGCTGGCCAGCAGGCCGAGAAGCACTTCGCTGAGGCGCTCCTGCTCGGTCGGCAGATCCAGCTCGGCGAATGCGTCGAAGGCCTGCAGCTCGTCGAGGTAGGCCGGGCGCTCCATGGCGGGATCGTAGATGGGCGCGTCGTGCGCGAGTGTGGCTGCGGGCATGTCGGCGACGATATCGTCGGCCTCACGCACCACGAAACGACCCGTGTCGGTGACAGTGCCGATGACAGTCGAGCGCAGGCCCCACTTCTCGCAGACAGCCATGGCGGCATCGAGCTTGCCGGGCTCCACAACCGCGAGCATGCGTTCCTGCGACTCGGACACCATGAACTCGAACGGCTTCATCT
>JBBREQ010000160.1:0-3621 GCA_038202795.1 Coriobacteriia bacterium | reverse complement strand
CGGCATGCTGCGCGAGGACGCGTACGCGATCGTGCAGGAAGCGGCGATGAAGGTGTGGGACGACATCCAGCAAGCGGTGCCGGGGCCGGGGTTCCGGGACTACCTGGAGGCGAGCGCGTCCACGCACGGCGAGTTCCCGCTCGACTTCGCGACCGTCGAGAAGTGCTTCGACCCGCGCGAGTTTCTGACGCGGACTGGGGTGTTGTTCGACCGGGTGGCGGGGTTGGAGTTCTAGGAGCGACCCGTACGCGCTGACGCGTCGGATGAGTCGCCGCCCGCCGTAGGGCAAGAACTTGGCAAGCAGTCGGCAAGTCCCACCGCCTAGCCTTGGCGTGTCAGTACACGGCAGGGGGCGGTTCAGTGAATCCGAAGAAGACGCTGCGATCCATCGAGGCTGGGTCTCTCGATGTCCGATTCGCCGACCTGTGCAGCCTGGCCACCGCCTTCGGGTTCAGGCTTGCCAGGGTCTCGGGAAGTCATCACGTCTTCACGCGCCGGGGCGTTCCCGAACTGCTGAACCTACAGGACGTTGGCGGACGGGCGAAGCCGTATCAGGTGCGGCAGTTCATGAGCCTCGTGGCGCGGTATAGTCTGAAGATGGAGGTACGCTGATGAGCGACTACGAGATCATCATCTTCTACAGTGCCGAGGACGACGGGTACATCGCTGAGATCCCTCAACTCGCGCACTGCTCGGCGTTTGGGCAGACGCCTGCTGAGGCGTTGGCCCAAGTTGAGGTCGCCCGCGACGCATGGCTGGCCGCAGCGCGCGACGAAGGCAGGCCGATTCCTCGGCCCAAAGCACGAGCGGTCGGCCGGACCTAAGCGGACAGCTCGTCGCGCCCGGACGCTTTGAAGCCACGGAACGTGGAGGGCAGCAAGCTGGACTTCCAGATCTGAGAGTAGTACCGTTGGTACGACCATATGGTATTACCGCCAAGGAGCCCGCCATGCCCGCCGAGAAGCTCAGCATCTCCCTGCCCGAGGGCCTTGCCGCGAGCATCGACGCGCTCGCAGCATCGGACGGCGTCTCGCGCAGCTTCCTCATCCAGGAGGCCGCAGCGCACTACGTCGCCTCACGCGAGACCGCAGCGCGCGAGATACAGCGCCGCGAAAGCGTTGCTGCAGCGCTGTCGGGGTTCGACAGCATCGCGGCCCAGTGGGGGAGCGATGAGCGTCTCGGCGTCGAGTATCTCGACGACATCCGCGGCGAGTCGCCCTCACCGCAGACGCCTGCCAAGGAAGACGCCATCGATGTCTGACGCACCGATCTTCGTGCTCGACTCATCGGTGGGGGTGAAGTGGATCAAACCCGAGGCCGGTCGCGACGCGGCAATCGAGCTGCTCGAAGCGCACCAAGACGGGCGTGCACGCATCGTCGTCGCGGCGCATTTCCTTCACGAGGTGGTAGGCGTGGCGGTCCGACGCGGCGGTCCGTCGCTCGGTAGGGCGGCGTGGGGCAGTCTCGCTGCCGCTCGGCTCACCGCAGTCGGGCTTGACGATCGGCTGGCCACCTCCGCCTTCGAGCAGTGCGACCACCTTGGCTGCAGCTTCTACGACGCACTCGCCCCCGCACTCGCTGACGAACTGGGGGCCGTGCTGTTCTCGGCAGATGCGAGGGCGCACGCCCGGTTCGAAGGCGTGCGGCTACTCTGAGGCCCCCTCGGCCAAACGCCTAGCGCTCCACTTCCAGAACACGAGCGCGACCAGCGCCAACGCCGCTGCGGCCAGCAACCCCACCGGCAGCGACACAAGCGGATTCCTGCTCGCGACCAGCAGCACGAAGAAACCCCCGCAGGCGTTGAACGAGCCGTGCAGGATCGCCGGCGCTAGTAGCGAGTCCGTGAACTGGCGCGCACGCCACAGCAGGAACGCGAGCGCCGTACACAGCACGACCATCGCGGGGATGCCGAGGAGCCGATGGGGCCCGAAGTTGTATCCCATCAGGATGACGGGCGCGTGCCAGAGGCCCCACAGGACGCCGGTCACCAGGTTCGCGCGCACGTCGCCCAGCGGCCGCAGCTCGTCCATCAGGAACCCGCGCCATCCGTACTCCTCGCCAAACGCGAACAGCCCGTTGATGGTGAGCCCGGCCGTTAGCCCGCTGACCAGCGCTAGTACGTACATGAGGCCAAGCGGCGGGAAGTTGGGGGCGGGAGTCGGTGCCGAGGGGTCGCCTTGACCCTTGCCGAGAGGGACCAAGGCGGCGACGCTTTGCTCGAGCTGGGCCTGCGATGTGACGAGCTGCCCCACGCCGGGCACGTGCGCGACGTTGCCCAGCACGAACGCGAACAGCAGGAAGGCCGCATAGATCGCAGCGGTGATGCCCGCGAAGGTGAGGAGCAGCCGCGGCAGCTTTCGGCCGAAGCCTGCGAAGGTCGTGCGGATGAGCGGACGGCGCTTGCCGATCTTCTCGGCGATGAGGGCGGCGACGAGCGGCGCGGGCATGTACAGGAACGCGATCGTGAGCTGAAAGGTGAGCTGAGCCGTCGTCGCGCTCATGTTCCCGCCTGCGAGGTGCACGCCCAGCGCCACGAGAGACACCCACACGAGGGACATGCCGTAGAAGATGGAGACGAGCCGCCAGTCGACCTTTCGGGCGGCGTCCGCCTGCGGGGCGGGCGAGGATAGGGCGTGCGTGGTGTTCATCGGAACCTCCGTGGTGCATCGGAATCTGCCTTGCACTTCAGAATGACATCCTGTAACTTACACCATGTCAACAATGATGGGAAGTGATCCGAAATGGCTCGACCGGCCAACCTGCACATCGCGAACGACATCCTGCGCGAGACCGCAGCCATCGTGGAGGAGAAGGGTGCCGAGAACCTCGCGCTTCTCGAGGTCGCCAATCGCCTGGGCTACACGCGCACCACGATCTACCTCTACTACAAGAACAAAGACGAGCTCCTGCAGGCGACCATCGACCGCTCCTTCGAGTGGTTCGCCCAGGCCCAGGACGCCGCCGAGGTGGGCCTCTCGCCGGTCGCCGCGCTACGCCGCCGCGTCTCGGCATACCTCGCCTGGGGCATCGAGCATCCCAACATGTACCGACTCATGTTCGAGCACCCCGCCGAGAAGCCCGTCGACTCACGTCGCCTGAAACTGCGCAGCGCATGGCTCGACCGCGATCGCGAACTGATCGCGCAGATCTTCATCAGCATCCCCGAGGAACAACGCGCCGCGCTTGAACTGGTGGATGCCGGTCTCTGGGCCATCTCGCACGGCCTTGTCTCGCTCATCATCTCGGGCCGCATGTTCGGGCCTCTCGGCAGCGAGATCACCGTGGACGAGGCCAAGGCGCGCGCGCAACGCATCATCGAGGGGACCCTCGTGCTCCCCCCTGACGAGGAGGTAGTGAAGTGACCACGCACCAAGAAGTGACGTTCGTCTCGGCCGGTCTCACTTTGGCGGGGACTCTGACCCGCCCGGACTCGCCCAGCCCCTGCCCCGCGGTGGTCCTGATCGTGGGCTCGGGGATGGTCGACCGAGACGAAAACCACAAGAAGCTCCCCATCGATGTCATGCGCCAGCTCGCGATGCGCCTCGCCGAGAACGGCATCGGGTCCTTGCGCTACGACAAGCGTGGGGTGGGTGCGAGCGAAGGCGACTTCTGGCCCACCGG
>JBBREQ010000159.1:0-3655 GCA_038202795.1 Coriobacteriia bacterium | reverse complement strand
TGCGGTGCGCGATGCGTACCGGGGCGAGCTGCGCGTCGGCGTCGGGATCAACTCCGGCTACGTCATGTCCGGGACTATCGGTGGAGGGGGCCGGCTCGACTTCACCGTGATCGGAGACGTCGTAAACACGGCAGCGCGGGTCGAGTCGGCAACTCGCGAGACGGACGATGACGTGCTGATCACTGATGCGACGCGCTCCCGGCTCACTGACCACGACACCTGGGAGCAGCGGCCGGCAATACCGCTAAAGGGCAAGGAGGAAGAGGTGCGGCTCTACGCTCCGCAGTGATCAGCGGACGCAGCGACCTCAGCTCGCATGAGCGTGCTGATGGTTGTGATCGTGGCCGTCGAGCTCTTTTCTCAGGTCCGATTCACGCCTTGACCAAAGCGCAGCGTCTGTCCGTGCGGGTTCTCACACACTCACCGGCAACGCGCAGAAAGGGTTGGCGGGAGAATGTGCGAGCGGAGAGGAAGGGTGACGAGATGACTACAGCTGATGCCGCAGCAAACGAGAGCGGCGGGCGCGCCATCACTTCTGGGGCGGCTGAGCCCCCCAAGGTTCGCCATCCGATCTTCGCGCGGGTCTACGAGCGGCTGACAGCGTCCGCCCAGGACGAAGAGGGGCCACTGCGCGAAGAGCTGCTGTCTGGATTGTCCGGACGCGTGATCGAGGTTGGGGCCGGCAACGGTCACAACTTCGAGCATTACCCATCCTCCGTCTCTCACGTCCTCGCCGTCGAGCCCGAGAAGTACCTTCGGCAGCGCGCAATCGAAAAAGCGGCCGACGCGGCGGTCGACATTGATGTCGTCGAAGGCGTTGCCGAGGCGCTGCCCGCCGATCCCGATTCATTCGACGCCGGCGTCGCCTGCTTCGTTCTCTGCTCGGTAAGCGATCAATCAAGGGCGTTGGACGAGCTGCGCCGTGTTATCCGCCTCGGCGGCGAGCTGCGGTTCCTGGAACACGTGATCGCCAACGGCAGCCTCTCGCGGGCCCAGCGCTTTGCAGACCACACTTTCTGGCCGCTAGTCGCGGGCGGTTGCCACGCCGCGCGAGACACCAATGGGGCGATCGAGGAGGCGGGATTTGAAATCGAACGCTCTCGCCGATTTCCGTTTCGCACCTCGCCGGTGGAGATCCTAGTGACCCCTCACATCCTCGGCGCAGCTCGAAAATCGCCGTGAAGCTCTACGTCTGCTGGGGAACTTTCCCCGTCCCGTGGCCGAGGCGTGGCGACTCGTGGCGCCCGGGGAGGCACCCGTGCAAGAAGGCCTACGACGCGCTAAAGGAAGCCGGCCACTCGCCGGAGGTAGTGAAGTCCTACGGCTTCGCACGGCTACCCGACGTCACGAGTGGTCGCAAGGAGGTCAGGCGGCTGACCGGCGAGAGCTGGGTCCCGGTACTTGTCCTCGACAACAACGAGGTGATCAAGGACTCCGACAACATCGTGGCCTGGGCGCGGCACAACCCGGCAGGCAGCGCCGGCTGAGCGCCTGCTAGTGCAGGGCCCCAGAGCTCCACAGCTCCCGGCGAGCGTCTTTTGACGTAGTCCTGGCGTCCCTATTCTCTTGAGCATGGAGCAAGCCTCGATTCAGCTGGAGGTAGCCCAGCCGATAGCGGTCGGCGAGCACGATCGGCTCGTACGCCGCGCCCGCCTTTTGGCGCGGCTTGGCATCGGCTGGCACGCAATCGAGGCAGCGGTCGCTGTGATCGCCGGCGTGGCCGCGGGATCGATTGCACTAATCGGGTTCGGGGCGGACAGCGTGGTCGAGGCCTTCGCGGGCTTCATTGTCATCTGGAGGTTCGCCGATGCTCGAGCAAGCTCAGCCACCGCCGAGCTGCGAGCGCAGCGGCTGATCGCGGCCAGCTTCTACGTAATCGCCGCTTACGTCGCCGTGGAGGCGACCCGCACGTTGGTCAACGCAGACCATCCGCAAACCAGCTGGGTCGGCATCGGCCTGGCCGCAGTGACGCTGGCCACCATGCCCGCCCTGGCCGCAGCCAAAGCACAGGTCGGCGAGCGTCTTAACTCGTCGGCCACCAGGAGCGAGGGTCGCCAGAAC
The DNA here is from genome assembly GCA_038202795.1 of Coriobacteriia bacterium. GTDB lineage: Bacteria > Actinomycetota > Coriobacteriia > Anaerosomatales > PHET01 > PHET01. The sequence continues at coordinate 1,594 of JBBREQ010000159.1, read as the reverse complement.
TTGCTCTGCGCCTACCTCTCTGCCGGCTTGCTTGTGGGTCTGGGGGCCAACGCGGTGCTCGGCTGGTGGTGGGCTGATCCCGCCGCCGCCCTGCTGATCGCCGGTGTCGCGGTCCATGAGGGTCGCGAGGCTTGGCGTGGCGACTCGTGCTGCGACATCTGTTAGCGGCGGCCGTGGCGCCCGCGAACCGTCTGCCAGGAGTCCCAAGTGATCTTGAGGATCACAGCCGTGATCCCAAGGCCGATCAGCGGGTCGGCGATCGACAGCCCGAGAGCTACGACAACCGCGCTGGCGATCACTGCCAGGCTGACGTAGGCGTCGGCCCGGGCGTGGTTGCCGTCGGCGATCAGCGCAGGGCTGTCGAGAGTCCGGCCGGCGCGAGTCCGGATCTGCGCTGCGGCCCAGTTTCCCGCGTACCCGATAGCTCCCGCCCCCGCGAGGGCGAGCAGGTGCGTCGGGGTCTGGGGATGGATCAGGCGCGAGACCGCTTCGGCTCCCGCGACGCATGCAGAGATGAAGATGGCGGCAACTACGAAAAGCCCGGCATATCGCTCCGCTCGCTCGGATCTGAGCAAGAAGGCGATGCCGAGCGGAATCGCGGTAGCGGCGTCGCCGAAGTTGTGGATCAGGTCGGCGAGCAGGGCGATGCTGCCGCTGGCGACGAAGATGACCGTCTGGACAAGCGCGGCGATTCCGAGTACGGCGAGCGAGAGCCCGACCGCGCGCAACCCTTCGCGCGAGCGCTTGATGCTTCTGTCCACGAGCCCGTGGGAGTGGCCGTGCCCACCGGGGCCATGTGAGTGGGATGGCGTCGATGCCACGCGGGTTAGGAGACCAACTCCGCACTGCTCACGGTAGATGCGCCTGGGCCGAGGCGCAGATGCTCGACGTGGGACATCGCTTCCTCCAGCAACTGGCCTACGTGCTCGTCGTGAAGCTCATAGACGACCCGTCGACCATCGCGCTCTCCGGTCACCAGGCCGAGGTGGCGAAGGATGCGCAGCTGGTGGGAAACGGCCGAGGGCTCCATCCCGATCGCTTCAGAAAGCTCGCCGACCGAGCAGGAACCCTCATGCAGTTGGCCGAGGATCCGCAGACGGCTTGGGGTCGAGAGAGCGTGCAAGGTCTCGGAGACCTGACGTGCGACATCGTGGTCGAGGAGTTCGCTTGGATCAGCGACAGCGCCGTGGCTCATGGCCGAGGATATTAGCTGAAAGACTGTTCAGTTATTCAGCTTATTTCTAGCCAGTCCCAACCGCACAAGCCGACAGCCTCGAGGTCAAATCCACCTGACGAGACCCCGGCGGACACAAAACGGACACATCAGACCGAGCTGCGCCGATCACGTCCGGTCATCCGCCTCCGACTCGAACAGGTCCATTTGCAGCGGGTTGATGGCCGCGGGTGATCCAGTGTGCTCGCCCGTGCCAGGCTCGGACCTCATGAAGGAGATCCTCGGCAAGCAGATGGGGCTGTAGGCGCGACTAGCCGGCCGGCTTGGCGAGCAGGGTGATCGCCGCCAGCACCAACGCCAGGATCCCGTACCCGACCTTGGAAAGGTCGCTCTCCGAAGTCCGCAGCGCGATCACGCACT
>JBBREQ010000158.1:0-3656 GCA_038202795.1 Coriobacteriia bacterium | reverse complement strand
GGCACAAACACTCTTCTCGGCCTCGATCCGGAGCGGATCTCCGAGATCCCGGACCTGATCGGCGCCAGGGACAAGCCGGCGGAGCCACCGCCGATGTGGGACGGGAAGGCGGCTGAGCGGGTCGCCGAGGTCGTCGCCGACGCGACCACGTAGCTCGCGGTCAGTGAGATCGAACGGAAAGCCGTTTCGCGGTCGCGAGTCCGAGCCGCAACACGATCCCGCCCGCGATCAGCCCAAGCATGACCCAGACCAGTGTCGTCATCGGATAGCCCGTGAACGGCAGCGTGCCCCCGCTGCCTGCCTGCGCCTCGGTGCCGGCGGCGCCGGGTGGCTCGGCGTTGGCGTTCTGTCCCTGACCGCCGGAGCCGCCGGAGCCAGTGCCCGCAGCCACCTGCTGCTGGTTCGTGGTGCCCCCCGGCGTATTGGGGTTGTACGGCTGATAGGGCTGGTACGGCTGATACGGGTTGTACTCATCCTGTGCTGCCGGCGTGGCCGCGCGGGCCGCTGGAACGAGCGCAACGGTCAGTAGAACTGCGGCAAGAACTGGAATCCCGCCGCCGTCCTCGTCTACACGTCGTTCAGTGCTTCGACCGAGGCCAAGGAGCCCTCGCAGCTGCTTGATCACCAAGTGCCCGTCGAAATTCTCGGAGGAGCGCAATTCCTGACCTAGAGCTGGGCCGCGCGGCTCTGGCCCTCGCATTTCTGACCGCGCTCTTCGCGGCGGGCGCGGCGCTCGCCGGCCGCCACGGCGACCGGCGCTGGGTCGATTCCTCGCGGCGCGGCGTCTATGCCTTCTGCGCGCTGCTGCAGAGCTATTGGGGTCTGAGCACCTTGCAGACTTTGTTAGGCAGGTCGGAGGCGCATACGATTTGGTGATCCTTCGATAGCACCCCCTACTGCCAGGAGGGGACATGCTTGAGTTGCTCACGAGCGTTGACGGAATACTTGTGTGTGTGCGTCTTGGGCAGACGACACGGGCTCTTGCTGCCAAAAGCCGCACTGGAGCGACTCCTTGGTCGTCCTACCGGCCTCGTGGTCGCGAGTGGTTGTCCGATGTCGAGCACTCGCTGGATCACACCGCGCAGCGCTACGACCCGGTCATGTCCTAGGTCTTTTTCGAGGAGCTGGGCGGACTCCCTGAGCCCGATCACATGCTGGAGTTGGGTCCGCTCCATGACCAGCAGACCGTCCGGGTGATCGAGCGCCTCGAGGCGCCGGGTGGAAGCCGAGCGCCCCGACCTTGTTGGTCGTCCCAGGGGACGCCAACTCCACGCTTGCCGCCTCATTGGTAGCCGCTTAAGCCCAGATACCCCTGACCCATATCGAGTCCGGGCGAAGGCGATCTAGAGGTCGTAGCGAGCCAGATCGGATTCCAGCCGCTCGGCATCGCCACCCTCCGGTGCGGCCGGTGTGGGCTCCTTTGGCCTTTCTGACCGCCTCCATCGCCGTACACCGAGGGTGAGCGCAACCCCAGCAAAGAGAAAGGCGGCGATTGGAACCAGGTAGGCGCTGAGGTCGAACCCGGAGCCCCCGGGGGTGGCCAGCACTTCCTGGCCGTACTGGGCGACCAGGGTGTCCTTGATCTGCGCCTTGCTTTTTCCCACCGCGATCTGCTCGCGAATGAAGACCCGCTCTCGGTCGGCCTGCGGCGACTCGGAGAGCTCGAGCAGCGTGCCGCAGATCGGGCACATCACCTCGTCCTCGATGTCGGGCAGCGAGGCGCGCTGCGGCTCTGCGGCAGAGGCGGCGGGCGCCGTCAGGGAAACGACCAGCAACGCGATCAGAGGTGCCCGAACGAGTTTCACGTTCCCCTCTCGATCAGCGGCGCTACGTAGCGGTTCAGATAGGCGCGGTCGACGGGGCCGCGGCGGATCAGCTGAAACTTGCCCTTCGGGTCCACGAGGAAGGACTCCGGCACGCCCGTGGTTCCGAAATCCCGGGCACTGTCGCCGTTGCCGTCGCGCAGCTGCGGATAGCTGATCCCGTAGCGCTCGATGAAGTCCTGGCCGTCGCCGGTCAGATCCCGGGTGTCGATGCCGAGCACGGTGAAATCCTGGGCGCGATGGCGCTGATAGAAGCTCTCCAATGCAGGCGACTCATCGCGGCAAGGCACGCACCACGAGGCCCAGAAGTTGACCAGCACCCACTGCCCACGGTAGTCGGCAAGGCTGCCGGATCCGTCCCCCGTGAGCTTGGGAAGCGCTCCGTCGGGCGCTTTCTGGCCCAGGTCGACCTTCGCGTCTCCTTTGCTGAGTAGGCCAAAGCCAAGCAGTCCGACCACTGCCAGGACTGCCAGGAAGGCGACAAATGAACGTGCGCTCACTCGGCCAAGGTTAGTGAGGCGCAGACCCCCGGCCGCTTGCTAAAACTGAGTAATGGCAATTCTCAGCCGTGGCGGCGCGAAGAGCCGCGACGAGCTCATGCAGGCGTATCTGGAGGCGTGGAACTCGCACGTCCCGGACCGCGTCGCGGACTTCTTTGCCTCGCAGGGCGTCTACGACGACCATGGCGCCGGCGTCGTTGCGCACGGCCAGGTCGAGATTCGCAGTCACATCGACTCGGTGATGTCTGCGTTTCCGGACCTCGAATTCGAGTTGGTCCGCGCTGCTCACGGAGATGACTTCACCGCCGGCGAGTGGGCGTCGACGATGACGCACACCGGGGAGCTTGATGGCCTTCGCGCGACCGGGCGCAGGATCCGAAGCTCCGGAGTCGACCTGGCGATGCTCGACGAAAGCGGCAAGGTTGGGCACCTGGTCAGCTACTACGACGGCGCCGCGATCATGCGTGAGCTCGGCTTGCTGCCGAAGCGCGGCTCACGGCTCGAGCGCGGCCTTCTGCGCGCCGCCTCGGTTCTTCCGCGCCGGTCTTAGAATCCGGACTGCGCGGACGTAGCTCACCTGGTAGAGCGCGAGCTTCCCAAGCTCGAGGTAGCGGGTTCGAGTCCCGTCGTCCGCTCTTTGGAAGGCCCTACCGCTCGCGTGCTTGGGTTAGGCGCTCGATATCCAGCTTGTCCTCTGCCCGACCGGCCTCCTGTTTCATCCCAAGGAGGTCGTCATAGCCGACGATCCTGACTCGGAGCCCTGCGATCTCGTCTTCAATCGCACCTTCGGCGAGCTGAGCCCACAGAGCGTTGTCGCCAATCCATTGCATGACGTCCAGGCGACCGAGCTCAGTCTCGAGCACCCAGTTTCCGCCCAGTGCGAGCGCCTGCGGATCCAGGGGATCGGGAAGTTCTTGATCGCCGAATTCATCGGACCCCTCGACTCGGGCATTAATTTCGTCGAGTGCGCGGGCGAGCCTGACCAGGTTCTCGGGGTCGGGATCGGGCACCACATCGACGTCCTTGGTGGCCCGCACGTAGCCGTGGTAGCCGACCGCGAGCCCGCCGATGACGAGAAACTCAACCTCCTCTTTGACCAGGGCAGCGAGAATGCCCCGGATGTCAAGCTCGGCCACGACGGCGTCGCCCGGCGTCCGCGACTCGCGACATGAACCTCGAGAGCTCGATCACCTGCTCGGCCCGCCGTGCTGGGCTGAGTCGTAGGTAGTCGCGCCGCAGGGCGGCACGCTCGGCCGTGCCGTCCGGGGTCCAATTGCCGGCTGGGCCTCGAGTGTTCACACAAGCAACGGTACAAGTGCTCGCGGCAGCTAGC
>JBBREQ010000157.1:0-3804 GCA_038202795.1 Coriobacteriia bacterium | reverse complement strand
CATGAGTTGGAGCGAGAAAGGAGCTGCGGTACTACTTCCATTCAGCGTGATGTTGTACAACAGTAACTGGAGCGATCACTGGGACAGGAGAGTGGAGGCCCTTCCGTCAGCAGCCTAGTCCCCAGACTGTGGGATGCTTCCCGGAGCGCCCGGGTACTCGTTTACCGATCACAGCGGGTGCTACACTTGGGAGGAGCGGGCGTGGGCAGACCCGTAGCGGGCGTGGGCAGACCCGTACCTGAAGCTCCAACTTCGGCACACGAGACAGACCTACGATCAGGAGCAGACTAAGGAGCACGACAAGTGGCTATCAATTGGCGAACCGACTACGCGATCCGTCTGATGGTGGAGATAGCTCGACTGGGTTCTGGCGCGCGCGACACCGTCAAGCGGACCGCAGAATCAGCGGGCGTCCCGTATGACTACGCGCGCACCATCGCCCGTGATCTCGCAGCATCGGGCCTTCTGCGGTCGCGTCGAGGAGTAGGTGGCGGCGTGGAGCTCGGCCGAGCGGCTGAGGAAATCTCCATGCTGGACATCTTCAACGCCATGGGCGAGCCCGCATCGATGAGTCTCTGCACGCGCGGGCAGGTATGTGACCGGACGATCTCCTGCTCCGTGCATGCAGGCGTGTGGTCGGGGCTCGACGTGGCCATAGAGGAGTATCTCGCGCGCGCAACGCTTGCAGAGTCCGTGTCTTTGAGCAACGAGATCCGGGCGCGCGCCTAACCCCTTCGGTCTAGTATCCGATTCCCTGACGGCGTGATGAACATCACAGGCGGTTTCGTGCCCGCGTTGAGCCTGACGTAGGCGGGTTCGATACTACTGGTGCACGCATCGTTCGCCCATCAGGGGGTGCCCCGTATGAGCAAGAGAATGTCGGTCATCATCATCTGTGTCCTGATCGCTGCGCTAGCCGTGCCGGTTGGTGCATTTGCGAAGAACGGTAACGGCGGCGGGAACGGCAAGGGCAAGAGCGCCGCAGCGCAGACTGCCGCTGCACCCGATGCGGACGGCGAAGCCGCTGCGCCGATCCGAGGCAAGGGCAAGGGCAAGGGCGCGGCAAAGGCCGCTGCCGCCCGCGAGCGCAAGGCAACGAACTCCGACGAGAAGGCCGTTCGTAAGCAGGCGCGCAGCGAGGCCAAGGCTCAGCGCAAGGCCGCTCGCCGACTCGCAGCCGGCTCGGCTGCGTTGGCCGCCAAGAACGAGTCAGGCTCTGTCGAGCCGAGCAAGACTCCCGGGCCGGGCGTGAACAACGCGTTCAGTCACATCACCACCAACATGCAGAAGTCGCTCGACAAGGTCGCTGCGGGCCAGAAGAAGCAGGTGCCGCCCGGGCTTATCCGCGTCTGGCTCAAATTCGCGGCATGGCTGGGAATCGACCCGAGCACGATGCCCGCTCCTGCAAGCGGATCGGTTACGACCACGGGAACAGTCGAGCCCACGGGAACAGTCGTACCCACAGGCACTGTCGAGCCCACGGTGACGGTCCTGCCCTAGCCTTCGAGTTCGATTCGGCGCCAGGTTACAGGCGACGACAGTACGATCGACGTCGTTGTCTGTCCGTACGGTAGCAAGAGCACGATGACGCGCTCCAGGTGTTCGATGGAGCGCGCCGCTACTTTCATGACGTAGCCTTCGGAGCCTGTGACGTGGTGGAACTCGAGCACTTCGGGGGTCTCGGCAGCGATTCTTCCCAGTTGCTTCGCGAGTTCGGGTGCCGACGACAGCCGTATGTATGCGACCAGGCCGTAGCCCGCCTTCTTGAGATCCACGCGTGCGTGGTAGCCGCTGATAACACCCGAGTCCTCGAGCCTGCGCATCCGCACAGCGACCGCGGGGGGCGTCAGCCCAACGAGCCGGCCCAGATCCGCATAGCTCTGCCGTGCATCATCCTGCAACGCGGTCACGAGTTTACGGTCGATGGCGTCCATGAGAGTCCTAATCGTAAGTGAAGGGCACATAACTACATCGTATCGAAACCCATCAGCAGTGCAAGCCTGCGATATGCGCTTCTACCGCTGCCTCCAACACCGTAGACTCAAGTGGCGCTACGAGCGCACTCGAGAAGGATCTATGGAGGTGCTGGTGGTCAAGCGCTACGGCATGGGGACGATGATGGCGATCGGAGTGACGGTACTCATCTGGAGTACGACCTTCGCTGCGCTCGTCGCCGCGCTGCGGCACTTCAGCCCACAGCATCTTCTGTTCCTGCGCTGGACGTTCACCGCGCTTCTGTTCGCGGCCTATGCCCTCGCCACGCGGATGCGTCTGCCGCGGCGCGCGGACCTGCCCACCATCGCGCTGGCGGGTATTCTCGGCTTTGCTGCGTACCAGATGCTGCTCGTGAACGGGCAGACCGGCGTAAGCGCTACGATGGCGGGTTTTCTGGTCAACCTCAGTCCGGTCTTCACGACGGTGATCGCCGCGATGCTGGGCCGTGAGGCACCTCGGTGGAACACGTGGGCGGGACTCGCGGTGTGCACGGTAGGGCTGGTAGTGATGGCACAGGGCAAAGGCGGGCTCGGGGGACTGGGGCCCAGCGCCGGGCTGATCGTGCTGGCTGCGTTGTCGTTCGCCCTCTACACGTTGGTTTCCCGGCCGCTGCTCTCCAAATACAGCCCGCTCGAGGTCACCACATACGCGCTGATAGCGGGAGCCATTCCATTCGCGGTGTTCGCCCCCGGTTCGCTTCAGTCGCTTGCGTCGGCATCCCCGGTCGATCTGGGCAACCTCGTCTATCTCGCGCTCTTTCCGGGAGGAATCGCCTATGTGCTGTGGGCGCGGTCGGTACGAGGGCTCAACCCGGCGCTCGCGTCGCGGTTCCTCTATCTGATCCCCGTAGTGGGGGTTCCGGTGGCTTGGGTCTGGGTGGGCGAGGCACCGCAGGTGATCGCCGTGGCCGGCGGGCTCGCGACGCTCGCGGGTGTGGCGCTCTCGAGTGTGCGCATCGCGGCGCGTCGGCCGGCCGGGCCGGTGATTCCGCTCGAGCCGGTAGTCCTGGTGACCGAGGCCGCCTGACGCGGCGCGCGTCTTGCTAGACTGACCGCACGGTCCTCTCGGCATTTCGGAGTGTGCATATGCCTGCTGTCAGCGGTATCACAAGGTTCCTGCCTCCCGCGCTTGTTGCGCTCGGTCTTATCGGCGCCGTGGCGTTCACGCTGTCGTTTCCTGCCATCAAGGGCCTGGGCAACAAGGTGCGCCTGCCCGTCTTTCATGGTGCGCTGACGTGGGTCAACCTCATGGCGTTCGTCGTCTTGGCTCTGCTGGCGATCGTGTACCTGATCAGCCGCAAAGAGGGCGTGTACCGATGGGTGGAGGGGTTCCGCTGGACCGCTGTGCCGCTCTGGGTGGCAGGAAGTGCGTTGGGGCTCATCGCGGCGCTGCAGACGTGGGACTTCACCGGCTCCAAGTCGTCACCGGCTTCGATTCTGGCCGCCGATCCGCGACTGATGGCGCAGGCGTGGATCATGCTCGCGGGATTGGCGCTGATCGCGCTGGGATTCCTTGTTGACGAACGCATGTGGCTTGCGGTGGGCGACATCGTGTTCGTCGCGATCGCGTGGACGATCCTCATGCGCGCGGTGCTCGGGCCCGGCCGGGCTTTGCATCCCGATTCACCGGTCCTCAACTCCGAGGAGATCATGATCAAGCTGATCTTCTTCGGCATCGTGGCAGCGTTGGGGCTGGCTATGGGGGCCGCCGCATGGTGGATTCGCGAGGCGCGGCGTGGCAGGGGCGAGCTGCAAGCCGCCCACGGGGACGAGGCTGCAGACGCGGCCGTGTAGCCGTGCCCACCTGCCT
>JBBREQ010000156.1:0-3870 GCA_038202795.1 Coriobacteriia bacterium | reverse complement strand
GAGAGGATCTGGTCTTGTGTTCATCGATGAAGTAACCATTCACTGCAAGGGCGGTCCCGGTGGGGCCGGCTGCATGTCGTTTCGCCGAGAAGCCCACGTGCCCAAGGGCGGTCCGGACGGCGGCGACGGAGGCCGCGGCGGCGATATCCTTCTCGAGGCCGACCCGGCGCTCTCGTCCCTGATCGATTACCGGTTCAAGCACCACTTCAAGGCGAACAAGGGCGTTCACGGCAAAGGCGCGATCAGACATGGCGCTCGGGGGAACGACCTGGTGTGCAAGGTTCCACTGGGCACCGTGGTGACCGACTCAGAGACCGGCGAGCTTCTGGGCGACTTGGTCCGGGCGGGTCAGCGCATAGTCGTGGCCGAGGGCGGTCATGGCGGACGAGGCAACATCCACTTCGTGACGCCCACGCGCCGCGCCCCCTCGTTCGCAGAGCTGGGTGAGCCGCCGCAGGAGCGCAGCGTGCATCTCGAGATGAAGCTGCTCGCTGACGCTGCGCTGGTGGGGATGCCCAGCGTGGGGAAGAGCTCGCTTATCGCCCGCATCAGTGCTGCGCGACCCAAAGTCGCTGACTACCCCTTCACGACGCTTCAGCCCAATCTGGGTGTGGTCCGAGCCGGCGAGCGGAGTTTCGTGGTGGCGGACGTGCCCGGGCTCATCGAAGGCGCCCACGAGGGCAAGGGTCTTGGGCACTCGTTCCTGCGACACATCGAGCGCACAGCTCTCATACTTCACGTCGTCGATCTGTCGGGGGGATGGGAAGACCGCGATGTTGTCGAGGACTACGAGATCATCAACAACGAGCTTGCGATGCACGCCCGCGAGCTGGCACAGAGGCCCCGGATAGTCTTGGGCAACAAAGCCGACACCGAAGGAGCCCAGGAGCGCTCGGAGCGTCTTCGAGCTCGGGTCGAGGAAGACGGCGCTCAGTACTTCGAGGTCTCTGCTCTGACCGGGCAAGGCCTCGATGGGCTTGTGCGTGCGGTGGCCGAGCGTGTGTTCGAACTGCGTAGCGCTGCAGCCTTTGAGGAGCCCGCGGTCGAGCAGGTCTGGGCACACGAGCGTCGTCCAGGTCGGGAGTACAAGATCGTGAACCAGGGCGGCGGGGTTTTCGCAGTCGAAGGGCGCGGCATCGAGCGCATGGTTATCATGACGGAGTGGAACAACGAGGAAGCGGTCGCCTTTCTGCAGAAGCGCTTGGCGAAGGCCGGAGTCGAGACCGCGCTCGCCGAGGCAGGCGCGGTCGATGGTGACGAGATCCGTATCGCCGGCAAGGCGTTTGAGTTCGACAGCGGCATGGCGGCGGACGCGGAGGTCGCTTTCATCGAAGAAGAGCAGATCGAGGGGGAGTAGGCGTGAGGGGCAGGCGCGTTGTCATAAAGGTCGGAAGCTCCACGCTCGCGCCTGGTGGTGGCGCCATCGACCGTGATTACGTCGAGTCGCTGGTCGAACAGGTATGCGCTCTACGGGAGCAAGGTGACCTGCCACTCATCGTCTCGAGTGGGGCGATCGCTGCGGGGGTGGAGCGACTGGGTCTTGAGAAGCGTCCAACCGACATGCCCTCCTTGCAGGCCGCGGCTTCTGTGGGCCAGGTCGCCCTGATCGAGACGTATGCCGAGATGTTCGCGCGACGGGGAGTGACGGTGGGGCAGGTCCTGCTCACCCGCCACGACACCGGGCATCGTGAGGCGTACCTGCACGCGCGTGACACGTTCGACCGTCTGCTTGCTCTGGGCGCGGTGCCGGTGGTCAACGAGAACGACACGGTCGCAGTCGATGAGATCCGGTTCGGGGACAACGACACGCTGGCAGCGCTCGTCGCCACGATGGTGGGAGCAGGCTTGGTGGTGCTGCTTTCTGATATCGAGGGACTCTACGACGCGGATCCGCGCGTGTTCGCCGAAGCGCAGCTGCTTGAGCAGGTCGACGAACTTACCGATGACCTCGTAGCGGCGGCCGGAGGGACCGGAAGTGACGCGGGAAGCGGTGGCATGGCCACGAAGATCGAAGCGGCGCGCGTACTGATGAAGGCGGGTATCCCGCTGGTGGTGTGCGACGGTCGCCGACCTGATGTCATCACGGATGCCGCCGCCGGGCTACCGTGCGGGACGATGTTCGCGCCCGGAGAAGGCACGATCGGAGCCCGCAAGCTCTGGATCGCGCTGGGGCGCAGCCCTGCCGGAGAGATCGTGATCGATGAGGGCGCCAAAGCTGCGATCGTCGAGCGCGGGACTTCGCTTCTTCCCGCAGGAGTGGTTGGGGTGAGCGGCTCGTTTAACGAGGGTGATGCGGTAGTATTGAAGGACCTTGCAGGCGCGGTCGTGGGTCGTGGACTGAGTGAAGTCTCGTCGGTCGAACTCGAACGGGTGAAGGGTATGAAGACGCCGGCTATCGCACAGGCGTTTCCGCAGCTGGCGAGCAAAGAGGTTGTCCACCGGGACCGACTCGTGATCTTGTAGGTTTCGGAGTGCCCCGCAGGGGAGAGGAGCTAGGCCGATGTCAGAGGTGCTGCACCTTGCAGAGCAGGCGCGAGAAGCGGCACGGGCGCTGTCGATCACATCGACCGACCAGCGAAACCGGGCACTGCTCGTGATGTCGCACGCACTGCTGTCCAAGCAAGACGAGATTCTCTCGGCGAATCAAGCCGATATCGAAGCCGCGCGTGCCAAGGGGACGCCGGAGGGGCTGCTGGACCGCCTCGAGCTCAACCCTGCGCGCCTGAAGTCGATGGCGGAGGCGCTCAGAGCGCTCTCACTGCTTCCCGATCCCATTGGAGAGGTCATCGAGGGCTACACGCTGGCCAACGGAATAGAGCTCAGGCAGATTCGTGTTCCGCTGGGCGTCGTTGGGATGATTTACGAGGCACGACCCAACGTCACTGCGGATGCTTCCGGCCTGTGTATCAAGACCGGCAACGCCGTGATCTTGCGCGGTGGTTCGCTCGCCCACAACAGCAACCTCGCGCTCGCTCGCGTTCTGGCCACGGCCGTCGAGGGTGCCGGGATGCCGCACGCCTGCATCCAAGCCATCGAGACGACGGACCACGCAGCGGCCGAGGAGCTGATGGGGCTTCATGGCTACGTCGATGTCCTGATACCGCGCGGAGGCGCGGGGCTTATCAAGAGCGTCGTCGAGAACGCGAAGGTCCCGGTCATCGAAACAGGTGTGGGCAACTGTCACGTCTACATCCACCACGCCGCTGACGCGGAGATGGCCCGCCGTATCGTGATCAACGCCAAGTGCCAGCGACCCAGCGTATGCAACGCGGCGGAATCGCTTCTGGTGGACGAGGCGGTCTATGAGGCCATGCTGCCGCCGATCCTCAAGGAGCTCGAGGAGAACGGCGTCACCCTCTATGCCGATGAGAAGACCCGGGCCTTGGGTGCGGTCATGCGCATCGAGGCTGCCACCGAGGAAGACTGGGGCACCGAGTACCACGACCTCAAGATGAGCGTGAAGGTAGTCTCGGGACTGGACGAGGCGATTCGGCACATCAACACCTACGGCACGAAGCACTCAGAGTCGATTGTGACCGCGGACTATCCGGCTGCGCGCCGTTTCCTGCACGAGGTCGACGCGGCCGCGGTCTATGTCAACGCCTCCACCCGCTTCACTGACGGCGGCGAATTTGGGCTCGGCGCGGAGATCGGCATCTCGACTCAGAAGCTTCATGCGCGCGGGCCCATGGGTCTCTCGGCGCTGACGTCGACGAAGTTCGTGCTGATGGGAGACGGGCAGATACGCGAGTGATGCGAGCCGCGCGACTGGGCATCATGGGCGGGACGTTCGATCCCATCCACTTCGGGCATCTGGTGGCCGCCGAGGAGGCACTGGTCCAGTTCAACCTGGACCGGGTCATCTTCATG
>JBBREQ010000155.1:0-3955 GCA_038202795.1 Coriobacteriia bacterium | reverse complement strand
TGGATCTCGTACTCATCCTTGACAAAGCGCATCTCGGCAAGCGCCTTGTGGACGGCCTTCGTAGGGTGGTTCGCGAGGCGAATGCCCCCGGGCAGCTGCTTGAGGGGCTCGGTGACGATTCCGGTCATGGCCTCGAACTCGGCCAGGCCCGGGCGTCGTCCAATCCAAAACTCGCCCGAGCGTGGGTCCGAGTAGAAGCCCTCGCTGTCCGTGCCTGCCGGTGGGATGAGGTAAAGGACGGCGTCATGCCCTGCGTCCGCTCCCTCGACCGGGGTCATGACCAGCACGGCGCTTGGCTCAAAGTCGACACCGAGTCCCGTGAGGTACGCGAAGTCGCTGTGCGGACGGAACCGGTAGTCGGTGTCGTTGGACCGCACCTTGAGTTCGCCCGCAGGGACGACGATGCGCACCCCTGGGAACTGGGCGCTCAGCCGTGCACGACGGGAGGAGGCGAAAGGTGCGCCGGCGACGGCCGTCGTCCTGACATCCTCGGGCTTACCCCAACCAGTGGCCAGGAACCTCTTGAATTCCTCGGCAGTGGGACGCGTCGCGCGGGCCTTGTTCAGTTCGTCGGTCTTCTTGTCAGTTTTTTCCACTTGGCTATCGTGGCACGGCTTCGCCTGCATCACGCGCGCACGCGACCCATGCGGGCCGCTTACGTGGAAGCGCCGTCTCCCAGAGGAGTGTCGCGGGGGTCGAGAACGGCGGACACGATGGCCCCGATCGCGAACTGGGTTGCGGGGCCGAGGTCCACCCGGTTCTGGTCGAGTAGCCATTGCACCTGCAGGCCATCCATGACGGCAAGAATGCTGGCGGACGCCTGCTTGATCCGATCCTCGTTGAGATCAACACCTCGCGCGACGCACACGATCGTGAACGCCTCGGCGACCTCTTCCCTGAGAGTCCGGTAGCGCCCGTCGAAGTAGTCCTTGGCAGGGTGATGATCCGTGACGGATTCTGCGGACAGCACTGCGAACGCCTGCACGATGCCCGCGCGGCCCGCGTTGGCGAACGCTGTGCTCACGAGGTGGCGGAAGAGGTCGATCCCGGTCGGGATATGGCGGCCCTCGAGCTCGGCAACATCACTTTCATCGCGGTAGCTCAGCACCTCAAGAAGCAATTCATCCTTGGAACCGAAATGGTGAAGCACCCCAGCGTGCGTCATCCCCACTCGCTCGGCGATCTCGGCTAGCGGTCCCTTGTTGTAGCCCTTGGCGCCAAAAATCTCGAGCGCGGCTTCCAGGATTTCCCTGCGACGCTCCGCTGTCGCGGGCCGGGGGCGCGGAACCCTCTTGGTGCTCATGGCGTGCATCCCTCTCGATGTCACCGCATGGGTCCGGTGCTCTACCAGCCCCGAGTCTACGCGCGGGGTCGGTTTCGAAGTTCCGTCGCCGCGCGATTGTTTCGATTCCATAACGGATTCCCTGGAGTGGTTTGCGGACTTACTAACTAGGCAGTAAGTTAACCACCATCTCGACACTCAACGAAGAGGAGAACGCCGGTGACGCTGCCGTCCTTAGCCAGCAGACCTACGTCTGCAGAGCTTGACGACCTGCGAGCGATCGCCCGCACCCTCCCGCTCGAGGACAAGATCGCGCTGCTCACGGGGCAAGACATGTGGTGCCTGCGAGCCATCGACTCGATTGGCCTGCGCGAGGTGGCCTTCTCCGACGGGCCGGTCGGCGTGCGCGGCCTGGGCCTCATCGAGGGCGCGACCTCCATCCTGTTCCCGTCGCCAAGCGCCATCTCTGCGACATGGGATCGCGACCTCGCATTCTAGGTGGGGCAGGCCTTCGCTAGGGAGGCTCGCGGCCACGGAGTCGACGTTGTCCTCGCTCCTCAGGTCAACATTCAGCGCACGCCCGTCGCCGGTCGTCACTTCGAGTGCTACTCCGAAGACCCTTACCTCACCTCAGTCGTGGGTGCCCACGTGGTGAGAGGCATTCAGGACCAAGGCGTGGCAGCGTGTGTCAAGCACTTCGTTGCGAACGATTCCGAGACCGACCGCACCACCGCGATCTCCCGCGTCGACCCCAAGACGCTTCACGAGGTCTACTTGGCGCCCTTCGACGCCGCCGTGCAGGCGGGCGCCTGGAGCGTCATGGCCGCGTACAACCAGACGGACGACGGCGCCGAGACCTCGCCGATGACGGCTCACCACCACTTGCTGACCGACGTCCTCAAGGGCGAGCTCGGTTTCGACGGTGTGGTGGTCTCCGATTGGGTGGCCACGCGCACCACCGTGCTGAGTGCCGTGGGCGGCCTTGACGTGGTTATGCCCGGCCCTGGCGGGCCGTGGGAAGGCAAACTCCTTGAGGCAGTCGAAGCGGGGCTCATCCCCGATGAGGTCATCGATGACAAGGTGGCGCGCGTCCTGCTGCTAGCCAGGCGCGTCGGCGCGCTCGACGAGAACGTGGCGCCGATCTCCCACGTCGGCGACATTCGATCTCTCGTTCGCCGCGCAGCTGCGCAAGGCACCGTGGTGCTTCGCAACGCGAGCGCGACTGCCGTATGGGACAAGCCTGCCCCCACCTCAATCGCGCTCATCGGGCCCAACGCCGTGCGTCCGCATGTGCTCGGCGGCGGCAGCTCGACGGTGCACCCAGCCCACGTCGTCACCCCCGCGGAGGGGTTGGCTGGGCGGTATCCCAACGCGGCTCTCACCGTGGTGCGCGGATGCGATTCGCGCAGGTTGGCGCCACAGCTCGACCTTTCGACGCACGACGCCAATATCTCGGCCGTGCATCTGGACGTCGACGGGCGCCAGTTGCGGACCCAATCACTTGACTCGTGGGACGGGTGGCTGCGCGACCTTCCTGCTGACACCGCGTCGGTCGAGTTGGACGTCGACTTCGTACTCGCGGAGGCCGGCGAGCACTCGATCCAAATGGGCACCGTCGGAGCCCACCGCTTCGAGGTCGATGGGGAGCTGGTGTCCTCCAGCACCGTCGAGGTGGGAGTGGAAGTCATTCTCGATTCATCGATCAACAACCCCGAGGGCGAGACGGCGACCGTCACCATCGATACCCCGCGGCGCGTGGTGATCCGGTCGCGGCACGTGGTGATCGACGCGGAGGGCTACGGGCGCATGATTCGCGCGGAGCTACGGCATCGTGCCCCGAGTCTGTCGGACGACGAGGATATTCAGGCTGCGGTCTCCGCCGCCGCCGCGGCGGAGATGACCGTAGTGATCGTCGGCACCAACGAAGAGGTCGAATCGGAGGGCTGGGACCGCACCACGCTTGCACTGCCCGGCCGTCAAAACGAGCTCGTCGAGCGTGTGCTCGCCGTGGCGCCCGACGCAGTCATCGTTGTCAACGCAGGCGCACCTGTGATCCTGCCCTGGCTCGACGCCGCACGCACGGTGCTGTGGGCGTGGTTCCCCGGCCAGGAAGCAGGCCATGCGATCGCCGACATTCTGGCGGGGGCCGTTGAGCCGTCGGGGCGCCTGCCCTGGACTCTTCCCGACTCTGAGGACAACGTGCCAGTGCCAGACGGCCGTCCGGTCGATGGCGTGGTCGACTACGTCGAGGGGATCCACGTGGGCTATCGCGCATGGGCTTCTTCGACGAATGAGCCCGCAGCCCCCTTCGGCCACGGGCTCGGCTGGACCACGTGGGACTACCTGGATGCCACCGCAGCGGAGGCCGGCGACGGCGGCATCGCCGTCACGGTGACAGTCGCGAACACGGGAAACCTGCCGGGCAGGGAAGTCGTCCAGGCCTACATCTCAACCGCACCCGAGCCGGGGCTCGACCGGCCAGTCGTCTGGCTAGGAGGCTTCGGGGCGCTGCACGTCGCGCCAGGCGAAACCGCAGGGGTCACGGTCGGCATCCCGCGCCGCCAACTGGAGGTGTGGGACGTTCCGTCCGGCTCCTGGAAGCGTCCTGCCTGCACCTACACGATCCATGTGGGCAGATCCGTCACCGACATCCGACTGGACACCGCGGTCCAG
>JBBREQ010000154.1:0-3980 GCA_038202795.1 Coriobacteriia bacterium | reverse complement strand
CTTCGTCAGCGGCACGCCGAGCGTGCGCCCGAGCGGCGACGCGGTATTCCCCGCCGCCCAGAAAGCGGTGCGAGTGGGGATGCGATGGTCGCCGACGTAGACCGCGTCCGGCTCGATTCGCGTTACGGCGCAACGTGTCCGGACGTCCACGCCCAGCTTCGCGAGATCACGAGCAGCATGCGCGGCGAGCCCGGCCGGGAACGAAGGCAGGATCCGCTCACCCGCCTCGAGCAAGATGACGGCGGTGTCGCGCGTATCCAAGTGCCGGAACTCCTGCCACATGGCGCTCCCTGCGATCTCCCGCATTACGCCCGCGAGCTCGCACCCCGTTGGCCCGGCACCGACGATCACGAAGGTGAGCCACGCGTCCCGCTCGGCTGCGGTCTCCGCCGCCTCCGCTCGCTCGAACGCGAGCAGGAAGCGCCGGCGGATCTCCGTCGCGTCCTCGATCCCCTTCAGTCCGGGTGCGAGTGCCTCCCACTCCGGATGCCCGAAATACGAGTGACGCGTCCCCGTGGCCAGAATCAGGTAGTCGTACGGGACGTCCAGCCCGTTGCGGCAGCGTACCAGACGACGGGTGGTGTCGATTCCGTGAGCGTCGGCGAGCAACACCGTGGTATTGCGCTGACGGCGGAGGATGTGGCGGATCGCGCCCGTGATGTCGCTCGGTGCGAGTGCGGCGGTCGCGACCTGATATAACAGCGGTTGAAAGAGATGATGATTGGTGCGATCCAAGACCGTGAGATCGACGTCGGCACGGCCCAGCTGGCGCGCGGCGGCGAGGCCACCGAAGCCCGCGCCGACGATCACCACGCGCGGCCGGTTTCGCGTGGCAGGCGCGGTCATCGGTCGGCCGTCCCTCTCGCGTCAGGCTGGACGGTCTCGTCGCTATTCACGAGGTCTGCTCGTCCACGCTCGAAGAACGGCTTCGTCCCCGCCGTGTGGTCCGTCGTGTCGACGATGTCCACGATCTCCGGTGCGACCCTGCGCACCTTGACCTCGAACCCGCGTCGCAGAGTCAGTGCAGAGGCCGCGCATCCCTGGCACCCGCCACTCATGGTGATAAACAGGTTTCCATCCGTCAGGTCGACAATCGAAATCTTCCCGCCGTGGGCCTTGATGGCAGGGTTGACTTGCCGATCCAGGAGTTCCTGAATAACCGTGCGAACCTCGGCATCGGTGCGCCCCGACGCTCCTGCGGTACGAGGGGCATCGAGGATGGCCGGTACCCCCGAGACGAGCTGCGCACGGATTTCCGTGCCGATCCCCGACTTCAGTGCGGACCACGAGGTGCCTGAGTGCTTCCCGACCGTCACGACGTTTTCGGTAATGAGTACGTGGGCGACGCCGGGAAGCGCGAACAACCGCTCGGCGAGAGGCGAACCAGCGGCCAATTCTTTGGCGTGGAAGAAGAAGGGACCGCCCGGATGCACCGTCCGGCTTGCGGTGAACTTGCATGTGTCGGGATCGGCGACGGAAGTCTCGGCGCGGATCGTGATCGTCTCGTCGAGAGGCAGAACATCAAACATCGTCCACCACGTTGGCGGCGAAGCGCTCCGCGAGGGCCCGCAGGTGCTTCACGGTGTAGATCCCGGTACTGTGGCCGTCGTTCCAGCGGAATACGATGGCGTAATTGCCTGCGCTGGAGATCGTTTGGGGGGCCACGTCCGGCAGCACGCTCTTTGGATCGAGGAGGGGCCGTCCGCTCATTTCCTCGACACAGAGGGCGCATGGGCATGCCAGTCGAAGGTCCCGGACGTCGAAGTCGTCACGGCGCCCGTCCTCCCAGAGCACAGACATCGTGCGCGCATCGCGCCGACGGAAACCGACCGGCGTGGTTGGAGAGCCCATCGGCTGGACTGCGCTTTCCACCCAAGCCGGCTCTTCCACGTTCGTTTCCCAGTTCCAGGCGAATGCTCCCAGCGCCGTGGTGGGCAGCGCCTCGAGTCGATCGGCGAGCGCCGTCGCGATCGCGACATAGGCCTGAGCTGCGACGGAGTTCGGCTTCTCGGCCACGATCGGACGCCCCCCGTCTCCACCCGTGACGATGTCGGCGTCGAGCGGAATGGCACCCAGGAATCGGATGCCGAGCTCCCGGCTCATCCGCTCGCCGCCGCCGCGGCGGAAGATGTCCGTGTCCTCTCCACAGTGAGGGCACGTGAAGCTGCTCATGTTCTCGACGAGGCCGAGGATGGCGACATTCAGGGTCTCGAACGCCCGCAGCCCGCGGCGGGCGATCTTGAGGCTCACATCCTGCGGCGTCGTCACGATGACCGCGCCAGACAGAGGAACGCTTTGCGCCAACGTCAGTTGCGTGTCGCCGGTCCCGGGCGGGAAGTCGATAATCAGATAGTCCAGCTGTCCCCACTGCACGGAACCGATGAACATTTTCAGGTACTTGCCCACCATCGGTCCGCGCAAGATCGCAGGATTGTCGTCCCCGGTGAGCATGCCCATCGATATCGCTTTCAGGCCGTGCCGTTCCGCAGGGACGATTTTCTGGTCGGCAGTCGTCTCCGGCCTCTGGCCGGTGGGAAGTCCCAGCATGACGGGGATGCTCGGGCCCAGGATGTCCGCGTCGAGCAGCCCGACGCGACCGCCGAGTTGCTGAAGCGCGAGCGCGAGATTGACGCTGACGGTGGACTTTCCCACGCCGCCTTTGCCGCTGGCGACCGCGATGACGTGCCTGATTCCCGGCAGTTTTTCAGGACTGACGGAAGGCTGGGAGACCGCGCCAGGCGCGCGGTCATGGTGCGGATCGTTGTTCTGCATGCCTCAGGTTCCTTTGACAACGTTGAAGCACTGGGAAGGCGGGTCGGTTCGCATCTCAGCGTGTCGGAGGATGCGGCGGCGTCGCGCTCTTGAACGCGTCCTGGTTGATCTTCAGGTACTGCTTTTGATTTGCCGGCACGTCCATATCCGGGAAAATCGCCGTCACCGGGCACTCTGGCTCGCACGCGCCGCAGTCGATGCACTCGTCCGGGTGGATGTACAGCATGTTCGGACCCTCGTAGATGCAATCCACTGGGCACACGTCCACACAGGACTTGTCCTTGGTGTCAATACAGGCCTCGGTAATTACATATGTCACTGGTCGCTCATCTCGTGAGCTGTGTGGTGGTGGCGCTTCATGCTGTGTCCTTGATGGCGTGCACGCCTTCGTGCGCCGCATACTCGCACGACGTGCAGCCGTGCATCATGTGTGACCGTCGCTCGACGACGGTGCCGAGCACGTCCTCAATGAACGCCACCTCGGCGCTGCACACTTCGGGGAACTGGTGCGCGATTTCGCGAAGGGCGCAGCTGTGCGCGCGGATGAGCACCGAGTGGGGCGACGTCGACTCCGATTCCGCCATGTAGCCGTTATCGGTGAGCATGGCGGCGACGGCACGGGCCCGTTCGGCGAAAGGCATCGTGGCCAGCACGGGCTTGGCCGCATCGGCGAGTGCTCCCCACCGGCGGTGGAAGATGCGGACGACCCCTTCGATCCCCTGCTCGGCGCGCACCACATCGAGGGCATCGGCGAGCGGACTCGCGTAGGAGCGCGGGAAAAGCTGCTCGCCCAGTTCGGTAAGCGAGTACGCGTACTCCGGCCCGCCGACGCCGCGCACTTCGCGGCGGAATCGTACGAGCCCAGCATTGCCTAATTCCTTCAGATGGCGACGGAAGGCGTTGGCCGTGAGGCCGAAGCGCGCACCCAACTCTTTCGCCGTCAGCGGCTGGTCTTTGCGCAGCGCGACCAGAAGGTCGCTGCGCAGACCCTTGAAGCCGGCGAGCGGGACGGAGGAAGAACTCATGCTGCGCAAGGTAGCTCGAATTAGGCCATTCGTCAACAAAAATGTGTAAGAATTACCAGTGGCATCAGCGTGTCCACGGCGCTATTTGCGAGGTTGCCCTTTGCCATCATCTTTGAGCTCGGCACTGAATATCCGCCGCGTCCGCTTCGGCGATTTCGCTGCCTTCGCCATCGTGACACCTCC
>JBBREQ010000153.1:0-3987 GCA_038202795.1 Coriobacteriia bacterium | reverse complement strand
GTAGTCGCGGAACAGGAGCTCACCACGCTCAGTCGCCACCGCATCCGTGCCGGCGTCTTGGTCGTCGACACCAACGAGAAGGGTGGCCGCACACCGCACACGGACACCTGAGAGTCCACGAATGGGCTCGGTCTCAGTTCGTAGGGGCCCGAGCACGGGGACGGTCTTGACGGAGCGGTGTCCCAAGCCCGCAAGCAGCGAGCCGCCACCGGTCGTGACAACCACGACTGCCGCACGAACGACATCACCGCTCAGGGAGACCACCTCGAAGTCGGCGCTGCTGTCTGACTCCGAGACACTCACGGCCTCGAATCCGCAGCGCACCTCCACGCCCAGGCGCGCGCACTCCAGCCGCAACACGTCGAGGACGGATCCGGCCGCGTTTGTCACGGGATAGATGCGACCTTCGTCATCAGCGTATGTGAGCAGCCCCATTGAGTCGAAGAAGGAGCGGATGGCCTCGCAGGGGTACCTGCCGAGAACCGGCTCGACGAAATCGGAATGGTTGTAGGCCTGCGGTGCTGTGGATAGGTTCGTGAGGTTGCAGCGCCCGTTGCCGCTCGCCAGGATCTTTCGTCCCACGCGAGCATCTCGCTCAAGGAGCGTGACGGCGACGCCGAGGCGCGCCGACGCTACGGCCGCGGAAAGCCCGGCCGCTCCTCCTCCGATGATCAACACTCTCGACTCTGGCATCGCGACCTTCTCGATCCTGTGGACACCAACCGTCCGAGTGACATCATAGAGGTCTCACACAACTGTCGTCGCGCTGCCCATCCGCGGTGCCGCATCTCGATCCCACAGCGCGGCTGCACCCCTACAAGGGGGTCCAGCGTACCCATACACCGTCATTGACCGGACGTACATCGCGCGCGCCGGTCAACTGCATTTCGCCAGATGCGAGGGCTCCAGGGCCGAACACCGGCCCCATCTGGCTCTCGAGCTGCGCTCTCGTCAGGCCTTGCGTGTGCGAGGTCAGAAGAACAAAAGCCGGCTTGTCAGCCAGCAGCCCCCTGCAGTGCGCCAGCGTTGCAGCGAGATCCCTGTCGATCCGGTACTGCTCGCCGCTGATGCCGTGTCCGTAGGAGGGCGGGTCCAACATGATCGCGTCGTACGTGCGACCGCGACGAATCTCGCGTTTCAAGAACTTGTCGACGTCCTCAACGATCCATCGTATCGGCGCTGCAGCAAGCCTGTTCAGGCCAGCGTTCTCCCCTGCGCGTTTGACCATCGATCGAGAGGAATCCACATGACACACCGAACATCCGGCGCGCGCGGCGGCAAGGGTTGCGCCCCCGGAGTAAGCGAACAAGTTGAGGACGCTCGCACTCCCCCCGTCTGGCGATGTGAGCGCCTCGGTGATCCAGTTCCACAGTAGACGGGTCTCAGGGAACACGCCCAGATGACCAGCGGGTGTGGGCGTGAGTCTGAACGCCAAGTCGTCGATTGTGACAATCCAGCTTGCGGGGAGATCGGCGCCACTATGTGTGCGCCATCCGTGTTCGCGGTCGAAGGAAGCAAGGGCCGTGTCCCACGAAGCGGGTACCTGCTTCTCCCAGAAAGCCCGGCCACAGGGACGGGATAGGACTACATCGCCGAAGCGTTCGAGCTTGCGCCCGTCGCCGCTATCCAACAACTCGTATTCGTTGTGCATCGTATGCTTCGGGCCCCTCGCACTGACATCCCTCTGGTCGTTGCATCAGGATAGCAGCGCTCACGGCGCCCGGTCTTACGACTTGGTCTTCTCGGCGCGCTCGTGCTCCTTCTTATGGTCCTCTTTGCAGCCACACGGTGGACCGTCGCCATGGTGATGGTGCTTCTTGAGCTCCTTCATGTGCTTCGACTGCGTATCATGCCCGTAGTCAGGAACCGCATGCTTACGCGACGTCATGCTCCCTACGGTCCAGCCAAACATGAACGACACCAAGACACCGAACATCGCGGCAGGAATCGGAATTGAGATGGTCCGAGTCAGATCTTTGACGCGCATGTCTTCAAAGGAATGTTTCAGTTGGTCCATCAGTAACCTCCGCTCGGTAGGGAATACAGCTGGTTCCTACCCTCCTCAGCGAGAACGAAGCGTGCCCCGCAAGACTATTCATCTCGATGTGGGATTCAAACCGCAAGGACTGCGCGTCATGAGACTGGCGGCACACCGATAGATGTCCGGCGAAGCGGGTATAGCTCACACGTATCTGATGAAGGGTTGGGTTCGGTCGACCCTTGAAGCGTACAGGCGAAGCGGAACCGAACATGCACCCCGAGGATTGGAGCGAGAACCATGCATCCGTTTATCGAACATCTCGTGAAGGATCACGCCGAGCAGCGCACCCTGGGAAGGCAGCTCAAGGATGCCCGGAACCCCGACGACCGCAAAAGGCTACGGGAGAAGATGGGTGTTGAATTGCTCCCCCACATGGCTGGCGAAGAGGCATCCATCTTCTCCTATATGCGCGCCTCGGGCACAGCTAACGCCAAAGAGCACGCTCTGGAGGCGATTCAGGAACATCACGTAGGCCGAATCGTGCTGAGCGAACTGCAAGCCCTCACTTTAGACAGCGAGGTGTTCAGCGCCAAGGCGGCCGTCCTCTCTGAACTCAACCAGCATCACATGGAGGAAGAGGAACGCGAGCACTTTCCGTGGCTCGAGAAGAATGCCTCAACCGACGAGCTGGACACGCTCTTCGAACAGTACAAGGCGGCCGAGCAGTCTGCCGAGTAGGTATACCCGGGGCGAGCCCATGACGCTGACGAAGTCCTGGTCGTATCCTGAGACACCCCCGCATTCATCATCGCGTCGATGAACGGACCGAAGGCCTTCGCATCCGACATGTGCGGCACCCTTCACCTGAACGCCTCGCAGATCACTCGTTGATGTCGAACTCCAACACGATAACGGTGCGCCCCGGTCGCGTTGTTAGGAGCACCCGATCGCTCATCTTCAACATGATGGTGAACCCGGCGCCCAGGGTCGCTGTGGTCGAGTAGCCTTGGACGAGCGTCGCCTTCGGCAGGTCGCGAAAGTCGATTCCCGGCCCCGAGTCCGATATCGCAACCTGGACGGAGCCGGCGCTTTTCGCGAACACCTGGTAGGTCCCAGAGCCCGCGTGCTTGAGAACGTTGTTGAGCGCTTCGCCCACCGGGTTCATGAAGTCACGGACGAATTTGCAGTCAGGGAAGCGGCTCTCGATTTCGACACAGATGGCCGCGCGCACGTTCAGGAGTTGCCCGGCGGCGTCGATGGTCCTTTCGTCTCCCAGGGGTTCACCGAGCTCTCCGGCGAGTTCTTGCTCGGTCACCAAGACGAGTTTCCCGCCGGTCACAGCGTCCAGCACGTCCATGTAGGCCCTGCGAATAGCCTCTTCCTGGTCGCGCAACGCCCTCTCCGCGCTCTTGCGGTCCGTGATATCGCGCCCGATGCTCGACGCTCCGATGACAACCCCCTCGGGGGACCTCAGCGCCGACACGTTCAGCGACTCGTCGACAGGCCGCCCATCCGCGCGGATTCGGACGGTCTCTGAGGGCTCGACACGCTCCCCTCGGCTGATTCTGGCTAGGAGCTCGCGGATACCGTCGCGTTTTTCGGAGGGGACCAGCATCTGCACGTGCTGACCGATCGCCTCCTGTGCGGAGTAGCCGTACATCTTCTCGGCGCCAAGGTTCCAGGTCATGATCGTCCCATCCAGCGTCACGCTCATGATGGCGTCGCCCGAGGACTCGACGATAGATGCGAGGTGCGTTTGGCCCTGTTCCGCCAGCTCATGCTCGGTCAGGTCAAGCGAGACCATGGCGACGCCCACGATCTCGTCGCCATCGCGAATGGGACTGTGAGTCGTCCAGTAGAACCTGCGGTTCTCATCGCGTCCAACCCAGGCCTTGGACGACACCGTCTCGCCTTTCAGGGCACGGTCGAGGCTCGATCGAGCCAGCTCACCGTCAAGCGGGATGGTGTGGTATTCAAGAATCTTGCCTTCGAGTTCGATCTCCGCG
>JBBREQ010000152.1:0-4010 GCA_038202795.1 Coriobacteriia bacterium | reverse complement strand
CGTGCTGCGTCATTCAGAGAATCGCGTCGAACCGTTGGTCGACTTGCTGGTTGCGCTCGAATACTGGGGTTTCGGATCACACCCCGAATGGCGATGGCAGCGTTACATCGGAGCGCTGGCCGCCGACATCAGGGATGCGGTAGCGGGGGCGGATGTAGCCAATACCGACCCCCGCCTTGGGGTCTACATCGGGAACCTGTCTGTGCTCGTTCCATTTCATCTACGCCATTCACGTGTGGAGCAGGTGGTCAGCTGGATTGCGGACCACCCCCATCGATTGGGCGGGGATGGTCGCGTGGGCGACGTACTCGCTGCTCTCGCGAACCAGGTGCAGCAGATAGAGAGTGAATCGCTAACGGACCAGCTCCAGGTAGTGGTTCGCTGTGTCTCACGCAGCGAACGTGACGCACGGATTCTCATCCGCCGCTACGGCCTGGACGGCTCACCGTCAGAGAAACTTCAAGAACTGGCCAATCAAGAAGACGTAACGCGAGAACGTATACGGCAGATTTGCGTGCGGTCCGAGGAGTCGCTTGCTGCCGCCGTCGGGACTCCTTTTGCTCCAGCGCTGGATGCTGCGCTCAGACTGCTTGATGTGCGGTCACCAATGATGGCGGCCGATGCTTCGAGCATTCTGGTCGCGACAGGTCTGTCGGATGCGCCCAATCTGAGCATGAAGTCCCTGTTGGACGCGGCGAGACTCATGGGAAGGTCAACGAGCCTTCAGCTGACGCGCATCGGTCCAGCCACCTGGCTTCATCACGAAGGAGATGAGCTGCCCGACGGGGGTGAGCAGGCCGCCGTTCGTGTGCGCGCTGGCCGGCTGACCGATGCGAGTGGTGCTTCAACACTGAC
Organism: Coriobacteriia bacterium; assembly: GCA_038202795.1. GTDB lineage: Bacteria > Actinomycetota > Coriobacteriia > Anaerosomatales > PHET01 > PHET01. Next base: position 3,155 of record JBBREQ010000152.1, on the reverse strand, counting down.
AGCCCTTCTCGAAGCACTGAAGGAGAAGGATCATGTTGAACTGGATGAGTCAGCAATCTTGGAGATTCTGCCTTCGCTCACAGGCTTCGAGTGGCTGGACGAAGACACGGGCTGGTTCTGGATTGCCGGCCGTAACACCAACAGGAATCGGCTCTTCAACCTGTTACGAAAGGCCTTGAGCGTTGCGGGCGCACTCACACTGGATGAGATCCGGCAGGCGTTACGTCGATCCCGACGGCTCACTGGGCCGTTCCCGCCACCAGACGTCCTCACGAAGATGTGCACTAGTACTCCAGGGCTGGACTTGGACAACGCGCGCGTGTGCCTGAATCCCCCGCTCGACTATCGTACGGTAATCAAAGGCACTGAGCTGTACCTTGTTGAGCTGCTCAAGCAGATGGGTTCAATCGCTCGAGTGGAGGAGATGTGGCAGGTTGCCGGCAATGAAGGCATAGGCAAGGTGAGCTTCTGGTCCACGCTCCGAGACTCGCCAGCGATCGTGCGCTATGCACGTAGCACGTACGGCCTACGGGGGGTATCCGTTGCCGCCACCGAGGTCTGGGAGGTTGCGAATAAGCGAATTCAGCGCGCGAACAGCGTTCTTCGAGACTGGGGTCACCTCCCTGACGGCGGCCTCTGGTTCCTGTTCAGGCTGAGTGGGAATTCGGTGCAGATGGGTCAGCTCGCGCTTCCGCAAGCCATGAAGGGCAGTACTGCGGGCAGATACGGGCTCTGCTATCAGGGGAGACAGCTTGTCGGGCAAGCCGTCGTGCAGGGATCGTTCCTCACTGGGTTACGCAAGGTATTCAGAGTCGCTGAGGCCGAGGACGGAGACTGGATGCTTCTGGTGATGGAGCCCGACGCGCAGCGCTTGCACTTTCAATTCGGCGATGAGGAGCTTTCGCTCTCTGACGAGGCGGACATGGCCGCGCTGCTTGAGGCCGGCTGCCATGAGTCGGCTCCTTCGCAGTCATTCTCGCAGCTCGAGCTCCCGGCCGATGACGACGAATTGGACGAGGAGCCAGCGACTCAGGACCCCTTGATTCCAGTAATCATCGGAGTGCTTGCCAGAGCGTATAGACCGCTCAAGGCAAAGGAGATCGCACGTGCAATTGAGGTCATGCACGGAATCGCGGTCGAACGGAGTGCAGTGAACCAACTCCTGTACGGCCCGCTCGCGCCCGAAGTACACGGTGATGGGGACGGGCTGTGGGTGCTGCGTAGGCGATAGGCGAGATTAGCGCTTCGTAAGGTCAACACTTCGATTCCGAGCGTATCTGTCACGCGCTCCATCGTTAGGACGGCCCAACGGCCAGTGCAATCAGCTCTCACAGCTCGGTGTACTTGGTCCTCTTGCCGTGAGCCTTGTCAGCGGGATACTTCGAGCGGTTCTCGGCGAGCTTGGCTGTGATGGCCGCCTCCAGGTCGACGCCCGTCTCTTGAGCCATCAGTAGCGCGCAGATCACGACGTCAGCCAATTCGCGTTCCAGGTCTCCTCGGCGGGCTTCGATGTCGTCGGCGAGGGTTGCGTCGCTGCTCCACTGGAACAGTTCGAGTAGCTCGGCGGCTTCGATGCTGATCGACGCAGCGAGGTTGCGGGGGGAGTGGAACTGCTTCCAGCCGCGTTCGTCTCGGAAGGCGACGATCTGGCGGGTGAGGTCTTCGAACACGGGTCAGTCCTCCAGCGGGTCTTCGGCGGCGAGTGAGAGCTGCTCGGGGGCGGGCGCGTATGGCGCGGGCGCTGAGGGGCGGGGCATGTGTTCGCGCAGGTAGGCGGCGAGCGCGGGGTCGGTGCAGAAGACGTAGCAGCCCCTGAGGCCGCGGGTCATGAGGACTCGGTAGGTGTTGCGGATAATCTCGTCGGCGATGCGGGTCGCGCGATCGGGGTCACGCTGCGCGAGCGACTTGATGCCCTTGAGCGAGGCGTCGGACTTGGCGCGCTTGGTGTGGTCGGTCATCACGGCGTCGTTCTCCGCGCGCATGTCGTCGCCGATGATGACGCCGACGTAGTCGAACTCGAGGCCTTGGGAGGTGTGCACGCAGCCGACCTGATGGATCGAGCTGTCGTCGATTGCCCACGTGGTGCTCGTGTCGAGGTTCCAGCTTCTCGAGAAGCCGTGCTCGGGGATGACGATGTCGTGCGAGTTCGGGTTGCCCTTGCTGTCCTTGGGCCACTCCCAGCAGTAGCCGGCGACCACGCGCGCCTTGTTGGCGGCCGCGTTCTTCTCGGCAATGGCGGCGGAGAGCTGGTTGGGGTCGTCGAAGACGCGGAAGTCGTAGTCGAGGTCGGTGATGCGCTCGCTGGCGGGGCGGATTCCGAGCGCGTCGTCGAGCCAGTCGAGGTAGCTGTCCGAGCCGTTGCAGCGGAACTGGCTGAACAGGTCGGTCTCGTGGATGTGGGCGCCGGCCTGCTCGGCGAACGCGCGGATGTCGGAGACCGAGCCGATGTCTTTGATGGTGACGCGCTGGGTCTCGTCGATGAAGAAGACACTGAAGCGGCTGGCGGCGATGATCTCCTTGATCTGGTTCTCGCCGAGGTTCTGGAAGAGGCCCGACTTCTCGTTGAGGCGGTGCGCCTCGTCGACGACCACGACGTCGAGCGGGGCTCCGGTGTGCTCGAAGAACTTGCCGGGTCCTCGGAAGAGGTTGGCGATGTAGGCCTTGGAGCGGTTGCCCTGCTGCAGCAGCTTCGCGTAGACGTTGCGCGGCGCGGAGTTCTTGGAGACGTACTGGACCACCATCTCCTCGGCGGTCAGGCACACGAGCAGGTTCACCGCGACGACGGACTTGCCGGTGCCGGGGCCGCCTCGGACGATGAGCACGTGGCGCTCGCCGGTGCGCTGCGCCTCGCGCGCGAGGTGGACGGCCTGCTCGAAGATGACCTTCTGGTCGTCGATCATGACGAACTCGTCGTTGCCGGCGAGCATGCCGGTCAGCGCGTCTTGGAGTGACTTCGACGGGCGCAGGCGTCCGGATTCGAGGTGGTAGAGCACCTGGCCGTCGTCGCCGTGCTGGATGTGGCGGCAGATGAAGTCGCGCAACTTGACCACGTCGCCGTTGCAGAATGCGGGTGCGCGCTCGAGGTATTCGAGGTAGGCAGGGTCGAGCAGGGGGTCGTAGGCGGGTGGCTCGGCGCGCTTGTAGTTGTGCAGGTA
>JBBREQ010000151.1:0-4027 GCA_038202795.1 Coriobacteriia bacterium | reverse complement strand
TCGAGACCAGCACTCTCATGACCGACGGTGCGGAGGACGCCGCTTCGCGGCTCGCATCCCAACACCAGATCAGCTTGACTGCACCCACAACGGCCACGGCCGCCTAACAACCCCGTGTCCACCGAAGCGGGGGAGATCCATCCTGCGATCGAACCGCCGCTTGACCGTCGTTGGTGCGGTGCTATCTGCTGTGGCCGTCGGGTTGATCGCATACCGCCTCGTAGACCCGCCCGAGTTGCGGCAAGCGCCCACACCTGACGCGATAGCACGCGACACCCTCCTGGTCGGCGTCTTCCTCGCATTGGGAGGCGCAATCCTCGCGCTGCTCTCAACATCCTTGGCGCTCGCGGCGCCAGCGCTGGGCGCGGTCGCAGAGCCGCGCCGAAAGCGATGCCCAGAGTGTGCGTCGACCGTGCCCGTCGAAGCTCGAGTCTGTCGGCATTGCAGTCATCGGTTTGCGCCTGAGGCTCCAGACGGAACATGAACGCGCGCCGGGCTCCGGTAAGCCGCCCGTTTCCCAACGCGGTCTCCGGTTCTTCAACAGTGCCTACGCCTGCCTCGCGCACCGCCGCTTCCGCCTGGTGAGAGCACTCCGCACGTCCGTCGCGGTTTCTGCTGATTCTGCTGGCCGGGTTGCCTAGTTCCGTGTCAACGCGTCGTTCATCGCGGCCGCTTGGACTGCGATGTGAGGTGCCACCCGTCGCAATGCGGACACGCGTATGCGCGCCGCTCGCGGCGATGCTGCCGCCCTCGCAGGTAGCGATCGAGTCGGATGCCCCATAGCGACCATGTCGCGCCGGCGGCGGTGCCATAGCGGATCTTCTCCTCGCAGCGCTTCATCTTCCTGAGGACCTATCGGCACGGCGGAGCGCCGCCCTGAGGATCTCGGCCCCGAGGTCAGCGGTGCTGTCGCTTTCGCCTGCCACCGACACTCCGGCCTGCTGGCGGCGGAGTGCTGCATTGCGCGGAGGGTGTCGCGGAAAGCTGTCGTGCTGAGCGGCCGGGAGTGGCGACCGGGAGGGTTGTCGTTTGATCGAGCCGGTCCAGCTGCGAACGCGGTTGCGTGCCCGCCCGTTTGGCCGGGCGCGGGCCCGTCGGGGCTCTGCGGCCCCTTTCAGCCGGTGGCGAGTTGGTGTCGGTGGAGCTTGAGGAGGTTGTGGGTGGCGGTCAGCAGCCGCCATTCCGATCGGACGGCTGATCTTCCGCGGCGCTGGAAGCGGCCGGCGTCGGCCAACACCACCCCGGGCGTCTCGGTGACACCGACCGCCTCGAGCTCCCCGACGGCCGTCTGGATCATCGGTTGCAGGTCGGCGGTGTCCAAGGACTCGGTGCTGATCTCGGCGGCGAGGATGATCTGGCCTTCGCCGACGACGGCCTGGGCGTTGTAACCCTGCACCCACCCGCGCGTCGTCTTGAGATTGCGCGAGTCGGGATCGGTGACGTTGAGCTTGCGGTCCGCGAGCTCAGCCATCGCATAGGGCTTGATGTTGCGCGCGCCTCCCATCCGGCGCGATCCATCGCTGGCGATCCCAGCCGCCGACCAGGCCGCGTGCTCGGCGATCACCCGCCGCTCGAGCTCATCGTCCTGCCGCAGCCGGCGCCGGCACTCCACCAGCCGCTCGCTGCGGCCGCGGGGAACCTTCTTGGCCTGCGCGGCGCGCTCGGCGTCCAGCGCCTGCTTGGCCTCGCGCAACACCTTGCGACGGTCCCCGCTCGTGCGCAACCCCTCGGGCAACTCGTCGCCGCGCGCCTCGCCATAGAGCTCGTCCTCGGCCGCGTCGATGCGCGCCGCGTCCTCGAGAATCTCCCGGGCGATCTGCTCGTAAGTGCGCGTGGCGTGATGCGTCGCCGCCGCGGCGATCTTCGTGCCGTCGACCGCCACCACACCAACCTTCACCAAGCCGCTGCGCGCGCACAGTCCCAGCACCTCGCTGAACAGCCCGGCGATCGCCGACTCGTGCCGGACCCGGAAGCGCGCGATCGTCGAGTGATCCGGCGCATGATTCGCGGTGATCACGCGGAACGCGACATCGTCGTGACAGCGCCGCTCGATCGCGCGCGAGGACCGGACTCCGATCGCGTAGGCGTAGACGAACAGCGCGACCATCATCGCCGGATCGTGCGCCGCGCGACCCCACCCATCGTCGCGATAAGCCGCAAGAAAGGCCGCCAGGTCCATCTCGGCGACGGCGTCGAGCACGAACCAGGCGAGGTGCTGCTCCGGCAGCCACTCCCGCAAGCTCGGCGGCAACAACAGCTCCTGCTCACGATCACACGCGATGAAGTTCTGCGCCATCACCGAATCGTCTTAAACCCGCCGGACAGCACCGGGGTTTGTGCGACACCCTCCGCGCAAAGATGGCACTCGGAGCCGGCCAGTGCTGCTGACTCGTATGGATCCCGGTAGGGAGGCGCCACACGAGCGCCAGCTAGCCGAGGGTCGCTCCCTTACGCCGGTTGCAACTCTCGCAGAGAAGCTGAAGATTCCGGTCGGTATTAGAGCCGCCCATCGCCAGGGGGATGATGTGGTCGTACTCCATCCCTTGCTGTGATCCGCACTCGACGCAACGGCCGCCGTCCCGCTGCCAGACGTAGACCTTTACTTCCTGAGGTATCGGTTGGCGCTTAGCCTTTGAGTCGAGCTGCTCGCGCATTGCCATAAGTGCGTGGGCCTTCTCAAGCTGGAGGCGCTTCTTGTTCTCGTCCACGGTGAGGAGCGCAAGTACGTCAGCGGGAGAGAGGACCTGCTCGGTGACGTAGAACTTGTCCTTGAACCAGAAGTAGCTGTCGCGCCCTGACGTGCCGAGTAGCTGCGGGCTGCGCCGCTGCTTCGTTCTGAGGCTCCGCAACGCCGGCGCCTCCATGGCTCCGAACTCGATCGAGGCAGCGGTGGCACGGTCAGGCTCCAGGCTCACCATGACCACTCCCGGCTTGCCCGCCTTCGCATAGGCGCGGAGCTTTCTCGCTTCCTCCGCCAACTGCTTGGCCTCTTCCTTGTTGGCAGCGATTTGCTTTTTCTCCGGGACGCCCACCTTTCCGTTCAGCATTCGGTAAGGCGTGAGGGGATACTTCCGCTCGCCACTCCGGTACTGCGCCGCCAACGTTTCTAACCTGGCTAGTTGCTTTGCTGCGTCCGCGGCCGACGGGTCCCGCGTCGCCGTCGATAAGCGGCCCTTGAACTCCTTCAGCATGCTCCACAAGGTAGCCAAGCGGGCCGCGCTCGACAGGCACGCTGCGGTCGCTCCGCCGGGGGGAGCGCACGCCTGCGGTGACGCACGACGGGTGGAGCACATTGCGGTCGGAGCCGTCATCACGGGCGTCGGGATCATTCTCACGCTCGTTTGAGAACAGCGCCGCTGGCGCCACGGAGTTTGCGTCGCCATCCGGCTTTACGATGATCGATGTGGCGCAGAATGCACCCAGCAAGATCCACGTTGTCACGCGCGCCTATCTCGCGGGCTGGGCACTGCCGCCGGACGGGGTTCTACGCCCAGTGAGCCTCGAGCATGGCGTTCAGAAGCCCACGACGCCGGCCGGGGCCGGATGGGTGCGCGACTGGTGGGGCCAGGACGATCCGGCGCTCAACGAAGCGTGCGAAGCGGCCTGCCAACCGCTCGAAGGACTCGTGCCGGAGCTCCTAGCCAACGTCGAGCAGCGATGGCCGTTCGCCGGCGACAACGAGCGCGGCCTACTCGCGCAGTTCATCGCGCTACATGTTGTCCGCTCCGAGGCGACGCGAGCTTGGTTTGCGATCGCACGAGAGGACTCGCTGACCTCGATGCAGGAAAACTGGAACCTGAGCGTTCCGTTCGATGAGTTTGCAACCGTCGCGCGGAGCGACAAGGAACGTGCTCGCAAGCTGCTGGCGATGATCAACAAGCTTGCTATGGGTGGCCCTGCTGGCCGACGCCCAACGCCACGGCCGCCTCGATGACGAGCTCACCCGCCTGCAGCGGATCCCTTTGCTGATCTGCGACGAGGTCGGCTACATCCCGTTTGACCCGCACGCCGCCAACCTGATGTTCAT
>JBBREQ010000150.1:0-4095 GCA_038202795.1 Coriobacteriia bacterium | reverse complement strand
TCGATTGATAAGGTTCTCTCGTTGCTTCAGGTACTTGGGTGTGACGTTGAGCTCGTGGTCCGTTCCTGCGATCGGAACGATGAGGAGCCCTTGCATCTGGCCTATGGCTAGAGTGTGGGGCCCCACATCCTGCTCGCGCCGTCGAACAAGCGCATCAACCTGACAGTGATAATGGCTGTGGTGCCATTCGCGTGTGTCGATGGCGCCGGGCTTCGCTGGCCGGGCTGACCCACAACCTGACTGACCCGTGTGTCATCTGTGAGATCTGTCGTCCGGTCAGCGTGGCTCTTGTCCCATCAGTGCACGCGACCGGACGGGCGTCCGTGACCTCATAGGAGCCTGTGCGAACAGAGCCCCGTCACTGTCTTGTCCGCCCACCCGGCCGGTGCGTGCCTTCGGCGGAAGGCGGTATCGAGCATGGCAGGAAGCGGGATTGTTGTCATCGGCGGTGTGGACACGCACGGGCGCACCCACCATGCCGCGGCGATCGACTCGGCGGGGAGGATCCTCGGTGACGCCGAGTTCGAGGCCTCCTTGCGCGGGTATCGCGAGCTGCTGGCGTGGCTGCGGGACAAAGGCTCAGTATCGTCGGTGGGGATCGAGGGTACCGGCTCCTACGGAGCGGGCCTGTGCCGCCATCTGCTCGCGGAGGGCGTGGACGTGATCGAGGTCGACCGCCCCGACCGCAAGGCGCGCCACGTCCAAGGCAAGCCCGACCCGATCGACGCCGAATCCGCCGCCAGGGCGGTGCTGGCTGGCACCGCGACCACCACCCCGAAGGACCGCAGCGGGGTCGTCGAATCCATCCGGATGCTGCGAATCGCCCGCTCAGGGGCGGTGAAGGCCCGGACCGCCGCCATCAACGCGCTGAAGACGATCCTGATCACGGCGCCTGAACCGATGCGGGCCGCTTTGGACATCCTTCCGCGAGCGAAGTTCTTCGGCGCATGCCGGAACATGCGCCCCGACCGCGCCAACCTCGACGATCCGGTGCAAGGCGCCAAGTTCGCGATGCGCACGATCGCGCGCAGGATCCAGGCCCTCGATCTCGAGATCCGCGGATTCGACTCCGCGCTGGACCGGCTCGTCCGCGAGTCGGCGCCAAAGACGATCGGCCTGCTCGGAATCGGCGTCGATCACGCGGGACAGCTGCTGTCGACCGCCGGGCAGAATCCCGAGAGACTGCGCTCCGAGGCCGCGTTCGCGAAACTGTGCGGCTCGGCGCCGATGCCCGCGTCAAGCGGTAGGACGTCCCGGCATCGACTGGAGCCGCGGAGGGGATCGCCAGGCGAACCGGGCGCTGCACATGGCGGTGGTGGTTCGGATGGGGCGGTGTCCGCGCACGAGGGCATACGTTGAGAAACGCACGGCCGAGGGTCTGTCAAAACCGGAAATCATGCGCTGCCTGAAACGCTACCTCGCACGCGAGGTCTATCATGCTATCCAGGCTGACCTGAGGGCGCTCGAGGGGGTTGACTCGATATAGGAGCATCAACCATGAGGTAGTCTGCTGAAGAGAAGCGCGTGCGTTGCAGGTTATGCCTAACACGCTAGCCACAGCATCCCGTGTGGTATCATTAGTTGTACCTTTGGAGGTATTACTGATGAGTACAGTACCCGTTATCGTCCCCATTTCCGATCTTCGTCAGGATACTGCCGGCGTCGTCAAGCGCGTGGTCGCCTCAGACGAGCCAGTGTTCGTGACGCAGCGGGGTCGTGCCTCCGTTGTCATCCAGAGCACGTATTCCTACGAGCGAGTCCAGCACGAGAACGAGATTCTGAAGCTGCTCGTTCAGGGCGATGTCGATATTGCGACTGGCATCGGGCGTGACGCGGAGGATGTCATGGCAGAGGCTCGCGCGCTCCTGGCGAGCGAGTAGGCTTCATGCGTGTACGGTTCACGCCTCCGGCGGATCGTCAGTATCTCAGCGCTCTCCAATATCTGTTCGAGCGCAGCCCCTCGGCAGCGGCTGGACTTCAACGACGCACCGAGGCGGTAGTCGTGCAGCTTGGTCAGTACCCGGAGTCCGGGCACGTCATCCCTGAGTTCCCTCACCTTCCGCATCGCGAACTACCCGTCGGGCCGTATCGCCTCTTCCACCGCGTCGTCGGTGACACGGTGTGGATTGTCGCGGTCTGGCATTCCCGACAGCTTCCTGATCGGCCCGACGCGTCTGTGCGTGGCTAACCAAGGCGTCAACCTGACAACCAGAATGTAGACTGCGGAAGTGAAGCGCGTGCGTTGCAGGTTATGCCTAACACGTTAGCGCGACACTGTACCCCTCGGTGCCTATCCGCACGTTTACTTGAGTGACGTGACACGGGGCAGAGCACGACGGGCGAGGGGGCGAAATGTGGCAGACGCTGTTTGCGCTGGCCTACCGGTACCTGCGCGAACGCGGACTTCCACACGCCGACGCAGAGGATCTTGCGCAGGAGACGATTCTCGCCACCTATCGCAACCTCGACGGGATTGAGCCCGGGAGCTTGCACGCTTGGGTGCGCACGGTTGCCCGTAACAAGCATCTCGACCTCGTGCGTAGACAGGCACGGCTTGTGACGGTTGCGAGCATTCCGGAGTCATCTGACCCGGACGATGACCCGCTCGCGTGTGCCCTAGCCGGGTCCGACCGTGAAGAGACACGGAAGCTCCTGTCACGTCTGTCGCCCGGTGATCGGCGTCTCATCGAGCTGAAGTACCTCGATGACCGTTCGGTCGAAGAGGTTGCCGTGGTCCTTGGTCGCCCTGTCAACACCGTGAAGGTAGGGCTGTTTCGCGCTCGCAAGCGCCTGAGGGCCCAAATCGAGAGAGGAAGGCCGTGACATGAACGGCAAGAATGCGAACTCGACGATCAATGAGCCAACTGGCCCGAAGTCGGACCACGTATCATCGCCCGTGTCGGACGGGCAAGTGCCCGTGCTCGACGAAGCCGCGTTCATCCGTCGTGCGGAACGCCGAAGCGTCCGCCGGACGCTTGCGGTCTCGGTCGTCGTGGCGCTCGTCACCGTGGTGCTGGTTGCTTTGGGCTGGGCTGGCTGGCGGTTCTCCATAGACAGGCAGGCTCAGCGAATCCACGACTACTACCCACTCCTCGCTCAGATGACCATGGCGAACAACCAGCTCGAGGGCGGACGCGTGCAGCGCGACTTCCCGGGTGCCACGATGACGTTGAGCGCGTACCGACGCGTCGGAGGTGCGGTCGTGCCCGCAGGTGAGGTCGGCGTGCACTTCTACCCATGGGGTGGCGAGTCCTTCACCGAGCCCGAGCATCTTGGGGACATTACCGATGGGCGGCTCCTGCTTGTACCCGGTACGACTCCAGACCTGTTGTTCCTTGAGCCACCAGTCGGCGGCGGAAACGCCGCAGATATTTGGACTGCAGGGCCTGAGTCAAACCCCCTCATTCACGTCTTCACGAACGCACGAGAGACGTCAATTGCCAAGCTGCAGTCTGCGCCTCCCTCGGCCACAGTCGAGGTCGCAGTCTCCTTCGACGATGTGATGACGCTTCAGGAACTGCAGAAGCGACTGGGCGGTGACCTGCGTCTGGCGTGGGGTGCCCTGCGCGTGGGCAGCGCTGGTGAGTACGTGGATGGAGACACAGGAGTCGTCCACGCTGCGGGTACCAGTTGGTCGCCGCAGTTTCCGGCCAGCACGGGGATCGTGGGGATCGCGTTCGATGCGACAAGCGGATCTGGTGGCGAGTCGCCCGCTGAGCGCGAGGCGAACCAGCTGAGGGATTTCGGCGGTCTTGCGGGCAAGTCGCCGTGGCTTAAGGGTCGAATCCTGCGCAAGTACAGCGACTACTTGGCAAGCAACGGTGCCAACTACTACGGTGCAGTCGTGATTGGCTCGCCCGAGGCAGCGGTCGAGCTCGCCGAAAGCCCGGATGTCAGCACCGTCACGCTGGGTGCCATCGCAATGCCGTGGCAGTAGGCCCACGCATGGGCGGCTCCGGCGTCAAGTTTGAAGTGCAACACTTCCGCTGAGACCTCCTACGATTGTGCATAGCATTCCTCCGGTGTCCTGTATCCCAGTCTCTTCCTCGGCCTTGAGTTGAGCTTGGCTGCGATCGTGTCGCAGTCCGCCTGTCC
>JBBREQ010000149.1:0-4138 GCA_038202795.1 Coriobacteriia bacterium | reverse complement strand
AGCCCGGCATCTATATACGCGACACGGTTCTGGGTACCACGCGGCTTGCCTGCGTTGCGCCGGCCGACCCGTGGGACTCATTCCTGCGCCTGCGAATCTCGGCCGACGGCTCCACGATCGTGTTTGATTACGTGAAACCGGGACTCGTCCCCAACGACACGAACCAGACCTGGGACGTCTTCGCCTGCACTGTCGCGACCGGCAGGACCATGGCCGTGAGCGTGGATGAGTCCGGAGTGCCCTCGGGGGGCATGTCGCCCTCCGTATCCGGCGACGGTCGCTTGATCGCGTTCAGCGGCGTAGGACGAGACATCCTGAAGATCAGCTACTCCTTTGACTGGCACTACCAGGTGTTCGTACGCGACATGCTCACGGGCACCACCACTCTTGAAAGTCGCGACAGCACGCGAGATCGGCTGTACGGGACGTGCTCTCTCCCCGACCTGTCCGACGACGGTCGGCATCTGGCGTTCACGACTACCGATGAGCGAATCACCGGGGTAGCCGGCAGCAACGACACCCGAGTATGCGTGCGCGACCGGGCGATCAACGAACTGACCTTCATCTCGAAGCCAATGGCGGAGCACACGCACGCTGACACCCCCGACATCACGGCAGACGGAAGGTTCGTCGCCTACCTAGCCCACCCCAATGATGCATTCGAGTCCTCAGACGTCTTCGTCTACGACCAAGCGACAGATGAAACCGTGTGCTTGAGCCGTGAGACGACCAGCGTGCCTGTTGGCAATAACACGTACGCGCCACTGGTATCCGCAGACGGTAGCTACGTGGCGTACACCAACGATTATTGGTTTGATTTACCATTCGAACGGATCGGGATTCCGCACGTGGTCCTGAGTGGCAGTTGGGAGCGAGCACCCGCTGCGGTCGAAGCGGAGCTCTCCTCGGAAACGGTCTCCGTCACCTCCTACGGAACCACCCTGTACATCCCTGGCGATGTCAGCACGGGCAAGTTCGGCGTTGCCGGCCAGAGTGTCGTCTTACAGGCGGCGATACCCGGAGGTTCGTACACCGATGTCTCGTCGCGCAAGCTCACCGATCTCACGGGGGCATTCAAGGTGCCGACGACCCCAAAGCGCGCGATGCGATACCGAGTACGGCTGGTGGGTTCCAGCTGGTGCAAGCCGGTGACGTCCAGCTCGGTTCTGGTGAAGGTGCGTCCTCGATTGGGCACGCCTGTCGCCCCCACTACGATGTACGCAGGCCGGAGCCGCACGGTCTACGGCTCGCTCAAGCCCCGCCATGCTTCCGGGAGCAGACCCGTCAGGATCTACCTCTGGCGCAAGACTAGCGGTGGCTGGAAGTCCTCGGGATATGTGCATGCGACCGCTCGCGACTACAGCACGTACACGCGATACAAGGCGTCTGTGAAGCTGGGAAGGGGTCGCTGGCGGCTGCGCGCATACGCCCCAGCGGATAGCCGACACGTTTCAGCATGGTCGTCGGGGTACGACTACGTAACCGTGAAGTAGCTCTAGCGCGCGCTCATCGGAGCCTCGATGCCCGCCTCGGCGTCGAGGCCGTAGGGCATGTGCTTCTCGAAGAAGGCGAGCCAGAAGATGCGGTCAGCGATCAGGAGGGCTGCGCCGATGCCCATGTAGAGTGCGCCCATGATGCCCGAGCCGAACTCGCCGGGGGCGCCCACAAGGTTTCGCAGGGTGATGCCGCCGCCCATCATGAGCACCACAAGCAGCCACGATTTCCAGCTGAAGAATCCGAAGTAGCACGAGCGCCCTCGCCTGCGGATGCGCGCGACGGCTTTGACTGCGACGCGATCGAGCAGATAGCGCGACTTGGGGATGGCGATGGCGATGGCCAGCGCGCCGCCTAGCAGCCACGAGTGCCACGAGCGGTCGGACACGTAGATGACGCCGCGCACGATGAGTATGCTCGCGCCGATGAGCCACATGAGCGCCGCCGAGAACAGCTGTACGCGCACGCCCGCGCGCGGGGTGAAGCGCGAGCCACGGCGCTTTGCGGTATCCGTAGCGGGCGTGGCCGGTGAGGGTGCGGTGATGTCTGTCATGGGCGAACCTTCAGCACGCGCTGAGCCAAGTACACCTCGGGTGCCCTCACGCGCGCAACTCGCGCTCGGTCTCGTAGACGAGCCCGACCGCCGGTCCCACGTGCACGCCGATGACCGCGCTGGTGGGCACGACGCGCACAGGCGCGCCGGTGACAGGCTCAACATACTCGCGCGCGAACGCGATCGCCGGCGCGGGGTCACCGATATTGTGCACGATCACCCGGGCCAGCCCAAACTCCTTGGCCTCCTCGGCGAACTTGCGGCCCATCTCGGCGAGCGCCTTACTGGTGGTGCGCACCTTGGCAAACGTCGTGACCTCGCCGCCTTCGACCGTGAGGATCGGCCGCACCTGGAGCATTGCGCCCAGGAGCGCCGAGGCCGCACCGATGCGCCCGCCCTTGCGCAGGTACTCCAGCGACGAAGGCGAGAACAGGAAGCGTGTGTGCTTGGTGGTCTCGACCGCAGCTGCCGCGCACTTCTCGAGTGACTCCCCCGCCTGCGCGGCTCGCGCGGCGGCCAGAACCGAGTAGCCCTCCTGCATGCAGTTGGAGCGCGCGTCCACGATCTCGATGTGGGCGTCCGGGTGCGTTTCGAGCACCATCTGTGCGGCGAGACGTGCGGCTTGCAGCGTGCCGCTCATCTGCTCGGAGATGAAAACACCGATGACATCCGAGCCGCTCTCCACCGGCTTGGTGAACGCTTCGACCATGGCGTCGACCGAGGGCTGGCTGGATGTGGGAATCGCCGCGGTGTCCTCAAGACGCTTGAAGAACGCCATCAGATCGATGTCGACATCGGCGATCTGCTTCTCGCCGTCGTTGACCCAAAGCGACACCACGTCGATGTCGAAGGCGGCGATATCCTCGGCAGGCATTGAAGCTGTCGAGTCGGTCACAACACTCACAGGCATGAGGGTTCCCCTGTTCATAGGCTCGCGGGCCGATACAGACACTGTAGCGCAGGTACTGATCTGGTATTCCCGGATACGCCACTTTCACTCCGCGCGATGACGGCGTGTCGTCTGCTGGCCGCATGGGTATCCACTGATTCGTGAGTCCTATGCATTCCTTCGAGAGGAGCACGCATGTCCGCCACCAATGGCACCACACCCGCCCCCCGCCGCGCGATCATCATGGGAGCTGCCGGGCGTGACTTCCACGACTTCCTCGTCGCCCTCAAAGACGACCCCACCATCGAGATCGTCGCCTTCACGGCCACCCAGATCCCTGGTATCGACGACCGCACCTTCCCCGCCGCACTCGCCGGCCCGCGCTACCCCGACGGCATCCCCATCCACCCGGAATCCGAGCTGCCCGAGCTCATCGCCACCCACGGCATCGACGAGGTGCTGTTCGCCTACAGCGACACCGCGCACACCGATCTGATGCACAAGGCCTCGCTCGTGCTCGCCTGTGGCGCTGATTTCCGCATCATCGGCCCGGACGCCAGCATGGTGCCCTCCGTCAAGCCGGTCATCAGCGTCTGTGCCGTGCGCACCGGCGTGGGCAAGTCCGGCATCTCCCGGCGCATCTTCGAGCGGCTGCGCGAGCATGGCCTCAAAGCCGTCGACATCCGCCACCCCATGCCGTATCGCGATCTGACCGCGATGGCCGTGGAGCGCTACGCGAGCATCGAGGACCTCGACCGCCTGGGCGTCACTGTCGAGGAGCGCGAGGAGTACGAGCACCTGGTCGAAGTGGGCGCCATCGTCATGGCCGGCGTCGACTACGAGGCGATCTTGCGCGAGGCCGAGAAGGAAGCCGACATCATCGTCTGGGACGGCGGCAACAACGACTGGCCGTTTTACAAGAGCGACCTCGAGATCGTCGCGCTTGACCCGCACCGCCCCGGCCACGAGCGCATGTACTTCCCGGGCGAAGTGAACTTCCTGCGCGCCGATGTCCTGCTCATCAACAAAGTCAACACCGCCGAGAAGGCCGCAGTCGACGACCTCATAGCCGCTGCTGCGACCCATAACCCCTCTGCGCGCGTCGTGCTCACCGACAGCATCATCGAGAGCGACATGGCGGCGGGTGGCGCCCAGCCCGGGGTTGGCGGCGAGGACGCGGCCACGCGGGCCCACCCCGGCGG
>JBBREQ010000148.1:0-4295 GCA_038202795.1 Coriobacteriia bacterium | reverse complement strand
TCAACCTCGATCAAGCTCTGGCGGGAACTGGGATACGAGGTCGTGCTGTTCACCGACGTCGGCCCGTGCTCCGACGACTACGACCTGCCCGAGGGCGTGCACAGGGTCGTCCTGCCCTCGTTTTTCGATATCAAACCCGGTAACTACGTCGATCGGGCCCGTGACATCGACCAGGCGATCAAGGATCACGGGATCGATGTCATGGTCTATCACGCTTGGAATTCCCCCATCATGCTTTGGGATCTTCTGCTGTACAAGTCGGCGGGTGTCGCGTTCGCCGCGCACTGTCACAGCGTGTTCTCGCAGCCACTGAGACGCGCGTGGAAATACTTCGCGGACATGCCCCCGGTCTATCACCTCTGTGACACGGTCGTCGCGTTGAGCGAGATGGACCGCGCGTACTGGGCCAACTTCAACGACAGCGTCGTCAGTGTCGCCAATCCTCTGACGTTCGACTTGGATGGCGTGGAACTCTCCAGCCTGGCAGGCAAGAACGTCCTGTGGCTGGGTAGGATGTCTGACGAGAAGCGGCCCCATGAGGCGCTGAGGATCTTCGCGAAGGTGCTTGAGGCGGAGCCTGATGCGAAGCTCTTGATGGTCGGCGCGACTCCGGATGAGGCGTACATGGACACCGTGTACGAACTGATCGACACGCTCGGGATACGCGACTCGGTCGTCATGTGCGGTTTCCACAGAGACGTGCTGCCCTTCTACGGCATGGCTTCGGCCCTCCTGATGACGTCTGAGTACGAGGGCTTTCCCATGACACTGTCGGAGAGCCAATCGGCTGGCATCCCGTGCGTCATGTACGACCTGCCCTACCTGACCCTCACCAAGCCGAAGAAGGGCTTCGTGGCGGTGGAGTTGGGTGCCATCGATGCCGCGGCCGACGCCGTGGTCGACCTGCTGCGCGACCTGGAGTACCGACGGTCGTTGGGCCGGGAGGCGCGCGACAATGTGGAGGAGCTGGCACGCTTCGACTTTTCCGGTGTCTGGCGCGACGTGTTCGACCGCCTGGCACAATCGGCTCCAGAGCAGCCGCACGATGAGACGACGCGCATCATGTGGGAGACGCTGCACGGCCACTACCGTACCGGTGCCGAGCACCGCCGGCTGGAGGTTGCCCGACTGAGGCGCGAAATCGCGGTCGCTAAACGGGCCGCGAAGAAGATGTCGCACAACGCTGAGAAGAAGCACCGCAAGACGAAGACCGAGTTGCGACAGATTCGTTCCTCGCGCGCTTTCAAGACAGGCCGGGCCATCACTGCGGTGCCGCGCATGGTGCGAAGGGCGCTTCGGTGCCTGGGAATCGGTGGAAGCAAATAGTGGCTTGTCTTCGGTATGAGATAATTCCTTGTAGCGGACTCGTGAGCTGGGTTGCTCGTGAGGACCTTCATGCACTGCGTGGCACGAAAGGATGATATGCCCAAGGTTTCGGTGGTAGTCCCCGTTTTCAATGCCGGACGATACCTGTCTGAGTGTCTTGACAGCATCCTGGGGCAGTCGCTGACGGATATCGAGGTCCTGGCCGTCGATGACGGCTCGACCGACGGGTCGTTGGGCATCCTCGATCACTATGCGGAGCGTGATTCAAGAGTCACAGTCCTCTCGCAGGAGAACGCGGGTGCGGCGGCTGCTCGGAATCGGGGACTCGAGGCCGCAAGCGGGGAGTACCTGAGCTTCTTGGACGCGGACGACTTCTTCGAGTCGACTATGCTGGAAGATGCCTGCGGGCGAGGCGACGCCGACGCCGCAGATATCTGTCTGTATGGCGGGAGGCTCTACAACAACCGAACCGGTCGATACCGGTCGGCCGGTTGGTTCCTGCGAACTGCGTTCGTGCCGGAGAAGAGACCCTTCTCCCGCCAGGATATTCCGGATCACATACTTCTCGTCTCTTCGCCAGCCCCTTGGAACAAGCTGCTCAGGCGAACTTTCGTTCTCGCCCAGGGACTCCGGTTCCAGGAGATCGAGCGGTCCGAGGACCTGCTATTCGCGCGATTGGCGATGGTTCGCGCCGAGAGGATCACCGTCGTCGACAAGCGGTTGGTCAACTATCGGATTGGTCACGAACTGAGTCTTCAAGCGACGAATCATGAGACGCCGCTCGAGTTCTACAAGGCGCTGCTCGAACTGCGCCAGGAACTCCGTCGAGCTGGGCAGTTTGATGAGGTGGAGCGGAGCTTCGTGAACGACGCGCTCTCGATATGCTTGTACAACCTCAACTCTCTGAAGACGCCGGACGCCTACGGCGAGCTCTACAATCGGTTACGCGCCGACATCTTCGCCGAGCTCGGTCTGCTCGATCACGACAGGGAGTACTTCTTCTGGGGCAAGAAGTACCAGCAGATGCTCTCCATCGCGAGTGTGTCGCCTACAGCACATCTTATGGACGAGGCTGAGATTTTGCGGAGACGGATGGCCACGCTCAGCGGCCAAGTCACGGACGCCAAAGCCGGGCTCGAACTCGCGAGATCGGAAATTTCGCGGATGCAGAGGTCCCTCACGTACCGAATAGCTCGCAAACTTCGTCGCGTGGTTCGCGGTGTGAGACCGTCGTCGGCCACCATGCCCGTGAAGGCAGTCTAGCCTCCTATGCCCAGAGTCTCCGTCATCATCCCGATCTTCAACGCCGAGCCGTTCTTGGCAGAGTGTCTTCAGAGTGTGGTGTCGCAGACCTTCCGTGACCTCGAGATCATCTGCGTGAACGATGGCTCGACCGATGGATCGAGTGAGATCCTCAGGCAGTTCGCCGCCCGCGACGAACGAATCAGAGTCATTGACGGGGAGAACGGAGGGTGTTCGGCGGCTCGCAACAGCGGGTTTTCGGTCGCCGCAGGTGCCTATGTGCTCTTCCTCGATGCCGATGACTACTTCGAGCCTACGATGATCGAGGAAGTGTATTCGCGTTGCATCGAACACGACGCGGACATCTGCATCTTCAGGTTTCGCGTCTTCCATCCCGACACGGGCATGCTCGAAGACTCTGACTGGTCGTTGCAGATGGAGTTGGTCCCTGAATGCATTCCCTTTGCGCCCAACGAGATGGCCGGACACCTGTTCCGGTTCGTCACCCCCGTCGTCTGGAACAAGATGATGAGGAGAGCGTACCTTGAAGCGGCCGATCTCAAGTTCTCTCCGGAGCTCAAGCGTGCAGAAGACGTACCTTTCACGTTCATGGCCCTGGCGCTGGCGAAGCGGATCACGGTGCTCGACCGTGTCTTGGTGAACTACCGGATGCAAGGTGAACACAGCCTGCATGCCACCATTCATACAGCCCCGCTGGATATCCTTACTGCGCTGCTCAAAGTGAAACAAGGTGCGATTGCGGCGAACGTATTCGCTGCAATCGAGCGTGATTTCGTCAATGCGGCGTTGGAGCAGACCCTCTACAACCTCGACGTGCTGAGTACGCCCGAGTCCGCGCACACGTTGTTCGAGCGGCTCAAAGGCGGCGCACTCGACGAACTGGGTATTACTGAGCACGACAGTGAGTACTTCTTCGATCAGCGCAGGTACGAGCAGTACTCCACAATCGTACGGCAGTCGTGGGCGGACTATCTCTTCAGCCACGCCAGACTGCTTCGCGTGGACCTCACCGAGGGCGGTCATTGGGCCCGTGATCTGGGTCGGTGGCTCGACAGTTGTCGGGCGGACCTGGAGCATGAGGCGCGGAGCAGCGCGCACTTGCAGGAGGCCCTGGCACAGGAGGCGCGGAGCAACGCGCACTTGCAGGAGAACCTTGAACATGCAACGGGGAGCAACCTGCAACTGCAAGAAGAAGTCGACCAAGTTCGCGCAAGGATTCTGGCCGAGGTGTGGGAACTCCGAGACCGGGTCGGTACGACCCAGGAGTCTCTTGCAGAGGTAAAAGGCGCGCATAAGGATGCAAAGAAGAAGCTCAAACGGCTGAAGGAATCCCGTTCGTACCGGCTTGGTCGAGCACTGACTGCCGTTCCACTAAGAATGAAGCGAATGATCGCCTCGCCCAGGAAGTTGGACTAGCCGAGACGACGCATGACGACACGTTTGACGCAGCCACCGCCGGGATACGCGCAGTGTGTGGAGGCGGCACCAACGCGCTATGCCGGATCGCCCTGCCGATTTGCGAGGAGGCACCGTGGGACCAGTGCTCGTCTTCGGTCATAGAAACCCCGACAACGACTCGATCTGTTCAGCGGTCGCGTACGCACACCTCAAGAACCTCACCGATCCTGGGAGCGTCTATGTCCCTGCGCGCCTGGGGCCGGTGCCCGTTGAGACCCTCTGGGCGTTTGAGCGTTTCGGGCTCGAGC
>JBBREQ010000147.1:0-4495 GCA_038202795.1 Coriobacteriia bacterium | reverse complement strand
GCTGGCCGGTTGCACCGGCATGGACGTCATCTCGATTCTCGAGAAGAAGCGCCAAGACGTGCGGGGGCTCGAGATCGTGGTGCATGGACGGCAGCGCGTGGAGGAGTATCCCAAGATCTACGACCGGATTACCGTGGAGTTCATCGTCACGGGGTACGGCGTGAAGCCGGACGCGGTCAAGCGCGCCATCGAGCTGTCCGAGGAGAAGTACTGTGCGGTGAAGGGGATGTTCGGTCCGCAGGTCGAGTTCGAGTCGACCTATCGGGTTGTCGAGGCGCCCTCACCCGGCGCGGCTGCTGCGTCTGGCGGGGATGAGTAGCACGTGCCTTCATGCGTTCTGATGCCCGTCTACAATGAGGCGGATACCGTCGGCCGCGTGCTTGATGCCGTGCGCGAGCACTTTTCGGGAGAGATCGTCGTAATCGATGATGGGTCCGTCGACGAGACCCCGCTGGTGCTTGCCCGCAGGAGCGATGTGGTCGTCGTGCACCTGGACAGGAACTGCGGCTACGGGTGCGCGCTGCGCATAGGATTCGACGTCGCGCGTGAGCTGTGTATGGACCACGTGGTGACCATGGACTGCGACGGGCAACATGAGCCGGCTCATATCCCCGAATTCCTCGCGGGGGTCCACGAGGGCTTCGATATCATCTCCGGAAGCCGTTATCTGCCCTCGAGCGGCGTGCTCGGTGATGCTCCCGCGGATCGTCAGGAGATCAACGCTCAGGTCACACGGGAGATCAACTCAGTCACGGGATGGTCGCTCACCGACGCGTTCTGCGGCTTCAAGGCATACCGCCTGGCGGCGCTCGCAGGGCTGAATCTCACGGAGGCGGGTTACGCCATGCCGTTGCAGCTGTGGGCGCGGGCATGGCAGCAGGGGCTACTGGTTCGCGAGATCGCCGTGGAGCGCATCTATTGCGACCGCGACCGTTCCTTCGGCGCCTCGTTGGATGACCCGGAGCTTCGGCTCAGCTACTACCTGGACGTGTGGCGCCGGGCCTTGGAGGAGCAATGAGCGAGACCGTGATCTACGATGCGGTGTGTGTTGGAGCGCATCCCGATGATGTCGAAATCGGCATGGGCGCCACGGTCGCAGGCCTGACGCGTCGTGGTGGCAGGGTTGCAATCGTCGATCTGACCAACGGGGAGCCGACGCCTTATGGTTCGCCTGAGAAGCGGGCCGACGAGTCAGCTCGCGCTGCTCAAGTTCTGGGTGCGACGCGCAGGACTCTGACTCAGCCCAACCGTTTTCTGTTCGATACGGTCGAAGCACGGTTCGAGCTTGCGGAGGTCCTGCGTGAGTTCAGGCCACGGATGCTGTTCATACCGTATCCGCTCGATGCGCACCCCGACCACGTCGCTGCGGCGCAGATCGCGCTCGCGGCCCGCTTCTACGGCAAGCTCACCAAGACCGCGCTCGTGCACGAGCCGTTCTACGTTCCACGCGTCTTCAGATATATGGCCGTTCATCAGCGCATAGTCGCGGAGCCTTCATTCGTTGTTGATGTGACGGCTGACTTGGATGTCAAACTCGCTGCGCTCAGGCTCTACGAGTCGCAGTTCACAGCAAACGAGAAGAACTTGGGAATCATCCCCATGATGGAGGCGACTGCACGGATGTGGGGCTCCTTGGCCAACGTCGCGGCCGGTGAGCCCTTCTTCGCGCTCGAGCCGATTGCTCTGGCAAGTCCCACCGACGTCGTTTAGGAGCCAGCGTGGTTCATTCCCGGCCCGCCCTGCCATCCGGCCATGGCGAGCTCACCTTGCGGCCGGATTACGACCAATGGCCCATGCTGGTCGACCAGAACCGGGCGGCCGCATCAAGCTGGCACTTCGACGTTGGCGGTCTGAGCGCGGCGGAGTTGCGTACGCTGGCCCGCAGCGAGGCGCTTGACGCAGCCGCGGCCTTCTCGGCGAAGCTCGAGGTCGCCCTCCGGCCCCCCGGCGATCCGGAGGCACCGCTCATCGCAACAGGGCATCAACCTGAGCTGTACCACCCGGGGGTGTGGGTCAAGGACTTTCTGCTCGATCGACTGGCGGTGCAGATCGGGGCGAGCGCGCTGGACATCATGGTCGACACCGACGGTTTCGACTCGGTCGCGCTCACGGCGCCTTGCATGGACGTCGAGGTCGATCGCTGCCGTCTCTACCTGGCGCTCGGGGCGCAGGACAGTTGTTTCGCCTCAGCAGCCGTACCCTCTGAGTCTGCGATCGAGGATTTCTGTCGGGCGGCGGACTCGATGCTCGCGACGCTGCCGGCCCCCTCGGTTCGCCGCCACTTCTCGCGATTCTGCGAGCAGCTTCGGTCCGCTGCTCCTGACGCCGAGAACCTCGCTGAGTTCGTGACGATCGCGCGCAGACGCTACGAGGCGAGTGCGGGCACGGGGTATCTTGAGGCACCGCTGACGGCTCTCGCGCGAACGGAGGCGTTTCGGCGGTTCGTAGCCCACCTTGCGTTCGACGCGGCGGGGTTCGCGCGTGCGTACAATATCGAGTTGCAGGAGTACCGCGCACTGAGCAAGATCCGCTCTGGCGCCCAGCCCGTGCCCGACCTGGGGACGGCCGACGGCGGAGTGGAGCTTCCGCTGTGGCACATCGACGGTGGACAACGATCCACGCTGTGGGCTAAACCGTGCGCGGTTGGCGGCGTAACGCTCTATACAGCCTCCGGCCTGAGGATCGACCTTCCTTCCGACCCCAGTGCTGCCGCAGCTGCGCTCGCGCGTGCGAAGGTCCTGATCGCACCGAAGGCCCTCGCTCTGACGCTGTTCGTTCGCATGTTCGCCTGTGACCTGTTCATCCACGGCATAGGTGGCGGTCGCTACGACGTGGTGACCGACGGGATCATCCGACGATACTTCAGAGTGGAGCCGCCGCGATTCGTAGTCGCCTCGCTCACCATGTACCTGCCGCTCGGGGCGCATGTTGTGGGAGAGGACGAGGTCGCCGCTGCCAAGGAGCGCCTACAGCGCCTCGAGCACAATCCAGACGCCCTCCTGAGGGAGATAGAGTTCGATTCAGAGGAGGAGAGGGAGCACGCGGGGGCCTTGGCCGCCGAGAAGCGCAAGCTCGTTGAGGACATTGCCAGCGCAGGTGCCGAGAAGAAGACGATCGGGCTCCGCATCCGCGAGGTCAACCAAGAGCTCAGTGGGATTCTGCGTCCGCTGCGTGCAGAGTTCGAGGCCGATCTGGCGCGCCTCCAAGCACAGCTGAGGGCGTCGGACATCCTGACGGATCGCACCTATCCGTTCTGTTTCTGGGAGCCTGCAGAAGTGGCCGACAAGCTACCCTGAACCGTCACGCACCGACCATTGAGCACGCTGCGACTCCGACGATGTATCGTCTCACCGCTCTCGAACCGAGACGAATTGCGTGTCCGCGTGGCACCGCGCTATGATTCCGACACCGTTGGGCGCACCAGCGCTCCCGCATGAAAGGACGTTGCTCATGTCAGTGCCCGTTGTCGACCCGAATCTGTGTACCGCCTGCGGCATCTGCGTCGACGAGTGCCCCCAGAGCTGCTACGACCTCGAAGACATCGCCAAGCTCAACCGCCCCGATGACTGCACCGAGTGCGGCATCTGCGTCGACGCCTGCCCCAGCAGTGCGATCAGCATGGACTGATTCCGCCTCCGAGCGGATGAAACGAGGGCCGGGATTCGACTCCGGCCCTCGTTTCTGTTGCTGGCGGATGTAAGGGGCTAGCCGCGCGGCCCCATGCGGTCGTTGATGTAGAGACGAGGCTCCCGACCGCGGAGCATTCCTATGAATCGCCGGTGATGAGCCGCGTAGACGACGAGCCCCATCAGCAGCGCGAACGGCCCATCCGGCGAGCCCAGCGCCACAGCGGTGACAGGCAGGCTGAGCGCGGCTGCCACCTGACCAGCCATCATGTACCGAGTCACGGCAATGACCAAGAGCCCCACCGTGACCACCGCGATGAAGTACCGCCAATCGTAGGCGAGCAGCGCGCCGCCACCGGTGGCCAGACCCTTGCCGGTGCGGCGAAACCGGCGCTTAAGCAACGCCATCCACAGCGAGTAGTTGTGACCCACCACCGCACCAGCTACGGCGCACATCGACAGCCAGGTGGTGGATTGACCACCCGGCAGGACCATCAAGGTGCCTACGGGGACCATGACGACCGCAATCGAGCCGGCGGAAGCCGCCTTCACGAGTGCCACCGGCAGAAAGCCCTTGAACGCATCGGCGCACATGGCAACGACGAACCATGCCCACGAGGCGGTCGAGCGCCTGACGTTCATGGCTCCGATATTGCCGGTTCCGTGCTCGGTCACGTCGGTCCCGGTCACGGCCCGAACGATGATGTAGGCGGAGGGGATCGAGCCGATGAGGTACGACAGCAGCAGCGACGCGACGAGCAGCCCGGCGAACTCCCCCGTGGGCACCATCACGAGCTCCTCGGTACCATACACTCGATTGCACCGGGCAGCATCGAGATCTCATAGCGACTCTCCAGCAGCACCTCGCC
>JBBREQ010000146.1:0-4500 GCA_038202795.1 Coriobacteriia bacterium | reverse complement strand
AGCGGGGGATCATGATCGCCTCGCTGGTGGTGCGTGCGGATAGTGGCATGCCTGGTGAAGGGTACTTCGCCTTCGCTCAGGACGAGCTGCGGCTCTTGGTGTCGGACCGGGAGCGGTTCTGGCGCGACGAGGCCGAGAGGGTCTGGAGCGCGTATGCCGGGCAGGACGAATCCCTATGAGCCGAGAGGAAACACTCAGCCTTCTGCGCGGGACGCGAACCGGTGCCGCCTTTGGGGTGACCTGGGTGCCGCACGAGACCGGTGACGATGCCCGGATGCTCGCTCGTCGCGCTGCCGCTCTGGGCGTCGACTTCCTCTTCGTCGACGCGGACCTGCCTTGGGCCACAGACTTGTGCGCGGCGCTGCACGAGTCAGACGTCGTCGCGGTGTGGTCAGTGACCGGCGTGGTGGGGCGGCTAGCGCGCCAGCGGGGGTGGTCCGAAGTCATGCGGGCTACCGCCTCAGCGCCCGCCACGCTTGCCGAGCCGCTTGCCCAAGCGCTATCGGCCGCGCTCGATTCTGTGAGAACCGGAGGCGCGGTTGGCGTGGGCGCGATGGTGGTGGCTGATGACCTGTCGTCATCGGCGGGGTGGCTCATCCCACCGGACTTCGCACTCGACGCCGTCGTGCCCTGCTATCGCACTCTAGCCGGGGGGATCATGCGGGCGGGCGCGGTTCCGCTGTTCCACTCGGACGGAAGCGTGGCTGCGCTCTACCGCTCGCTGGCCGATGCGGGCTTCTCGGCAGTCCACCTGGGCGGGATACGGGCTGAGGTGCTGCATCAGGCCGCGAGTGCGGTGCGCGCTTCAGGCATGGTCCCGGTCGGGGGGATCGAGGTCGCGTCGCTGGGTCTTGAGAGCACCGGCGATGCCGCGCAGAGGCTGGTGACACTCGCGGGCGACGGCGCAATCGCGCTGTGCGACGACGGCGGGATGACGAGCGCTCGCGAGTTCCTGCTGGTAGGCCAGATTCTGGCCGAGGCGCGCGCTACGCTGTCAGCCGGCTGACCGAGACCGCCGTCACCTTGAGGTCCGGGATCTTCGACGTGGGATCGAGCGCGCCGCCGGTGAGGCGGTTGGCCGGTGCGTCTGCGAAGTGGAACGGCATGAACACCACACCGCGCCGAGGCGTCCTCTCTGCCGAGCAGACCCGCGCCGCGACATCCACGCTTCCATGTCGGCTTTCGATGCGCACCACCTCGCCGTCGCATACGCCTAGCTTAAGCGCGTCGCCGGGGTGGAGTTCGACGTAGCCTGTGGCGTTGAGTTCGGCGAGCCCCGGCGACGCGCCGGTCATCGTGTTCGTATGGAAGTTCCAGAGGTGGCGGCCCGTGGTGAGTACGAAGGGCCTCTCAAGCGTGGGTGCGTCGACCGGTGGGCGGTAGGTCACAGCGGCGAACTCGCCCAGGCCACGTGTGAACCGCTCGGTGTGCAGAATCGGCGTGCCGGGGTGGTTGTCCTCAGGGCAGGGCCATTGGATGCCACCCGACTCGCGCAGTCGCCGGTAGCTGATCCCGCCGTACTGGGGGGTGACCGCCGACATCTCGTCCATGATCTCGGAAGGCGAGTCGTACTCCATGCGCAGCCCCATGGCCGAGGAGATCGCGCAGATGATGTCGCCATCGGTGCGGGCGTCGCCCGGAGCTTCGACCACCTTGTTCACGAGCTGGATGCGACGCTCGGTGTTGGTGAACGTGCCGTTCTTCTCGAGGAAGGTCGTCGCGGGCAGCACCACGTGGGCGAACTCGGTGGTCTCGGTAAGGAAGATGTCTTGGACCACGAGGAAGTCGAGATTCGAGAGCGCTTCGATGACGTGGGCTTGGTCGGGGTCTGAGAGCACGGGGTTCTCGCCCATCACGTAGAGCGCCTTGAGCTCGCCGCGTGCTGCCGCATCCATCATCTCGACCAACGTGAGGCCGGGAGTGGTGGGCAATTCGATATCCGCGTCCCATAGATTGCAGACGCGCTCGTTGTTCTCGGCGCTGGTGAGCGGCTGGTATCCAGGCAAGCAGTTGGGCAGGCACGCGAGATCGCACGCCCCTTGAACGTTATTCTGGCCGCGCAGCGGGTTTACACCGGTACCCGGCCGTCCGATCTGACCACACATCATCGCGAGGTTCGCGACCGCGCGGACCTGCTCGGTGCCTGAGGAGTGCTGCGTGATGCCCATCGCGAACAGGATCGTTGCCGCAGGTGCGGTCGCGTACGCTAGGGCGGCGGCGCGAATCTCGGGAAGCGACACCCCGCAGATCTCAGCGCACTCGTCGAGGTCGATCGTGCGCAGCATCTCCTCGACTGCCGAGAAGCCTTCGGTGCGCGACTCGATGAACGCGCGGTTCTCAAGTCCCTCGTCGAGGATGATGCGCATCATCGCGTTGAGCAGCGCCACGTTTGAGCCCGGCTTGAGCTGAAGCCACTGGCTCGACTGGCGCACGAGCCGGATTTCGCGCGGGTCGGCGATGATGATCTTCAGGCCCCTGCGAGCTGCCTTGGTGAGCTCGTTGCCGATAATGGGATGTGCCTCGGTGGTGTTTGAGCCGATGACGAGTGCGACATCGGCTTGAGCAAGGTCCGCTATCGAGTTCGTCATCGCACCGCTCCCGAACGCTGCGGCCAGACCGGCCACCGTGGAACTGTGTCAAAGTCGCGCGCAGTGATCGATGTTGTGCGTTCCGATTGCCCCTCGGAGGAACTTCTGGAAGAGGTAGTTCTCCTCGTTCGTGCATTTCGCGCTTGCGAGACCACCCACAGCCAGCGGCCCGTGATCGCTGGCGATCGATCCGAGCTTCTCGGCTACGAGTGCTATCGCCTCGTCCCAGCTCGCCTCAACGAGCTGACCGTCGCGGCGGACAAGCGGCGTGGTGAGCCGGTCGGGGTGGTGGGTGAAGCTCCAGCCCCAGCGTCCCTTGGCGCACAGGTTGCCCCCGTTCACCCCTCGTCCCATCGGGGCGGTGGCCCGCACGATACGACCGTCCTTGACCTCATAGGACACGGTGCAGCCCACGCCGCAGTAGCCGCAGATCGACTCGACCTTGGTGGTCTCCCACTGGCGGGCACAGAAGTGCGCGCGGCGATCGGTCAAGGCACCCACCGGGCAGGTCGAGATGCACTGGCCGCAGAACTCGCAGCCTGAGTCCGTGAGAGATGCACCACGCGGGGTGTTGGGCAGCACATCGAACCCGCGCCCGACGTACCCGTAGACGGATGCTCCCTGCACCTCCTCGCAGATACGCACGCAGCGACCGCACGAGATGCACTTGGTGAGGTCACGGATGATCAGGGGGTTGTTGTCCACGAGGTCGACGAGATGGGTCTCTCCCGAGAAGCGCGGAGTCTCGATGCCGAACTCGTACGCTAGATCCTGCAGGCCGCAGCGTCCGGACGAGTCGCAGCTCAGGCACGAGATGTTGTGATCCGAGAGCAGCAGCTCGACGACTGTCTTGCGCATGGAGCGCAGCTCAGCGCTCTGCGTGGTGACGACCATGCTCTCTGCCGCACGCGTCGTGCATGAAGTGGGATAGCCGCGCATACCTTCGATTTCGACGACGCACAGCCTGCAACCGCCGTACGGTTCGAGGCGGGGATCGTGGCACAGCCGCGGAATGTGCATTCCCGCAGCGAGACAGGCGTCGAGCACCGACTGGCCCTCGGTGGCGGTGATCGTCTTCCCGTCGACTATGAGTGAGAGCGGTTTCATCGGCCTTGACTACTCCCTCAGCCGTGCGTGATCGCATCGAAGGGGCAGCGCGACTCGCACAGGCCGCACTTGATGCATACCTCAGGGTCGATCTCGTGGATCTGCTTGTTCTCTCCCGAGATCGCTGACACCGGACAGACCTTCTTGCACACGCCGCATCCTCGGCAGTTCTCGGGAATCACCTGGTAGACCGAGAGCGCCTTGCACTGCCCCGCGCGGCACTTCTTGAGGGTGATGTGCTCCTCGAACTCCTCGTGAAAGTAGCGCAAGGTGGTGAGCACCGGGTTGGGCGCTGTCTGGCCCAGACCGCACAGAGAAGAGCGCTTGATGTCCAAAGCGAGGTCCTCGAGTGTCGCGATGTCCTCGGGCTCGCCCTTGCCTTCAGTGATACGGGTGAGGATCTCGAGCATGCGCTTGGTGCCGATACGGCACGGCACGCACTTGCCGCACGACTCGTCTTGGGTGAACGCGAGGAAGTAGCGGGCGAGATCGACCATGCAGGTGTGCTCGTCGACCACGACGAGGCCGCCCGAACCCACCACGGCGCCTGCCGCAGCCAGCGCCTCGTACTCAATGGGCGTGTTGAACAGGGATGCCGGCAGGCAGCCACCGCTTGGGCCGCCGATCTGCACGGCCTTGGGCTCGGCGTCGCCCGGAACGCCTCCGCCCACGTCAAAGACGAGCGTGCCGACAGACACCCCCATCGGCACCTCGACAAGCCCGCTGTGACGCACCTTACCTGTGAGCGCGAAGACCTTGGTTCCCTTGCTCGTGCCCGAACCCATTGCCGCGTAGGCCTCCGGAC
>JBBREQ010000145.1:0-4516 GCA_038202795.1 Coriobacteriia bacterium | reverse complement strand
GAAGAAGGACGGCGAGACGATGAGCAAGTCGCGTGGCAACGTTGTCGCGCCCGAGGAGATGATCGGCAAGTATGGGGCGGACACCCTGCGCGCCTACATCCTGTTCATGGCGCCTCCCGACAAGGACCTCGAGTGGAGCTACGAGGGCGTCGAGGGCATGTACCGCTGGCTGCTGCGTGTATGGCGTTTGGTGACCGAGAGTGCCCAGGAGATCTCGAGCGGGTGCGGCGTGGCGGCCAGTGGAGATGATGCTGCAAAGACGTTGCACCGTGAGATGCATCGCGTCACCGGCAAGGTCACCGGGGACATCGAGCGGTTCCAGTTCAATACCGCGATCGCCGCGATGATGGAGCTCACCAATGCCGCCTACGACTACCGCAAGGTGGTAGGGGCTGGGTCGCGCGACCTGCCGCTGCTCAAGGAGGTTGCCGAGCGCCTGACACTTCTTCTCGCGCCGTTCACGCCGCACATGTGCGAGGAGCTGTGGAGCACGGTTCTGGGTGAACGGGGCTCGGTGCACAGCGCATCGTGGCCGATCTTCGACGCGTCGGCTGCTGCTGCCGACGAGGTGGAGCTTGCTGTGCAGGTCAACGGCAAGGTGCGCGGCAAGGTCACCGTGATGGTCGACCTGCCACAGGAGGAGGTCATCGAGTTGGCGCTGAGTGAGGTTGCGGCGCACGTCGAGGGCAAGGAAGTGAAGAAGGTGGTCGTGGTTCCCGGCAAGCTGGTGAGCGTGGTAGTTGCCGGCTGACCTTCAAGCGAGTGGTAAGAGACTCGTGAGGGCTGAGTAAGCCCTCTGTGCGACGATGCGCGTGCGGGTCGAGTGAAGGCGGCTCGCAGAAGCGACAAGCGACGCCCCCTCCGTTGCATGCTGACGGAGGGGGCGTCTCGCCATGTATGAGTCTCTGATCGCGCGACTGCAGCAACTGGCACGAAGGGCAGGGCTGAGGGAGGTTCCTCCTGCTGTGTTGCTGGTGGGTTGTATGGCGGCAGTGGCGGTGGTGGTGTGGGCGCTGTGGCACTGGTGGCCCCAGTCGGCTTCGGGCGAGGCGTTGTACCAGTCGGAGATCGCAGGGGCTAAAGCTCAAGTTGAGGGTGACACGTCAGCGGCGACGACGTCATCGGCGGTAGGGACACCCGATGCTGCCGAGCAGGTCAGAGTGATGGTGCACGTCGTAGGCAGTGTGAGGCATCCCGGTGTCTACGAGCTGGTTGCGGAGTCGCGGGTCATCGATGCGGTGGATGCCGCCGGCGGCACTCTGCCCGACGCGGTTCTCTCGGCGATCAATATGGCTCGTGTGGTTGCCGATGGTGAGCAGATCCTGGTGCCTGACGAGGATGACCCCGCTCAGACGTCTGCTGGCGGCGGCGGCGGAGGCGGTGGTTCGCCGGCGGGCACAGCTGGGGGGCAACCAGCGCCGGTCGATCTGAACACTGCTGATGCAGCGGCCCTTGAGACGCTTCCCGGAGTGGGGCCGGCGACCTCGGCCAAGATCATCGCCGATCGCGAAGCCAACGGTCCCTACGCCCGTGTCGAGGATCTTGGCCGGGTGTCGGGGATCGGACCCAAGAAGCTCGAGCAGCTCAAGGGCATGGCCTGTGTCCGATGAGCCGCTGAAGGCGCCTCCGCGGCCTTCGATTCCGCCGCTGTGCTGGATGGCCGTGGGGATGTGGGCGGGGGTGTTGTGGGCAGAGCGCGTGGCGTGGGGCACGTGGCAAGTCGGCGCAGGCAGGGGACCGATGTGGGTCGTGGTACTGGCGTCGGGTTGCTGCGCGCTCGTCGTCGCGTTGGCGGGACGCCGGGGGGCAGGCGCGAGTCTGACGGCGCTCGCCGTATGCGCCGGCATGCTGTGCGGGTCGCTGTTCTGGGGGTGGTGGGCGCTCGAAGCGCGCTGGTTGGCGGGAGCCGGATCGCGCGGGTGGGACGCGGAGGCACTCACCGATCCCCGGCGCGGCCGATTCTCCGAGCGGTCCGAGGTGCAGATCGCCACGCCGAGGGGGACAGCGCGTGTGAGCGTTGCGTGGCCCGAGGGGCAAGCGCCCGAAGCCGGCAGACGAGTGCGGTTCTTCGGCGTGATGAAGCAGCCCGGAATCGACGAGTTCGGACGTCGGAGCCATCAGACGGGCGTGTGCGCCAGCGTGAGCGCTCGAGCTGTTGAGGACCTGGCCTGGGCTCGCAGCGTGCGGGGGTTCGTCGGCCCTGCGCGTGCGCGTGCTCTGCGGGCTACTCACGGTGTGGCTGGTGAAGGAGGCGACCTTCTTGAGGGCGTGGTACTGGGCGATAGGCGGCGGCTCTCCGGAACGCAGGCCGAGTCGGACTTCAGGACTACAGGGCTCACTCATCTGGTGGCGGTGAGCGGAAGCCATCTGGTGGTGGTCGCGGCGCTGATCGCATGGCTCCTGGCGGCTCTGGGCCTAGGTCGAGGGCCCAGTCTGGCGGTCGTAGTGGGCTGTGTGGGGCTCTACGTCGTTGCAACCGGGGTCCAGCCCTCGGCGGTTCGTGCGTGGGCGATGGCGGTAGCAGGAGCGGGGGCCGGCCTTTCAGGAAGGCGCGCCGACAGCCTCGCAGGCGTGGGAGTCGCGGGGTTCGTCGCTATTGCGCTCTGGCCATCGGTCGCTTTCGACCTGGGCTTCCAGCTGTCGGTTCTGGCAGTCGTCGGGCTGGTGATGTTCGCCCGTTTGGCCTCGGGCTGGATCCAGGCGGCGCTGCCACGGTGGGGCGAGCTGCTGGCGTCCCCGCTCGCCCTCACCCTTACGGCGCAGGCCGCGACGATGGCTCTGACGGTGTCGACGTTCGGCGCGTTCTCGATGATTGCCCCCGTGGCGAACCTTCTCGCCGGCCCGCTTGTGTCAGGTGTCTTGGTCCTCGGACTTGCGGGAGTGGTGCTTTCGCAAGTTTGGCGCGGTGGAGGCGGTTCGCTCTTGTCGGCATCCGGTGCACTTGGCGGGCTGACAGCTGAAATCGCTGCTTGGTTGGCATCGCTGCCGTATGCCTCGATACCCTTGGGCGAGGTCTCAGTTTGGGCGGGTGGCGTGTTGCTGCTGAGCGTGGTGGGGCTGTGGGCCTGCTGGCCCGCGCCGAGGAAAGCTCCCGCACGCTGGGCCGCAGCTGGGGCCGTCGCGCTGGCGGCAGCGATGGTTGTAGGTCCGCCCGCGCCTACGGGGATGAGCCTGACGGTCCTCGATGTGGGACAGGGCGATGCGATCGTCGTGAGGGATGGGCCGCATGCGATGCTGGTCGATACCGGCCCGGATGCGACAGCGCTGCGCTCTGCTCTCGCCCGCAACCATGTGCGCAGACTGGATGCAGTCGTTTTCACGCATGCCCACGAGGACCATACAGGCGGTACTGATGCACTCGTGCGCACGATCCCCGTCGCCCGCGTGTTCGTCGCGCGCGGGGCGGCCGGGGAGCTTCAGGATGCGGCCGACTCACTCGGAGCCCAGATCACCGAGGTCGAGGCCGGGTCGCACCTGACGGTTGGTCGAGTCGAAATCGACGTTGTCGCACCCGCCGGCGAAGTGCCGGACCCCGCCGAGAACAACGCCTCTTTGATCTTGCTGGTGCGAGCGGGCTCGTTCAGCGCCCTTCTGACCGGCGATGCCGAGGCAGAGGCGCTCGATCCCTTGGTGGCGGCGCGTGCGCTGGCAGACATCGATGTGCTCAAGGTCGGGCATCACGGCAGCGCTGCTGCGGTCTCATCGGCAGACCTGGCTGTTCTGCGGCCGGAGGTGGCGCTGATCAGCGTTGGTGACGGCAACCGCTTTGGGCACCCAACGCCCTCGACGGTGGCGCTGCTCGAATCCACGGGGAGTCGTGTGGTACGCACCGATAGGGCGGGGGATTTGACCGTCCGTATCGCCGAGAATGGATGGCGACTGACGTCGCAGGGGCGTAGCACCGCCGCCAGTCCCTATGCGACACTGGGGGTTGCGTGCAGCCTCTTGCACCACGCCGTCACCAAGGGAGCCGATGAGCACCGCCACAACAGATCTCAAGCTGATCTACCTGATCATCAGCGAGCAGGAGTTCTTGCTGCAACATGCCCTGGACAAGCTCAAGGCGCGCGTGTCAGAGACCGCGGATATCGACTTCAACTACGAGGTGTTCGAGGGCGACACGGCCTCGGCGGATGCGATTCTGACCGCCTGCAACACGCTGCCGTTCGCCTCAGAGCGCCGCCTGGTGGTCGTGCGCAGCGTCGAGAAACTCTCGAAGGAGAGCCTGGATGCGGTGACAGCGTACGTCGAGGACCCGTCTCCCACGACGGTCTTGGCCTTGGCGGCGGCCAAGCTCGCGAAGAACACGAAACTCTTCAAGCTGGTGGACAAGCGGGGCGGAGTGGTCGAGCGCAAGACGCCCAAGGGGCTCGAGTTCCAGCGCAAAGTCGTTCAGATGGCCTCCGAGCAAGGCAAAGACCTCGCTCCTGACGCTGCCGAAGCACTCGTCGCGGCCACCGGGGAGAACCTGCGCACCGTCTCGGCCGAGTTGCAGAAGCTTGTTTCGTTCGTGGGG
>JBBREQ010000144.1:0-4538 GCA_038202795.1 Coriobacteriia bacterium | reverse complement strand
GGCTCGAGCAGGAGATGGCGTTGTTCACGCTTGAGCGCTATCAAGCCGGGTACTACCCCAAGTCGGTGTCGATGAACGGCGGGCAGTATGTTGCGACGATCACCGACATGGGTGGCGGCGTGTATGAACTCGCGAGCGAGGGTCGGTCCAACGGGTTGACCGAGACGGTGCTGACACGCTTTCAGTATCTCAATCTTTGGGACATGAACATCTCGGGTGGCGATGAATCTTCCGTCGGAGCGAGAAACGGATTCAACGGGAGCAGCACCATCATCGGATCGCTCTATGTCAACGGGGATATGGACTGGGGATCCAACGGACGCATGTGGGGCGGCCCCGTCTTCATCAAGGACGGCACCTGGAACTCCTCAGGGAACGGGCAGGTCGGTTCGAGCACGAGCCGCGTCGACGCGTTCGGCCCCGTGCCAAGCGATGCGTCCCGCTACTTCACCAACCTCAAAGGCAGCGCACCCGACGTCGACATCCCCTTGCTCACCGACGCTAACATGGCGGACTACCTCACGTCTGCCCAGCAGTACGCGACCGCGAACCCGCGCACCAGCCCGCTTTCGGGCACACAGCCGGCGAACCAGAACGGGACGTATTACACCGTGTTCGACGGCAATACCACCTTTGGTGCGAACTTCGGAAACAAGACCACCGATGCGATCGCGGTCGAAAACGGCGTGCTGTACCTGAAGAAGGACGCCGTCATCTATGTCAAGGGGACCGCGACGTTCACGAGTGCGATCACCGGCTACAAAGGTTCCGGGTCGATCGTCTCCAAGGACGGTTTTGTGGTTCAGGGCGACTTGACGCCACTCAACGGGCTGACCGAGACCCTGTACGGGGAGACGCTACCCAAGATGGATGCTACGAACTGCCTTGGTCTGCTCTCGCAGGGAGGTATGACTTCAACAGGTGACTGGATCTGCGCGGCGGTGTTCATGAACGGCAACTACACCGTACCCAGCAATGCGCACAACAGTTACCGGGGTTCGCTGATCTGCAACAGCATCCAGATAGGGACAACCAACACGCTGCTGGCCAATCAGCCGGGGTTGGGGCAACTGCTGCCCAAGGGGATGCCCAAGCTCAGCGGCTTTACCGCGAGGAGCGACTGGGTACGGCGCTAGTCGCTTGTTGACACTCTGACGAATTGGTATCCTGTTCGCAGGACCATCGCACAACAGCAGTCGTAGCAGCAGTCGTAGCAGCAGTCGTAGCGTATGAGGAGGAAGCGTTGGCTCCTGTAGGGTTTGGGTCCGCCCAGCCGCCGGTGGGTCTCGATATCGGGACCGATTTCGCCCGAGCAGCGCTGGTACGGCCCACCAGTGGGGGATTCACACTCGCGAGCTACGGGCGCGCAGCGATGCCGTTCGGCGCTGTCGTCGAGGGAGAGATAGTCGACCCCGAAGCGGCCGGTTCCGCCATCTCAGGGCTCTGGAAGCAGTTTGGCTTCCGTAGCAAAGAGGTCGCAATCGGCGTGGCCAACCAGAAGGTGGTCGTTCGTCTCATCGACCTGCCCTTCATGGAAACGGCAGAGCTGGCGGGTGCCATTCAGTATCAGGCCCAGGATTACATACCTATCCCGGTTGAAGAGGCGATTCTGAGCTACGAGGTCATCGGCGACTACATGACACCGGCCGACGAGCACATGATGGAAGTCCTTCTTGTCGCTGCATCCAGAGACATGATCAACTCGGCCGTCACCGCGGTCGAGTCGGCCGGCCTCAAGCTCGCTCGCATCGACCTCACCGCGTTTGCGCTCGTGCGCTCGCTTCTGGGCATGGACTCTCAAGTTCTGCCCGACGAGGAGTCAGGCGGTGCGACCGGCCTGATTCATATCACGTCCGGTCTTACCAATATCGTGGTCGTCGAGGGCGGCGTACCGCGTTTCACCCGCGTGTCATCACTGGCGGGCAAGCAGTTCACGCAGGCAATCGCCAACGTCATGAGCATGACGCACGATGAGGCCGAGAGTCTCAAGATCCAGCTGGGGCTACCTAGTCTGGACGGCGTGCCTACCACAGCAGAGGGAATCGATACCGAGGCTATCGCCGTCGCGCAGCAGGCACTCGAGCGCGAGACCAACCGGTTCATCGCCGAGGTCAGGCGCTCTCTCGACTACTACCTCACCCAGGCGACACAGGTGCGGACCATCAAGCGCATTGTCATCAGTGGCAGCGGATCGATGCTCCTGAATCTGCCCGCGTATCTGGAAAAGGGCCTGCAGACGCCGATCGTCATGGGCGACCCGCTCTCCCGCGTAGGGCTTTCGTCCTCGGCCGAACAGGTGGCCCTCGCCGACCGGATGGGGTGCGCCCCCGCGCTTGGGTTGGCTTTGGGGGGTGTCGGCTAGATGGTTCGCATAAACCTGCTCCCACCCGAACTGATCGAGCGACGCAAGTGGGAGCGCTTCTATCCGTACGTATTCGTGGTTGCCGCGATCATGATAGGCGCGGTGGTCGTGGTGTGGTTGGGCATGCAGCTGGCGGTGAACCAGCGTAACGAGGTGCTCCAGCAGACCAAGACAACGACGGAGCAACTCTCGTCGCAGGCCGAGGCGTTCGCGATCTTCGAGCGCCAGCAGCAAGAACTCGCGGACCGTCAGGTGATAGCGCAAGATGCGCTGGCCGGCCGCATCAATATGGGCAGACTTGCCGAAGACGTGTCCCTGGTGCTTCCGGACGAGGCATTCTTGACAGACATGAACGCCGATGAGGCCACCGGCATGCTCCTCAACGGCAACATCGCCATGGCGAGCAACCCGCTGGTCAAACAAGCCTACAAGTCGGTTGCCGCCACCTTGGTGAGACTCGCGTCCGTCCCCGAGATCTACGATGTGTGGCTGAACACGGCCGCCGTCGCCAACTACACGGCGTTTCAGCCCGTCGCCAGCAGCAACGGGGCGAGCGCGACGGTGATGGCCTTCTCGGCCACTACGAAGATCCATATCCCCGAACCCGCCACTCCGGCGAAGTAGGGGGCGACATGAAACTAGGCCTCTCGCCCCGAAACAGTCTCATTGCGGTAGCAGTGGGACTGCTGCTGCTGGTGATTGTCCTCGTCGTCGTGCTCATCGTCCCTCAGTTCGCGAAGCTGAGTGACCTGGGCATGCAGATCGACAAGGCCAACGAAGACTCTGCGGCCGCGAAGACACTGCTCGAACAGCGGTTGGCTGTGAAGAATCGCGCCGCTATGACTAGTGGCGCGCTTCTCAGGCTCGCCACCGCCGTTCCCGAGAACCCCGAACTGCCTTCGCTCATCATCGAGCTTCAAGATGTCGCGTATGCCTCTGGTGTCGCGATGCGTGAGGTCACACCGCAGCCGCCTGTGGGAATCGCGGACAAACAGTACGTCAAGCTGGACCTCAAGCTCGAGGTCTGGGGTACCTGGGCTGACACAGTTGACTTCATGCAGCGCCTCGACAAGATGGGCCGCGAGCTGCGAGTGGGGTCGTTCAAGAGCGCTGTCCTCGAGGAGGGCCCGGCGACCGACGCGAAACTCGACGTGCCGCCCTACTATCAGACCCGCACGGAGATCAACGTGTCCTCGTACACGATTCCTGCTCCCAGTACTACCGAGTCAGCCGCCCCCGCGCCCGCACCAGCGCCGACAGAGTAGGTAGAGGAGATCACGCATGGTCGACTCTCTTGATACGCCCCAGACCGAGGAGCCTCTGCCGGCCGATACAGCGGCACCATCGAATCCGAACGACGTTTCTTCGTTCTTGACTACGACCACAGGCAAGCTGGTCGTGGGGGGTATCGCACTTCTGCTGATTCTCGGCGCGATCGTGGCGATACTGTTCCTGTTCGTTTTCAACGATGCTCCGCCAGAAACAGGGCTTCTCGTGCCAACCGAGTCGACTGCGACCACCCCGACCGCCAGCGTCGAGACGTCTCCTGAGGTGCGCCCGCCAGACGATTTCGCTGACACGTTCGCATTCCGCAACGTATTTCAGCCGACGATGAAGGTGACTATCGCGACCCCCGCCGATTCCTCAGCGAGTCCCTCGGCAGACACGTCGGGAACGGACACCTCCGACATTGACGTACCAGCTGACACGCTCTTCTTGGTTTCGACGTCCACGGCAGACGGTGTGCCGGTCGCGACGTTCATCTGGAACGGCGTCACCTACACGCTTGAAGAGGGAGAGTCGATACCCAATACGCCGTGGCAGGTGCTGAGCATTTCGGGCGACACGGTCGTTATGCTTTACGGTGATTCACGGGTCACGCTCACGGTTGGGCAAGGTCTGTCCAAGTAGCGGGCCGGTTCGTTCTTCGGCGCATTTGGTAGAATCTGCGCACAGTTCGCTCAGTACAGAAGGGCGCCGCGCATGCTCTACACCACCGCCGGGGAATCCCACGGACGCGCACTGGTGACGATTGTGACCCGCGTACCCGCGGGAATCGATCTCGATACCGACTCGATCGATTCCGATCTGGCTCGACGCCAGGGTGGCTACGGTCGCGGCGGCCGACAGGCTATCGAACGGGACCGCGTTGAGGTTCTCTCGGGCGTTCGCTTTG
>JBBREQ010000143.1:0-4646 GCA_038202795.1 Coriobacteriia bacterium | reverse complement strand
GGCCGAAGCCCGGTCCGGCGGGACCTGCGATTCGAGGAACACGCTTTCGACCTAGTCGACCAACAGCGGGTTGATGGCCTCGCACACGCTCGCCAGCACTGATGGCACATCCGCATCCGCCACCCACATAGCGTCGAGCGCAACACGCACCGCCTGCTCAACCCGAGCCGAGTCCCTGATCGCGGGCTGCACCTCGCCTGTGGTGATGGCGGGAACGACCACACTCTTGAGTTGCTCGACACTCAGCACCGGGTTCGCCGCCGACAGCGTCTCAGCGTTCAAGATGCTTTCGCGGGGCGGGGGGAAGAACTGCGCCAGCGATACAGAGTTGGACGGATTCGAGAAATAGGCCAGGAAGTCGGCGGCGACTTCGGGGTTTTCACCCTGCGCGATGACTCCGATGCCCGCTTGCCCAACTACCGAGTAGTCACCAGCCGGACCCGCCGGAAGCGGCAACAGG
Organism: Coriobacteriia bacterium; assembly: GCA_038202795.1. GTDB lineage: Bacteria > Actinomycetota > Coriobacteriia > Anaerosomatales > PHET01 > PHET01. The sequence continues at coordinate 4,186 of JBBREQ010000143.1, read as the reverse complement.
TTCCACTCGAAACCTGCCTCGGCGAGCAAGCCCGCGCGCGAGATCTGGGTCACCGTGAACGCGGCTTCTCCGGCGAAGAAGTCTGCCGTTGTTCCCGGACCAGGCATTGCGCCGGTGTTGAGGGCCGCATTGTGGATGAAGGTCATGGCGTCGACCATTTCAGGGCTGTCGAACTCACATGTGGTCTGGTCTGCTGACCAGGGCGATGCACCCCAGCCCTTCCAAATAGTGGAAAGGAACCTCCAGTTGGTGTACTCGAAGTCGCGGATCACGAAACCCGCGTCACCCGTTGAGGCACTGACATCGGCTCCGATCGCGGCAATGGTGTCCCAGTTCCAGTCTCCAGCCGCCTGCAAGTCGGCAGCGCGCGGGTACCCGGCCGCGGCGAGAATGTCGTCGTTGGCGAACATCACGAAAGGAGAAGTGGAGAAGGGATAAGCCCGTAGCCCGCCATCGCGCAGCCAGAGCTGCGAGGCCGCCGGCGAAATGTCGTCGAACTCGTACCCTTCGGTTGCGCTGAAAGTGTCGCTGAGGTCGACAAGGGCTTCAGAGAGCACGAAGTCTGGTGCCGTATTCTCGAAGATCCAGGCGAGATCAGGGGCGTCACCGCCCGCAATCTGCGTCGTCAGCGTGGTGGTATAGCCGTCGAACGGCAAAGTCTCGAACGTGATCGAGTTCACGTTCGGGTTCTCGGCGATGTACGCGTCGGCGATTCCGTTGAAGAGCTCAAGGTGCGCCTCATTGGCCGACCAGATGGTCATCCGCAAGTCGACGTCGGTGGCTTCGGGTTCGGCGGCCGCACAAGCGGACAATGCGAGCACCGAGGCGGCCAACATCCCCGTTGCGGACAGCAATTTTGCTGATCTCATGGTGTCTTTCTCCTATATTAGTAACCGGTCACATCGGGCCAGTGCAGCTCGATGCCGGCTGTTGTGAGCAGGAACTGAAATTCCTCCAAGAGCACGGAGGAGGTGCGGACCGCGCGGGGATCAACCGCGCGGTCCAAGCAGAAGGCCGCTAGCCAGCCCGCTACCTCGCCGATGTTCCACTCCACTGGATGCAGCCGGAAGGCTCCATTCGTGATGTGGGTAGTGCCGACGTTCTTGCCCGCAGGGAGCAGATTGGTCATCCGAATGGGGATGAACGCTCCGAGGGGAATCTCAAACGGCGCCGAGGCGACGTCAATGTAGTTGTCTCCACCGGTCGACGGGTGGAGGTCGATGCGGTACATTCCCACACCCACTGAGTCGTAGAAGGTCGCAGGGCGACCATGCCCGCGCGTCTCGATAGAAATGTCTTGTTCGACGACGGTGTAGTCGGCCCGGATTCGACGGGACTCACGAACGTAGGGCGCTTGGGCCAGACCATCGTCTGTGCCGGTGATGTCTCCCCGTAGCCGCAGGCCCGGCCACCCGACTCCGCCGTCGGGGCGCGGCGCCTCTGTCTGAAGCCAATAGAACATCGACAACGACAGCTGACGAGCCGCGTCCAAATGCGTCTGTGCATCAGGGTTGTCGATAATCGTGCCACCGAGGTAATCGATCATCGGCCAGTTGACGATGACGACGTCGCTGAGGAGATGACCAGGAGCAAACAGCTTTGCCGCTGCGATCCGCCGGAATATCCAGAGTTCCTTGTCACCTTGATCGGTGCGCTGGTCGGCGCTCAAGGCGAAAGGGTCATCGTCTACGAGCGGATTAAAGGATCGCGTGACGATCTTGAGTGTGCGCGGGTCGGGCGCGGTGAACGACAGCATCGGTGCGCCCCAGAAGTCAGGCTGGTAGGAGCGCCAGTAATCGTAGTCCCGCGGCTTCTCGATCACGTGATCACCGTCGACGTGATCGATGGCAAAGCACCAACTGATGGCCTGCTGATTGTGTGGCTGAGCCTCGTCAGGCGCTGATGGCTCACCCGTCTCACCGCGTGATTCGAACCCGGTGATGTACTCCGTTCCGGTCATCGGCAGCAGATCTCCGATCTCGGTTGCGTCGAGCACGAAATCTGCACTGATGTCATGCGTCTCGCCGCTCGACAGCATGGTGACGGTGACTGACGTGACTCGATCGCCGTCAACTGTCGCTCTGGTAGCTCGAGCAGGGCGCAGAATCGTCAAGCGTCCGGCACTGACGAAAGGTAAGAGCATCTCGTCGATTACGGCGGCAGACACCGCAGGCTCAGAACACAGTCGGCTGACGAGACCAGCGCCGGGATTCAGTTCACGCAGAGCGCGCGCGCGCTCGGTCAGCGGATACGAGCGCCGGTAGTAGTCACGGATTCCGTCACGCAAGCTTCGGTACGTCGCTGTGACACCAAACTGCTCTACCCAACTGTGTTCATCGGGCGGCACCGCTTGGCTGGTAAGTTGACCGCCGAGCCATGCGTACTCTTCGGTGAGTATGACGCGCCGCCCCGCAGTGAGAGCTGCGTGAGCCGCCGCGACGCCTCCGAGACCGCCCCCCACCACGAGAACGTCGGTGTTCATGGTGCTCATTCCGATACCCCAGCCAAGGTCGTGCCGTCGTGAAGAGTGCAAGGCAAGAGCGTCTGCAGTTCATCGTCGCCAGGCACATCGTCGTCGGAGAGCAAGCGAGCGAGTAACTGCACACTGGCAGCGCCGAGCGGGATTCGAGGTGGGTCGAGCCGAGTGAAGTCAAACGGGCTAGCGGTGGCGCCGATCGAAGCGCCGAGAACAACCATCGACATATCGCCCGGGATACTGATGCCAGCGTAGTTAGCCCGCCGAGCAATCTCTTCCGCAATGTGCTGAGTTTCGACAACGACTACCGATGGTGAGAACGCGACCAGCTCGGCGAACGCTGACTCGACATCGTCGTCGCCAATCGGCACCATGCGGCGCACGACATCAGACCGTTCCTGCAGTGACCGCAGGAAGCCCTCTTGTCGATCGGCGACAGCTTCAGCGGCGCTGAGGGTGTGCAGCAAAGCGAACCGTCGATGCCCCAGGCCCAGGGCGCGGTCGATGAGCGCGGCAGTGCCCGTGGCGTAATCGATACCCACATACGGCACGCCGGGAGTATCGCGGCGGCCGACCGCGACGAAGGGAAACCCTGTCTCAACGAGTCGATGCAGCTCATCGCCATCCATCTCGAGGCCGAGTAGCAGGCAGCCATCGGCCAATTGCATGCGGTTGTTCTCGTGAAACAGTCGACGACGGCCATCGACCACGGGAGCGCTGGTGAACATGAGCAGATCGAAACCCTGCTCTTCTGACTGCGCTTCGATGCCCGTCAGTAGGGGCGCATAAAAGTCTTGACTGGAGGTCGGGAACGCGGGTTCGTAGGTGAATACCCCGATGATCTTGTTGCCGACACCGGCGAGGCGTCGAGCGGCGGGGTCGGCCACATACGCAGTGCCGCGGATCACCTCGAGAACGCGCACACGTGTCTCCTCGGGAATGCGGGCAGAAGCCTCAGATGCTTTTCCGTTCAACACAAGCGAGACCGTGGCCTGGCTCACACCGGCGAGCTCAGCAATCTTGCGCTGAGTCATTTTGTGATGCTTCGTTGCCGGCACGGCAGCTCCTTTGGCGCGATGTTGAGAAGGACGCGTGGTGCTAATGCGTATGATCAGAAATTTAGCACATGCTTATCCGCATTAGCAACTTGTCGCCGTCGTCAATCGGCCCCGCGCAGTGATCGCTCCAGGCCGAGGCCGGCGGCACGCTCGCCGCCGAGGCGGCCATCCGGGGCCTGCTGTCGGTCTAGGAGGTCACGCGGCGCCATCAAACATGCTCGTGACCGACCCGTCGTCGAAGACCTCGTGAATCGCGCGGGCGATGAGCGGCGCGATCGGCAGCACTGTCAAGCGGTCCCACCGCTTCTCGTCCGGAACAGGCAGGGTGTCGGTGACGACCACTTGGTCGACCGCGGCATCCTGAAGAATTTCGAATGCCGGGTCGCTGAACACGGCGTGCGTGGCCGCGACGACCACGGCCGTGGCTCCCGCCTTCTTGAGTGCCTCTGACGCCTTGACGATCGTGCGACCGGTGTCGATCATGTCGTCGACGATCAGGCACACGCGGCCCTCGACCTCGCCGACGATCTCGTGCACCGTGACCTGGTTGTGCACCATGGGGTCGCGGCGCTTGTGAATAATGGCGAGCGGTGCGCCGAGCTTCTGGCTCCAGATATCAGCAACGCGCACACGGCCCATGTCGGGCGAGACA
>JBBREQ010000142.1:0-4716 GCA_038202795.1 Coriobacteriia bacterium | reverse complement strand
GCCGTCTCGTCGCCATATCTGCCCCTCGCCCGAGAGAACATGCCAGAACTCGCTCACGGTGGCGTGGACGGTCGCCCGATTCACCTGACCTGGTGGGACGGTGGAGTGGATCATGCCGCCGGTCTCGCCTTCGATCAGGTGCCGAATCTCTGCCCCTGCGGGGGAACGGGCATCCGGGGTGGAGGGGAACGGGCGGGTCTGCATGGGAAACCTGCGTGTGCTCCCAAGCATTATCCCCGACACCTCAGGTGTCATTCGCGCACGCTGGCCGAACTCAGGACCTGTGGCCGAATTCCGGTCGTGAGGTGAGGGACGCGTGGGCGGGCAGGGATGCCGGACATGCCCGGCACCGGGAAGTGTGGGGCGCGAGCGGGCCAGCGACGGGCGGAGTGGCGTCGCTCAGCGCGGCAGGGGGTGCAGCTCACCCGCTGAAGTGCGCTCGCACCTCCGCCTGCCACCGGGCACGCTGATCCGGCGTGATGAACGCCGCATCGAACGAGTTCAGTGCGAGCCTCTCGATTTGAGCGTCGCTCATACCCAGCTGCTCCGAGAGCGCGCGATAGTTGGCGTCGACATAGCCACCGAAATACGGGGGGTCGTCACTGGACACGGTCGCGATCAGCCCAACCTCTAGCATCCGAGGCAACGGATGCTCTGCGAGCGAGTCCACCGCTCGCAGAGCCACGTTCGACAGTGGGCACACCGTGACGGGAATCTGTCGCGCACGCAGCATCTCTACCACAGCCGGGTCTTCCATCGCGCGGATGCCGTGGTCAACGCGTTCCACATTCAGCAGCTCGACCGTCGCAGCGACCGCCTCAGGACCGCCCTCCTCGCCGGCGTGCGCGACCAGATGAAGCCCCTCCGCCGCCGCACGTGCGTAGACGTCGACGAACAGCTCAGGCCCGTAGCCGATCTCGGTCGAGTCCAGGCCCACGCCGATGATGTGCTCGCGGTAGGGGAGGATCGCGGTGAGCATCGCATCAGCGGCATCCGCCCCGAGGTCGCGCAGGAAGCACATGATGAGTGCGGTCGAGATGCCGTGCGTGCGCTCGCTGTCTTCGAGAGCGCGCACAAGTCCCGCCATCACGACCTCCAGCGCTATACCGTTTCCGATGTGGGTCTGCGGGTCGAAGAAGATCTCCGCCCGGCGCACGTTCGCCGCCGCAGCGCGATCAAGATAGCCCGTGGCGAGCTCGAAGAAGTCCCGTTCGGTGCGCAGCACGGTGAGGTTCGAGTAGTGCAGATCCAGGAACGATTGGAGGTCAGTGAAGGCGTAGCGCGCACGCAGGTCCTCGACATCAGACGAGGCAATCACCACGCCGTTTCGCACCGACATCGCGATGATGTGCTCAGGCTCGATCGTTCCCTCGATGTGGATGTGCAGTTCAGCGGTCGGCGGCGAGGCGAATTCCGGCACGGTGCTCCCTTCTCGGCGAGTATCTGATCGGGGGAGCATATCGTCGCGGTGTTACCGGCGGATGGCTGTTGCGATGCGCCGTCACCGACGGTCCCTCCCGCGGGAGGTAGAAGGGTCGGATACGTCGGTGCGCTCTCTCGCACCGTTTCTCCGCCGTCATCCCAAACCAGGAGGTTTCGCCATGGCCGGAACGAAGAACCAGGGGATCATCGATCCCCCCATCGACAGCCTTCTCGGCAAGGTCGACTCCAAGTACCAGCTCGTCATCTACGCGTCCAAGCGCGCGCGCCAGATCAACGACTACTACTCCGACCTGCACGAAGGAAACCTCTTCGACAACGTCGGCCCGCTCGTCGATTCGACCGTCGAGGACAAGCCCCTCACGATCGCGCTCCACGAGATCCACGAGGACAAGCTCCGCCTCCGTCCCGCGGAGTGATCGAAGGGCGTCGTCGCACGACGACGCCTCTCGACGCGCCGCCTGTGCTGGCGTCAGGCGCCCGTCTCGGCCATGTCGGCTGGGGCGGGCATACTTGTGCCGACCCGCACCCGACTCCGCTATCCGCTATCCGCTATCCGCTGGGAGCATCGATGACCGAGCTGCGCCTCTTCACGTCCGAGTCCGTCACGGAGGGCCATCCCGACAAGATCTGCGACCAGATCTCGGACAGCATCCTGGACGCCCTTCTTGCTGAAGACCCGAACAGCCGCGTGGCCGTCGAGACACTCGTCACGACAGGGCTCGTCCACGTCGCGGGGGAAGTGCGCACCGATGGGTACGTCGATATTCCGGAGATCGTGCGGCGAGTGGTCAACCGCATCGGCTACACCTCGAGCGACACCGGCTTCGACGGTGACTCGTGCGGCGTGAGCATCTCGATCGGCGAGCAGTCCTCTGACATCGCAACCGGCGTCGACACGGCCCAGGAGCACCGCGAAGGCGGGTCGATCGACCCACTGGATGCCCAGGGGGCCGGCGACCAGGGCATCATGTTCGGCTATGCCACGAACGAGACGCCCCAGCTCATGCCGATCGCGATCTGGACGGCTCACCGCATCGCGGAGCGACTGGCCGACGCACGCCGCAATGGGGCGTTCGGGCCGGTCGCCGTCACGAGGCGCTGCGGGACCCAATCATCGACGTGGACGAATCCGTCGAACGTGTCCCCATGTTGGAGGACGGAGGCGTCATGCAGCGAGCGGCGGTGGAACTTCACGTGCGTGAAGTCCTCGAAGAGGACGTAGTAGGGCTCGTTGTCCGCGCTCTGGAACTGCTGGCCGGTCAACGCGGCGCGGTGCTCCCGCGAGAAGGCATCCACCTCGTCGCCGATGACGACCCCGAGGTGCTCGAGGCCCATCTTGTACACGCGCTGGTGGACCGGCGGGATGAGCTCGATGAGCGGGACCGACATCCCGTCGAGGACCTCGAGCGGCGTGGCGAGGACGATCTTCGAGATCGGCCGGCCATTCCAGACGTTCTCGGCGTTCGCGGTCGCGTGGCGTTCGAGCAGGGTCCGCAGGTGGACGTACTGGTCCCACTCCGGCACCCGCACGGCGAGGTGGCTGAGCGGGTACGGGCGGATGTCGATGCCCCGGGCGAGCAGGCGGTCGCGCTGCTGCGCGGCGAACGCCCGATAGTCCCCGATGATGTCGCCCACCGGATCGGCCATCGTCTCCTCCTCTCGGCCGCCATTGTACGACGCGGTATGCGGCGAACGGATCAGGCGACCGTGCGCCAAGGCGAGGTAGCCGACCGAGGCGACTTCGAGCCATGCGCGGGCACTCGCCTCGCCACCCTCGTAGCAGCGCGACAGCCGCCGCCAGCGACCGAGCCGGGCGAAGGCATGCTCGGCCTTGACCAGCGGCCGGATCGGCACCAAGGCCCTGATCCCGGCCAGAGATCGAGATTCACCCTGGTCCCGGTGTTCCTCGGCGAGGGGCTTCGAGTCTTCGATGACGCTGCGCTGTCGGGAGTCACGCCCGAGGAGCAGCGCGTGGTCGAAGCGCCCGGCTCACCCACCTAAGGTTCCTTGTGGTCAGGTAATTCCTACCGAATGGGAGTGTGGCGCCAGCACGGAGGCAAGTGACGCGTCACGGGTTACCGCCAAACGCGCGGCCGGGCTTGCGGAAACCGTGACCGCATAACTGATGCATTTATGCTCGACCCTCTGCGCTCGTAGCACAGCGCTCAGGCGTGAATGCTTGACATGCAAGAGGTCACTGGTTCGAGTCCAGTGTCGCCCACCAAACCATGATTTCACGCTCAATCTGACCGCATAACTGAGTCGCGGCACCTAGAGCCAGTTGACTACAGCGCTCCGTGACCGTATAGCGGGCGAAGTGGTGGACGCAGATGATCGGAGCCGTCTACAGTCGGATGACGGTCGCGGGAACGACGTTCGTCGAGGCGAAGCTGAGCCCGACGGCCGAACAGCATGGACTTAGGCTGCCCGTCCCGACCAGTTCGTCCATCGAGCGCAGGCGCTCGGCAAGGTCGCGCAGAGCAGGTGAGGGTGCTCGACCGGGTGGTCTTGCCCCGCTTTGACGGACATCTGAGATCGGCCGAACAGGCCGGAAAGGATGTTCATCATGCTGGCCATGGAACACGCCAAGCGACCGAGACGGTCGTTCCCCGACGAGTACAAGGCCCAGGTTGTCGAGCTGTGCCGGAGCGGCGAGCGTTCGATTGGAGCCGTAGCCCGCGACCTCGATCTATCGGAGACAGCAGTGCGCCGCTGGGTCGCCCAGGCAGGGGTCGACGTCGGCCGCCGCGAAGGGCTCACCACTGTGGAACGCGAGGAGCTCTCACGCCTGCGCAAGGAGAACCGAGTCCTGCGCGAGGAGCGCGACATCTTGAAGCGAGCAGCGGCTTTCTTCGCCCGCGAGACCCGATGAGCGTCTACCCGCTCATCGAGGCGGAGAAGGTCGCAGAGCGCAACGTGGCAGCTGCGCCTGCGCTCTGATGAAGGTCTCGCGCTCCGCCTTCTATGGCTGGCACCACCACGAAGCGGGCCCTCGCGCCCTCTCCGACGCGAAGCTCGAGGACAGGATCGTCGAGATCCACAGACGCAGTCGCGGCACCTATGGCTCGCCACGAGTCACTGCCGCCCTGCGCGATGGCGGAACCTGCGTCGGCCGAAAGAGAGTGGCCCGACTGGGTATGACACTCTGATTTGGCCCCACTTGGGGCCGGAATGATGGCCTGATTTGGCCCCACCCCCGAACCATCCAGTCCCTACCCTCGGCTGACCGTCCAAAGTCCGCCGAAGCGAGGGAGAAGGAGTTGTCGAGGGTGG
>JBBREQ010000141.1:0-4755 GCA_038202795.1 Coriobacteriia bacterium | reverse complement strand
GAGCGACACGTCGACACCTTCCGCCAGTTCCAGCGTGTGGTGACGCGCGAGGTGGGCGCGCTTCAGGAAGGCTTCCTTGGTCGCGCGCGCCCGTATGGCGCCTCCCACTTGTTGTGGGAAATGGGCGACGGGCCCGTCGAGGTCGCGGTACTGCGGGAACGGCTTGGGCTGGACGCGGGCTATGCATCGCGGTTGCTGAGGATACTCGCGGACGAGGGCCTTGTCTCCGTGAGCCCCAGCTCTGACGATGCGAGGGCGAAGGTAGCGGCACGAACGCCGGTTGGCGCAGCGGAGGTGGCGCTTCTGGACCAGTTGAGCGATGACGCCGCGGCGACGGTGCTTGATGGTTTCGATGCGGAAGAGCTCGCCAAGATCGACGTGGCAGCCCGCACCCTCACGAGGGCCCTGACCCGGCGGCACCTCACGATCCAGATCGTGGACCCCGCGTCGCCGGAGGCCCAGTGGTGCGTCGGCCAGTACTTCGCCGAGATCGACGCCCTGTTCACGACCGGATACGACCCCGCCAAGGCGGTCGTGGTGGGAAGCGACGACCTCACCCCGCCCCACGGCGCGTTCCTGGTGGCGCGGCTCCACGGGCAGCCGGTCGGCTGCGGAGGCGTGAAGCTTCCCGAGGGCCAACCGGCATTCCTCAAGCGCATGTGGGTCGCACCGTCCGCGCGCGGACTGGGCGTTGCTGGCCTCATGCTCGACCGGCTCGAATCTCTCGCCGTGCAGGCAGGCGCTAGCGCGGTGACGCTCGACACCAACTCCAAGCTCACGGCAGCTGGGCGGCTCTATGCCACGCGCGGTTACGTCGAGGTGCTCGACTTCAACGGCGAGCCGCACGCCGATCGCTGGTACCGCAAGGACATGTAGGACGGCCGCACAAGGTCGCCGCTCAGACCTCCGACTCCTTGCGCCTTTCGTAGGCGCGACGCACGAGCAAGGCAAGCACCTCGAGGTCGATCGCATCCAGGTTCTTCACGTAGATGCAGCCGACGCCGTGCGTGTGCGGACCCAGTGCCGCGAGAGTAGACCCTGCGTCAGTATGGTCCTTGAGTCCATACAGCGACAATGTGGCCTTCCGTGGCGAGAACCCGACTCGCATCCAGTCGCCTGTGCGTCCAGTCGCATACCGGTACGTGTAGGTCCCGAAACCGACGATGCTCGTGCCCCACATCACGGCCTTCTGGCCGGTGGCCCCCTCCATGAGGCGCAGCAACTGGCCGCCTTCAAGCCGACGCCGCTCGGGCTCGACAGCGGCGAGAAAGTCCAGCGGATCCTGCTCCGTCGGAAGGGTCGTGTTGGCCATGAAAAGAGGCTACGACGCCAAAGTGGCGCGCGCAAAGGTCACACTGGAGCCGTCCTCGCCGATCGAAGCAAAGCCAACCTTCGGATAGAAGGCCTGGGCGGACGAGTTGGCGAGAGGTGCGACCAGGTGAACGCCTGGAACGCCCTGCTCCGCCAACTGCGCGATAAGGGTGTCAATGAGCCTCCTGCCCCAGCCCGCGCCTTGGAGCTCGGGGAGGAGGTCGATGTGCAGGTGCGCGGGATACTCGGCGACGGCATCGGACAGGCACCGCGTGGGGTCGGCGGCCGACGGCAATAGCCAGGCGTCGGCGTCGGTCCTTAGCGTGTGAAGCAGCCGGCGATCGGGCCACCAGTCCTCGCTGAACCACTGCTGAAACGCCTGGGTATCTGCCGCGGCAACCACGTAGCCGCGCGCCTCTCCGTCGATGTCGACTACCCACGTGAAGCACGAGGGCCCGTGCAAATAGGGCAAGGCAAAGACATCGGCGAGCGCCGTGTCGTCCCCGAAGTGGCCGGAGGCGTTACCGCCGTCCGCCCCCGTGAGGAGGCAGATGCGTGCGATCTGCTGCTCGTCAGCCGATGTGGCGGGGCGAATGCGCGGAGTGGCCATGCACCAAGGCTACGGGGCAGAAGCCTGAGTGTCAGGATTCTTGGCGGCATCGTGACCTTGGTGGCGCGAATCCGACGGCGTCCCGTGTCACATGTCGCGTCTAGCCGGCAGGGACAGCGGTGCCGGACCCACGGCGCCGTCGGCCTCGCGCCCAGCGCGCGAGCGAGATCGCGGAGACGACGGCCCACACGCCCTCGAGCAAAAGGAATCCCCACTGCGCGCCAAGCAAGGCGTCAATCGCCAGCACGGTGGAGCCCACCAGGTTGAGTACAAGGTAGGCCAGTGACGAGGGCGTCAGTCGGCCAACCTGCGCCAGGATGAACGGCACGAGGATCAGCAGCGAGGCCGCTATCTGGATGGCTGAGTGCATGGGTCCTCCCGGTCGCGTCGTCTTGGCTGGCCGGGTACGGCGCGTCTCGTCAGGGGCGACTGATCGGCACCGACGCTGCTGCGTCGGGCCTCTCCAAGCATGCCAGCCCGCGTCGTCGTCCGCTCCGAACGGGCGAGACCGCCTCCCAACACGCCCGCAACGCGACCGCGCCTGGGCCCCCGAATGTCGGCGAGTGGTGTCACGATGAACCCATGGCGTATGACGAGGAGTTGGCGGAGCGCGTCCGCGAGCGCTTCCGTGCCGAGCGCGACGTCACGGAGAGGCGGATGTTCGGTGGGCTTACCTTTCTGTTGGAGGGGAGCATGACGGTGGCGGTCAGCGGCAGCGGAGGATTGATGGTTCGCGTCGATCCGGATCACGGCGCGGCGCTGTGCGAGGCCGACGGCGTGGCACCCATGGTCATGAACCGCAGGCCGATGAGGGGTTGGCTACGGGTGGCGCCCGAGGTGGTCGAGGGCGACGACGCCCTGGACGAGTGGGTCGCGCGTGCCGTCGCCTATGTCAAGGGCACGATCAACGCGCCTACGGCCTGATCCGGCGACACGCCAGCCCACGGGGCTGTCCCGCAGACTGGCGTGGACCAGGGGCGAATCCTTTAGCCACTATTTGGACTTTGCGTCCGCGAACGCATCGACCCCTGTGAGTGTGGCCGAGTACGCCCACAGGCGCTCGGCCTCTTCCGGATCGACTGACCACGCTGCGACCTCGTCGGGCATCGCAACGTCGGCGTCGCTGCAATACACGGGGCCCGCGTCGGCGATCAGTGCCGAGGTGGCCGTCCACACAGCTGTGGCCGCACCCTGCGTGATGGTCTTGAAGCCCGGTGCGTTGCCGTCGGCGTCGATCCATCCCATCTCGACCATCTCGTCGGTGGTGAGGTGGCGCTGCAACGGAGTGAGAATGTATCCGGGGTGACACGAATACGCGTGAACTCCGCTGGTGGCGGCACGCCGGTCCAGGCCCACCGCGAAGAGCACGTTTGCGGACTTGGACTGCGCGTACGCCTGCCACCGGTCGTAGCCCGACGTGAAATGGACGTCATCCCAGCGCATCCCGCCCATACGGTTGGCGGCGGACGACACGGAGACGATGCGCGCCCCAGGCGCCAGCAGTGGCCACAACCGGTTGACCAGCGCGAAGTGTCCCAGGTGGTTGGTGGCAAACTGCGCCTCCCAGCCGTCCCCCACTCGCGTCTCGGGGCACGCCATGATCCCCGCGTTGGTGATGACGATGTCGAGCGTGAGCGCCGCAACGGCGGGAGAACCTCCCCGGAGGGACTCGGCGAGCAGGGCATCCGTGTACGTCTTGATGCTGTCGAGGTCGGACAGGTCGAGCTGCGCCACCCGCACTGAACCCGCCGCGATCTCGGCGGCGAGGACGTCCAGAGCCACCTCAGGCCGGCGAGCCGGAACGAGCACCACTGCCCCCGCGCCCACAAGAGCGCGAGTGATCTCGAGGCCAAGGCCCGAGTATCCGCCCGTGACCAGCGCGGTGCGGCCCGTCAGGTCGATTCCGGCGAGCACGTCGGCCGCGGTGGATTCGGGTCCGTATCCCGAACCGAGGGGTTGTTGAATTGGAGTCATGAGAAGGATCCGATCGTGAAGAGGGTGTTTCTGGTCACGTCGCCGACGCTAAATGTTCGAGCGCGCTCTAAGTCAAGGCCGGTCTCTGAGACGCTTACCGCGGACCTCGATTCACCTTGACTTCGAGTGCACTCGACGGCTTACCGTGAGCCCATGACGAACATCACCATCGACGAGGTTGCCGAGAGAATGGGCGTGACCAAGCACACCCTGCGCTACTACGAGCGGGAGGGGTTGTTGCCTCCGATCGCCAAGGCGGCAAACGGCCATCGTCGGTACACCGAAGACGACCTTGTCTGGGTACGCACTCTCAAGCTGTTGCGTGGCACCGGCATGCCCATCCGTGAGATGAAGGATTTTGTCGAACTCACGCGCGCGGGGGATCAAACAGTGTCACACCGCATTGAGGTTCTCAGGCGCTACCGTGACGACCTGCGCGGACGGATGGACGCGGACCGGGAACGGATGGAGTTTCTTGATCGCAAGATCGGCGTCTACGCGGACATTTTGGCAGCAAGAGAAGCCACGCCCGAAGACGTGACGGGCCGGCCGTTGGCGCGCGGCGGAGCCTAGGCGTGGGCCAGGCGTCGGCGTAAAGGGGGACGATACCCAACGCTGAGGCAAGGCCGTTGCGACCTTCGCAAAGGCCAGGCCCCGCCAACAGAGCTATGTCACCGTCGCGACCGGCGTCATCGACCGCGAGGAGGCGCCTGACGAGTGGGTGGTGAGGTCCGTCGCCTACGGGAGGACTCTGTCAGCGTTGCGCAGGTGTCGCACTGCTCGTCGGGCGCCTACGCCACCATCTGCGCCACCGCGTCGTCCCATGACGTGGCCGCCCAGCCGAACGCCGCCTCGAATTC
>JBBREQ010000140.1:0-4816 GCA_038202795.1 Coriobacteriia bacterium | reverse complement strand
CTCCGCCACCTTCGCCCTGGTCCTCGGGTTCGGGGAGGGCGGCATCACGCGCCTCAACGAACTGTTCGGAAGCGAAGGCACGCCGTGGTTCGCACTCGTCCGGGAGGTGATCGGCTCCGGGTGGGTCGACGTGCTGCTCGTGATGATCGTCCTGTCGATCCTGTCCAACACGATCGCCTCGCACAACGCGGTCGTGCGCATCCAGTACGGGATGGGTCGCGCCCGGGCGCTCCCCAAGCAGCTCGGCTACACCCATCCACGGCTGCGGACGCCCTACGTCGCAATCATCGCGCAGATGGCCTTGTCGGTGGCCATCACGCTGTTCTGCGGGCTCGTGTGGAGCCCGGTCTCGGTGTTCGGCTTCATCGGCTTCATGATCGGGCTGGCGGCCGCGCTGTCATTCATCCTGATCGGGCTGGCGGCACTGCGCTACTTCCGTGAGACCGCACCCGAGCACAGCCCGTGGCGCAACTACGGGGTGCCGGCGCTGGCGATCCTGATCCTCACGCCCGTCGTGATCACCTCCTTCGAGCCGAGCCCCGGCGCACCGCTGAAGTGGGCGCCGTTCGTGATCCTGGGGTGGGTCGCGCTCGGCGTCGTGTATCTGCTCTACCGAGAGATGCGGCGCGAGAAGATCGACGTCGACTACGCCTTCGGAGCGGCCGGCGAGCAGCCGCCCGCAGAGCGATGACGCCCTCGCCAGAGGCCGCGATCGAGCTCCGGAAGGGGACGGTCCGCTACACCATCGGCCCCGAGCATCCGCCGGTGGCGCGGGTCGCGCCCGGCACGCGCCTGCGTGTCGAGACCGAGCTGAACATCGGCGACGTGCTCCATTCGCCGGACGACGAGTTCAGCGCCGACATGCTGCAGCTCCCGTTCGTCAACCCGGTCACCGGGCCGGTCTACGTGGAAGGGGCGACACCGGACCACGTCCTGATCTGCGACATCGAGAGCATCGAGCTCGTACCGCCCGGGTTCACCGCGCTGGTACCGGGACTCGGCCCGTTCGTGGACTGGATCCGGAACCGCGACTTCGGCGTCCATTCGCGCGTGGTGGACGTGCACGACGGCGAGGTGCACTGGGACGAGCGCACGCGCATCCCGGTGAGCCCGATGATCGGCACGATCGGGACCGCGCCCCTGCTCGACTCGATCAGCACGATCGACAACGGGCCACACGGCGGCAACCTGGACGTGCAGGAGATCAGACCGGGCAACCGCCTCTACCTCCCTGTTCAGGTCGACGGCGCGTTGTTCTCCCTGGGCGACTGCCACGCCGCCCAGGGCGACGGCGAGCTGAGCGGCATCGGCGCGATCGAGATCCGGACATGGTCGACCGTGCGCCTCGACCTCGCTCCCCGGCCCCCGGCCATGGCGTGGCCGCGGATCGAGGGCGAGGACTGGATCGGCGCCATCGCCTGCGCACGCCCGCTCGAGGACGCGTTCCGATTGGCAGTCCAGGAGCTGGTGGGCTGGATGGTCGAGGACTACGGCTTCGCGCCACACCACGCCGTCATGCTCCTCGGCCAGGTCGCCGAGGCGCGCTGTACGCAGCTCGTCAATCCCAAGTACACCTACGTCGCCAAGATCGCCAAGCGGTATCTCGGGTGAGGTGATCACGGCGCGCGAGGGGCCAGGTGCGCCGTGAGCACGCCGAGTTTGCCATGCACCGCGCCGACTCCGATCAAGACGAGAGCCAACCCGGCGAACTCGCGCCCGTCGACCTGTTCGCCGAGCAGGTGACGCAGAGCACGAGCGCGACGAACGGCATCAGATAAGTCACTGAAAGCGAGCGAGCGACCCCGATGCGACGGATGAGTGCGAAGTACGCCATATAGGCAACGCCATTCGGCAGTGCGCCCGCTGCGGCTCCCGCAAGCACCGCACCGGCGTCCGGTGGGTGGGCCAGCCAGCCCATCACCGCGAACGGCAGGACGATCACGGCACCGACCCCTGTCGTCATGAGGGCCGCTGTGTGCGCCGGGGCAGCCGAGAAGGTGCGCTGCGCATAGACGCCGGCTCCGCTCTAGACGAGCGCGCACAGCAGGACGAGCATGTTGGCGCCCACGTTGCCGCTTGGTGCGCCTCCCACGAAGACCACCACGCCGACCGCACCGATCAGAAGACCGGCGAGGCCTCCCCGCGGCAACGCGGTCTCGTCCTGACCCCCGAGGCGCGCGATCGCGAACAAGATCGCCGCGGCCCAGAGCGGCGCCGTGGCATTGAGGATTGCGGCGCTTCCGCTCGACACCCCGCGCAAGGCCAGCGCGAGCAGCAGGAACGGGATCACCGCCATCAGGACGGACAGGATCGCGCCATGCGTAAGCCACGGCCGGAGGTCGGTCACACGGTGGGATCCTCGGTCGGAGACAGCTCTGACGATCAGCACGACGACTGCCGCCCCGACGAGGAGTCGCGTCTCCACGACCACCAACGGGGAGGTGCGCTGGGTGGCGATGCCGACCCACAGGAAGGTCGACCCCCAGAGGCACACGACCGTCAGATACAGGGTCGTGACCTGCAAGGGGCTTGCGCCGGCGCCCGCCACGGGCGCATCGTCTCCGCGACGCTCATCTCGCGGCTGGCTTGTGGCCCTCTCGGACGACACGGGACCAGATCGGTGTCAGACTCGTGGCGCCGCTGCGGCGGGAAGGGACCCGAACGTTCCGGCCGCACGTGTGGTCGCCCAGCGCACGGGATCGATCGTAGGTGGAGGTTCGCCGCGCAGCGCCTGTGGTCTCCCCAAGTCTGCGAGCGCCGGTTTGGAGCCGCGGCCAATGTCTCGCGGTCGTCGCGATGAAATGCTCCGCCGACATGGCGACGGAGAGCGCGACACTTGGTTCGGCCGGCGTCCCTGGGCCTCGGGACACGCGCCTCTGGCATCCCTTTGCGGCGATAACCGCGTATGCGCGGGTAGAGCCGCTCATGTGGGAACGACTGGTGGAACGGATCGGGGGAGCTGTGCCAGCCCTCGCTGGGTCAGCTCCCCAGCCGGGGCAGAGGAGCCGGAGTGGACCAGGGTCGGCAGCGTCCGTGGAGTAGTCCCACTTCTGCAGGATCTCCGCGAGCTTGCCGCTGGAACGGATGTCGTCCAGATACTGATTCAGTGCGTCCCTGAGACCGGTTGCACTCTTTTGAAGCGCGTACGCGATGAGGCCTACGTCGGTCTTGTCGGTTCCAGTGCCGGGGATACGAGAGTCCGCCGCCGGGATCTCGACCTTGTATTCACCGAGCTTGCCCCGCTTCTTCAGATAGGCGGCTGCTGCGGGATAGCTGTCGATGGTCACGTCGATCCGGCCTGACGTGAGCGCCTGGTACATCTTCGTGTTGTCGGGGAAGACCGAGAAGTCGCTTCCGAAGATCTTCTTCAGCGCCGGCACGTAGTACGTGCCCTGCCCGGCCCCAAACTTCAGACCTTGCTTCTTCGCCTCGGCAATGCTCTTCACGCCGCTCTTGGACGCGATGCCCAGGAAGTCCAGGTAGCCCGGGTTCGAGAAGATCACTTCCTTCGCGCGGTCCTTCGTGGGATACAGACTGCCCATCGCCACATCCGCCCGGTCGCTGGTGAGGCTCGAAACAGCCGCCGCGAAGGTGGTTTCGGTCGTCGTCACCTTGAGGCAGGCTGCCTTGGCGAACCCCTCCATGATGTCGCCGTCGATGCCATCAAGTTGTCCGCCTTCGCGCATCGAATAGGGCGGGAACTGGATGGCAGCGACTCGTAGGGTCCCGGACTCCTTGCCCTGGGCCTTGTACTTCGGCGTACACGCGGCGTTATCTGACTTAGCAGCGGTGGTGTCGCTATCTGAGCTGTCACCGCAGCCCGCTGCGACCAACGCGGCTGCTACGGCGAAAACGACAGTCTTACCTTTCACAGCATCCTCTTTCTGTTGTGGACTTGGCAGCGACGGTCATCGCAACTCCGTTGCAACGTGCTGCCCGAGCCGCAGTTCCGCTTGACGAACGATGAAACTGGCGGGCACGACAACCGCCGTGTATATGAGCCCTGCGAGCAGAAATACGCTCAGGTATCGGAACGTCTCGTTTCCGACGTCGTATGCATTGCTCATCAACTCCGTGTAGCCCACCGTGAAGGCGAGCGCAGTGCCTTGGAAGATCTGGATCCCGAGCCCTAGCAAAGCCGGCAATGACACCCGCAGTGCTTGCGGGAACACGATGGTCCGAAAGCTTGCACGCCTGGAGAGAGCCAGGGCGGAAGCGGCCTCAAGCTGGCCAAAGGGCACCGCGGCGATGCTGCCTCGGAGGATCTCGGAGGCGAACGAGGCCGTGATCCACGCCAGCCCCGCAGTGCTGGCGACGAAGCTCGAGAGGATGATGTCGAGGCTCGGAAGGCCGTAGTACGCGAGCTGGAGTACCAGCAGCGCGGGAAACGCTCGTCCAAGTTCGACGACAGCTGCGGCGAACCAGCGCAGTGGGGCTGGGCCGGCGATCCTCGCAAGAGCGAGGGCCAAGCCACACAACAGGCCAAGTACCACCGCGACCGCGCAGAGTTTCAGGCTCTGGACGAGCCCGTCCAGGAGCGTCGGCAGGTAGTCGCCCCAGTTGGAGCCGATACTGGCGATCACCGTGCCACCTTCGCCGTCAGCCTCCGCTCGAGGCGGCGCGCCGCCACCGCGGTGGCGAAGCTGAGAGCGACGTATAGGACTCCCGCGAAGCCGATCAGCACGAGGGGCGAGGCGGCGCCGTTTTGGACCTCATGGTTCGTGCGGAAGAGGACTTCGTCGACACCGATCGTGAACGCGAGCGATGTGTCCTTGAGCATGATGATTCCGAAGGTCGCCATGGCCGGCAGCGCGAT
>JBBREQ010000139.1:0-4845 GCA_038202795.1 Coriobacteriia bacterium | reverse complement strand
CAGATCGAACGCACCATCGCCAACCTGAAGACCTGGAGAACACTCCACACGGACTACCGGCGACCCCTACGAACATTCCGCGAGACAATCTGCACGATCATCGCACTCGAATTCTACCGAATCTCATTGTGAATAACCCTCCGTGAGTCCGCCGGCTCGGCGCGCTCCCGGTTCTATCATCGGCTGACGGCGCTATGGACGCACGACCTGTGTACCGTGCGGTTCTTCGTCCAGTTCATGCGGACCCGATGCTGCTGCCACGGCGATCATCCAGATGCAGGGCCAGCCGGTTGGGCGGCTTGTTCGGCGGGCGGGCCGCGGCTTACTGGGGCGTCACGTTGTGGTTGCGGTCGAAGATGTTGTCGGGGTCGTACCGGGTCTTGAGTGCCTGGACGCGATCTCGGTTACCGCCGAAGAAGTCGGGTTCCTGCGATTCCTCGTAGGCGCCGGGGAAGTTGGCGTACCTCCCACCGGTAGCCCAGGGCTCGCCGGCCCGCAGGGCGGCGTGTGCCCAGGCGATGTTGGTGTCGTCATCGGCTGCGTCGTCCCAGTTGGCCTCGATGCCCAGCATGAACGCCGCTGAGCGGTCCCCGAACGCGGTGGCGCCCGCGGGAACCCGAGCGGCCGCGCCTCCTCCCTGCCAGAGGTCGATGTTCGAGTGCGGGGACGGCATGGACTCGTTGAGTTCGATCAGGCGGTCGATGAGTTCGTCGGGAAGGGCCTTCAAGTACGACGACGTCCAGTAGTAGCGGCGCACGTGCTTCGGGTAGTCCTCGTCGAAGAACTGCTGAACCTCGAGGAAAGACTGGACCGAGGAGAGGTCCGCGATGGGCGTTCCGAACTCGCGCAGCGGGGCAAGGGCGGCCTCTCCCTCCGCGGCGGGGCCGCAGTGCATGGCGACGAGCGTGACGATCGGGGTGCCGTGGTGCTCTGTGGGGATCTCGTCGATCGCCGGAGCGTGCCACAGCACCCCGATCGCCGAGATCTCGTCGGCAGAGGCAGCCGACCATTCCCGGAATCGCCCACTCCGTGTTCGGGGCAGGGCTCCTCGCCGAGTACGAGAACCGGCTCCAGGAACCGCTCGGCCTCTCGGCCCCCTCACCAATCCGGTGCATACCGCTCGTTCTACGGGCCGCGTCAGATTCTGACGTACGGGTTCTGCGATCGAGTCCGAGCGAACCAGTGCAGGGTCTCAGTTCCGCACACGTCGTTCGAGTGCGTGGGTCTCGATCGGAGGAAGTTGTTGGAGCAGTGCAGCTGTCTTGTCGTCTGTGATGAGGGAAGTGACGAGCCCGGACCGGGCGACCGCGGCGATGGCGCCGACCTTTTCGGCCGACCCAGCCACGGCGAGAACCCGCGGCGTGGACAGGAGCTCTGAGGGGGAAACTGAGATGCGACGCATCGTTAGAGCCGCATCGACCAGCGAACCGTCGGCCCGGAGAAAGATGCCCGCCATCTCTGCTTTTGCGCCCTCGCGAGCAAGCTCTTCATGGTCTTCCCGGCTGAGGATTGCGTCGAGCTGGGTGATCGGTGGATCCCACGAGCCGATGGAGAGCACCGCGAGCGTCAAGTCCGCGTAGCAGGCCATGGCCCGTTGGATGGCGGGATCGCCACGAAGTGACTCGGCTGTTGCCCGAGTGCTGGCAAACAGTGGGCAAAATATTGCCATTGTTTCCACTCGGGAACGGCCGGCGATCCGCCGGATCACCTCGACGGGCGACTGGGCGAAATCGTTACCCACAGTACCCGTGAGCTGCACGATCGTTGAAGAGGGTAGTGCTTCGAGGCTTGCGCCAATCGCGACGAGTGTGCGGCCCCAAGAAAAGCCGACGACATCGCCTTCGTGGACCTGGCTCGTGATGTGGGCCGCCGCCGCGCGCGCCAGCAACCGACGGTTTTCCTCGTCTGTGTCACCAGACCGAATGACGATGCACTCTTGCAGCTTGAGGTGGCCAGCAAGGTCGGCGGCCTGTGTGCTGCGATACGCGTCACCTTCGTTAATTTCTATGGTGACGATACCTTCTTCGCGTGCTTGCTCGAGGAGGCGAGCAATTTTGAATCGTGAGATCCCGAACGCTTTGGCGAGCTCACTCTTGGTCATGTCGTCAAAATAGTAGCGGCGAGCGATCGACGCGATCAGCAGGCGTTGGTCGTCATTCACGCTGATCACAATCCTTTCATGCGTGGAGTTCCTCGGCGCCGCCTGCGCTGTTTCCCGTCCAGCGGGTCGATTGAGCCTATCGGGCGTCGCAGGTGGCGCAGCGCCTTGACAGACCCGGGGAGTCGTGTATCTTGGATCTCAGATGAGCAACGGGTGCTCGTTTGAGCATAGCAGGTGATGGGGCCTCACGTTGCGGTGGAACCGCATGGAGCGCTGGGTGCTGTCGCCGGGGACTGAATACTCGAAGGGGAGCATGACTCGTGAAACCACTGATCACGCCGGAGCGAATCCGCCTCCAGGTCGAGGCGGACACTTGGATGCAGGCGGTGCGGGACAGCGCAGAGCTTCTGCTGCAGGACGGGTGCATCACCGGTGAGTACATCGACGCGATCTTCGCCAGCTTCGAGAAGAACGGCGACTACATGATCGTCATGCCGGGGATCATCCTTGCTCACGCGAGACCGGAGTCAGGCGCGGTCACCACGGGCGTCAGCCTAGTGACGCTGCGCGCGCCGGTGCTCTTCGAGGACGACCCCACCAAGCCGATCTCGGTCATCTTCGCGCTGGCCGCGGGTAACCCCGGTGAGCACATCGCCATGATGCAGACCCTTGCTAAGGTGCTCGTGAACGGCGAATCCACTCAGCTAATCAAGACCTCTGGCGAGGTCGACGCCGTCCTTCGTCTCCTCATCCCGGCCGAGACATGATCGAGGCCACCACGGTGCGGCTCCTCGTAAACGGACTCGAGCAGGCCGTCAGCGTCGACACCCACCTCATCGACGACATCCTGGTGCCGCAGCTCGGAGCCCTCGCACGCAAGGGTGACAGCGCACGGAGTTTCGCGTTTCTCACCGCCCCTCCCGGAGTAGGAAAGTCCACCCTCGCCGCACTGGTAGAGCAGCGCCGGGGCCAGCTGGATCTCGACACGATCGGGATGGACAGCTTTCACTATCCGAACGCCTATCTCGCCACCCACCATCTCCCCGGCGATCACCCCACCTCCCTGAGCTCCATCAAAGGCGCTCCCGAGACGTTCGACGTCGCGGAACTGAAGCGGCACCTTGTAGCGTCCGCCGCACGCGAACTCGTGTGGCCGGTCTACGACCGGACCCTGCACGACGTGGTCGCCGCCGGCAAGACGATCGCCGCCAAAGTGGTCCTCCTCGAGGGCAACTGGCTGCTCCTGGACGAGCCCCGGTGGCGCGAGCTGTCGGACTACTCCGCCCTCAACATCTTCATCGATGCCGACCCCGACCAGCTCAAAGAGCGGCTGATCGAACGAAAAATGCGCGGCGGAATGGATCACCTGTGCGCCGCCAAATTCTACGAGACCAGTGATCGTCCGAATATTGACCGGGTCCTACAGAACACGGATCGACGAAAAGTCGATCTCGCACTACAACTCAAGACCGACGGAACAATCGATCTAGGAGAATCTCAATGACGAGCCTGCAGCACAATGCGGATGTTGCGCCGAAAGTAAAGCGGAGGGCCCAGGTTCAAGCATTCGGTGGGTTCCTCACCGCGATGGTCATTCCGAATGTCGGCGCCTTCATAGCGTGGGGTCTGCTCACCGCGCTGTTCATCCCCACCGGATGGATCCCCAACGCGCACCTTGCTGAGCTCGTCGGCCCCATCATCACCTACGTGCTGCCGCTGCTTCTCGCGTACACGGGCGGTCGCCTTGTCCATGGTCACCGCGGTGGCGTGGCCGGCGCGCTGGGCACGATCGGCCTGATCGTGGGCGCCGAGATTCCCATGTTCCTCGGGGCGATGGTGATGGGCCCGCTGAGCGCCTACATCATCAAGAAGTTCGACAAGATGCTTGACGGCAAGATCAAGCCGGGCTTCGAGATGGTTGTCAACAACTTCTCCCTCGGCATCATCGGGGGGATCTTGTGCCTGTTGTCATTCGAAGGAATTGGCCCGCTGATCTCCGCGATCAACGAACTGATGCTCTCCGCGATCGAGGCGCTGGTCGCCACGGGCTTCCTGCCCATCTTGGCGATCGTCAACGAGCCCGCGAAGGTGCTGTTCCTCAACAATGTCATCGACCAGGGGATGTACTACCCGCTGGGTATGCAGCAGGCGGCCGCGGCGGGCCAGTCGATCTTCTTCACCGTCGCATCGAACCCCGGCCCCGGCCTCGGACTGCTCGTCGCGTTCTGGATGTTCAGCGGCTCCAAAACCATCAAGGACAGCACCCCCGGCGCGATCATCATCCACTTCCTCGGTGGGATCCACGAGATCTACTTCCCGTACGTCCTGATGAAGCCACTGACCATCCTCGGGATGATCGCCGGGGCGGCCACCGGAATTACCGTCTTCACGATCTTCGGTTCCGGTCTTGTCGCCGGACCGAGCCCGGGCTCAATCTTTTCCTACCTTGCGCTGACCCCCAGGGGCAACTTCATCGGCATCATCGCGGGAGTCCTGGCTGCGGCAGTGGTGACTTTCTTGGTCACCTCAGTGATTCTCAAGTTCGACCGCAAGCGCGACGTCGACAGCGAAGAGGACCTGGAGCAGTTCGCGCTGCGTTCCCAGGAGATGAAGTCGGAGGGCAAAGCGGTCCTGTCCTCGATGATCGACGAAGATGGTCCGATCGAGCCCCATACGATCGTCTTCGCCTGCGATGCGGGCATGGGCAGCAGCACGATGGGAGCAAGCCTGTTCCGCAAGAAGCT
>JBBREQ010000138.1:0-4983 GCA_038202795.1 Coriobacteriia bacterium | reverse complement strand
CGAGGCGATCGCTCGCCAGGTCGGGATCGAGCGTGTCCTGGCCGAGGTGCTGCCCGAGGACAAGGCCTTGGAGGTCCGCCACCTTCAGGATGCGGGCAAGCTGGTGGCGATGGTCGGCGACGGGATCAACGACGCCCCGGCGCTCGCTCAGGCCGACGTCGGGATCGCGATCGGCACCGGCACCGACGTCGCGATCGAGGCCGCTGACATCACGCTGATCTCGGGCGAGCTTCGCGGCCTGACCACATCGCTCGACCTCAGCCGGGCGACGATGCGCAACATCCGCCAGAACCTGGTCTTCGCCTTCGGCTACAACGCCGTCGGGATCCCGATCGCAGCCGGCGTCCTCTACCCGTTCTTCGGCGTCCAGCTGAGCCCGATGATCGCCGCCGCCGCGATGGCTGCGAGCTCGCTCTCGGTCGTGGGCAACGCCAACCGGCTGCGCCGCTGGCGCCCGACCGAAACCCAGGCGACAGCGGTCTGAGCGCAAGTCTTGGCCCGGGGTTGGGCTGCGCGGTGGTCCAGACGTTCCAGTCGAGGACCTTTGCAGACCCTCGGCTGCGCACCACGCTGCGACCGAGCGGCGGCGCACGCGGCCACCGGATCCTGGCCGGCGACCAGGCGCCGATTGCCGGCTCGCGCCGTTATGGTCCGAGCGAGCTTCAGACGATGCGTCGGAGATCTCGAGAAAGCAAACGAGCGCGGGGTCCGGATCCTCGAGACATGCGTCCGCGTGGCGCCCCTCTACACGACTCCTCACATCTCGATGCGCCCTCGGCGGGTTGCATGGGCGGATGGATTTGGCCAAATAGTTCCGCTCGTGTGGGCGTCATGCGAGCGCGCAAGTACGGTGCTCCTTCGTACTCGCGGATCTGCATACGCACCTGGGGATGCATCTCCGACCCCGCCGTTCGAGCGGGCGCGAACCTGGCCTTTATCCGTCGCGCCGCGCCTACCTGCGCGAGCTCCGGCGCGCCGTGGTCCTGGAGACGTTCGGCCGGGCATTCAACTTCCAGTCCCCGTGGGGAGGGCCCCGAGTCTCGATCCCGCTGCTGCGCGCGGGGGGCGTCCGGGTCGCGTACTCGGTCCTCTACTCACCCTTCGACGAGATGGACCTCATCGCGCTGCTCAAAGGAGTGCCTTACGGTTCAGCCGCGGGCAGCACGGACTACTTCCCCGCGCTATTGCGCCAACTCGAGCGAGTGGAGCGCGAGGTAGCGGAGTTTGCGAATGAGGCCGCGATCGCACGCAACGCAGATGAGGTCGATGCGGCTTTGGCGACCGACAAGGTCGCCGTCATCCACTGCGTCGAGGGCGGCTTTCATCTCGGTACGAGCCCCGACGAGGTGGACCGCGCGGTCGCAACGCTGGCGGCTCGCGGAATCGCCTACATCACCGTCGCTCACCTCTTCTGGCGCTCGTTCGCGACCAACACCCACGCGTTCACGCCGATCCCGCCACGGCTTTACGATCGCATCTTCCCGCAGCCAGCGGTAGGCCTCGGAGAGCTCGGCGAGGCGGTCATCCGGGCAGCAGTGCGTAACGGCGTGTGGATCGACATCTCCCACATGAGCGGTCGCGCGCTCGCCGACACCTTCGAGCTGCTCAACGACGTCGACCCGGGCCGCACCGCACCCGTGCTCGCCTCCCATGTGGCCTTCCGGTTTGGAAACCAGGCCTACAACCTCGACGAGCAGACGATTGCCCGCGTCGCGGATCGCGGGGGCGTCGTCGGTCTGATAGCCGCTGAGCACCAGGCTGCCGACGGCTTGCGGCGCCGGCGCACCGAATCGTTTGCGGACACGTTCGACTTGCTCTGCCGGCACGTCGAGCGGATCCGCGCGATAATGGGCTCGCACGAGCACACGGCGATCGGCTCGGACCTCGGCGGCTTCATCAGGCCGCTCGCTGGACTCGAGAACTGCGCTCGGCTGGGGAGCCTGAGGGACGCTCTAGTCGCACGCTACGGCGACGAGGACGGGGAGCGGATTGCATCCGACAACGTTCTAAAGCTGCTTCGCAGTGGTTGGGGAAGCGCACCGCTGGTCGACGGATCCTGACAATCGACCCGTGGGTGCTTCTCTGGCGCAGGCGGAGACGTCGGGACCCGAGGGGGAGTAGCTTGCCTTCGCAGCCTTCATCAGATCCACGTCTCATCTTCATATCGCCCACACACGGGCGGACGAGCATCACCTGGAATCAGCGAGACCGGCCACCAAGAAAGAAGGCGTGATGCTTGTCACAGCCGACACCACGATCATCATCGACGCACGCCCCGACGACATCTGGGAGTACGCGTGGGACCCGGCTAACTGGACCGCGTCCAATCCGGAGGAGCACTTCGGGCTGACGTTCCATACGCCGAACAATCGCCCCGCCACCGGCGCAACGTTCGAGCAGCGCGAGAGCGTCGCCGGCGTCTTCGCGGTCCTGCGCGGGCACTTCCTCGTCGTCGACCGCCCGCGGCTGCTGGTATGGACAGGAGTGGCGACCTATCCATTGCTCACGGGGCTGCTCAAGGCTCGCATCCCGGAAGGCGGCGTGGTCAGGGCCGACGAACGACAAGATGGCGTGCACCTCTCGCACGACGTGTTCATGGACTTCCCCGAGACGCCGCTTGGGAAGCTCCTTCATCGTGCCTTCATCGGGAGGCTGGGCGGCAGAAATGCCGTTCACGACCACACGTACAAGGAGCTTCAGTTCTTCAAGCGCCAGCTCGAGGGCAACGCGTCGGGGTCGCGGGAGAGGGCTGAGACGAGCGCTGGAGCGTGACGACCTTGGATGACATCGCGCCGCTATGTCTCCTACACTGCGTCGACAATGACCGCGAGCAGTACGAGCGCATCGGCAACGCAACCGGAGGCTCGATATGGCAACCCCACTGACGACCGTGGCCCTGGTTCTCGCCCACTTCGACGGGAACTCGGACCACATGAATTGGGACAACGGATGGTGGATCGTGATGATGATCGCTATGTTGCTGATCTCGGTATTGGTGATCGCGGCGGTTGTCTGGCTCGCTCGCGGCGGCGCCGGGACCACTTGGGGACGTTCCCGACAGCGAGTTGGCGCCCTTGAGGTGCTCGACCGCAGATTGGCGGAGGGCCAGATCTCGGTCGAGGAATACGAGGAGCGGCGGCGAGTCCTCGACGCTGATTCCGGTGCTTGACCGAGCAGAAGCCGGGCGCGGGCAACGGCGGCTGGGCACCGGCGGATAGGAGAGGATCGAAGACTTGGAGTCGGCGCGCGTCTCAAGCGAGCAACAGTCGCGGCTCTGGGGTTGGCTTGACGACCGCCTTGGCCTCGGCGGCCTTCGCTACCCGGTCCCCGAGCACGCGAACTCACTTGCTTTCACGCTCGGCGGCATCACCCTTGTCAGCTTCGTCCTGCTGATTGTCACCGGCATCTACCTGGCTCAGTTCTATGACCCAACTACGGTCAACGCCCACGCCAGCGTCGCCTACATAACCGACCTGGCTTACGCCGGCGAGCTGATCCGCAGCCTGCATTACTGGCTGGCCAGCGCCTTCGTGGTC
Organism: Coriobacteriia bacterium; assembly: GCA_038202795.1. GTDB lineage: Bacteria > Actinomycetota > Coriobacteriia > Anaerosomatales > PHET01 > PHET01. The sequence goes on along the minus strand of JBBREQ010000138.1, from coordinate 1,447 downwards.
ACGCTGGTCCTGCACATGATCCGCACCTTCGTCACCGGCTCGTTCAAAGCGCCGCGCGAGTTCATCTGGATCACGGGAGTCTTGCTCTTCTTTCTCACCGCCGGGCTGCTGTTCACCGGCACCGTGCTCAAGCAGGATCAGGAGGCCGTCGAGGCCTTTGCCCACAACAAGGAGATCGCCGACATCTTCGGCTTTCTCGGCTTCTGGTTCTCGTCCGACTTCACCCACAACGTCTCGGTCGTTACCCGCCTATACATCGCTCATGTCTCGATCCTGCCGGTGATGGTGGCCGTGGTGATGGCTGTGCACATGCTGCTGATAAAGCGCCAGCGCATGGCGCCCTTGCCCTGGGGCACGCCCGCTGAGATCGCTGCGCGCGAAAAGAGCGAGCCAGAGGTCACCTTCAGCAGCCACTTGGCCCACATCGCCAAGTGGGGGGTGGTGCTGCTCGGCGTGGCCCTGCTCCTGGCTGGTCTGGCTCCCGCCGCCCTGGGTCCGGCCGGGGTCGAGGGGATCGAGATAACCAAGCCGCCCTGGTACTTCCTCTGGCTCTATCCCTGGGAGGACTGGATCGGCCTGCAGGCCCTCTACATCCTGCCGGGCCTTTTGGCCCTCGGGCTGCTGGCGATTCCGTTCGTGGATCGGTCAAAGGAACGCGATCCCAGGCGACGCAGGGTCTGGATGGCCCTCGGGACCGTTGTCATCTTGGCCTGGGTCGGCCTGACGATCTACGGCGCCGTCACGGTGCCGGTTTCCCATACGGGGATGAGCCATTGACGGGGCTTTCTCAGCGCTTTGCCTTGCTCGTGGCGCTGGTCAGTGCGCTGCTGTTGCTTTCCGGCTGGCTGGTGATCGAGGGAGTGGGAGGGGGCCACGGCTTGCTGGTGGTGGCAGGTGCGCTTGTTGGTGGCGTGGGCCTGCTCGGCCTGGTCAGCCTCGCGCGGATGGTCGTCGTCGTCGAGCGGTCCAGGGGTGGGCGATGAAGAGGGAGCTCGGCTTGCTGGCGGCGCTGGCAGCTCTGCTTGGGTTGATCTCCGCCCCCGTCGCCCAGGCGCACGGCGGCAACGCGATGGCTGTGCAGGACCTCAAGATGCAACCGGCGCGCACCCTTGCCCAGCAGGCGCTGGTCGAGTTGCGCGTGAGCAATGACACCGAGGAGGCCGCTACCCGTCTCGACGCCGCGCTGGAGAGCAAGGACCAAAGCGATATCGACGGTCCGCTGTTGCGCAAAGCGACCGAGACCCTGGATGGCGGGAACCCAATGGGCGCGATCCGGCTGCTCGACGAAGCCCTCTCTCGACCGCTTGGCGCCGCGAGCGGCAAAGCGCTGCACGAGTCCGGCCGCGAGTTTCAACCCGCCACCGGAACGCAAGAGATCGTGGCGATCATTCTTGGCGCCGCTTTCGTGCTGCTCGGTGCGGGGCTGCTGCTGGGCGGGCGTCGCGTC
>JBBREQ010000137.1:0-5042 GCA_038202795.1 Coriobacteriia bacterium | reverse complement strand
GCCAATGCCGCGCATGACGCGCTCGCGCGCGTCTTCCATCGCACGGTACGCGTCGCGTCCCAGCCCGTAGAGCGAGTTCGCGTTGCCAAACTTCTCCGAGAAGTACGGCAGCATGGCTTCGAGCACGCGCTCGTCGACAGGCGTGGTGGCTGCATAGTCGAAGTACCTGATGTCCATTGCTGTCCCCTTATCCTGCGCTGGGCGCAGAGGCGTCCATGACTTGTTGGTTCCCCGCCAGCTCGGCGATTGTCATCGAATCGAACACTTCGCGAAGCGTCGCGGTCGCTTTTGCCCACACCGGAGCCGCCGCGCAGGCACCGCTGCGTGCGCATCCTGCGTGCTCCGAGTCGCAGACGCTGGTCTCGAGCCCGCCTTCGAGTGCCTCGACGACTTCGAGAACCGTGATCTCGCTGGGCTCGCGCGTCAGCACGAAACCGCCCTTGGCCCCACGGATCGCCGAGACGACGCCGCCCCGGCGCAGCCCCACGAACAGCTGCTCCAGGAAGCGCGGAGGGATTGACCGGCGCTCCGCGATCTCGCGGGCGCTCACCGGGCCTCCCCCGTAGTTGCAGGCGAGATCGATCACTGCAAGGAGCCCGTATTCGCTCTTGGCCGTGAGTCGCATCACACCCGCCTTCATCGTAATCCCGACTGATTTAGTAACAATTGCATCTTACCCGCTCAAGCGACGCTGTCAACATCCAACCGCCTACCCAGGCGACGAACGGCACGTCGGACAATTGCGACCTTTCATCACGCCAGAATGACCGCCCTGCGCAGCGGCATAGCGATTGGGCGAAACGAACACCTGTCCGATTGTATCCAGCGGTTCCGAGCGATAGACTCTGCTTCCGCCTTTCGCAAGAGAGGTGCCCTGACTGGGAATCAGGGTCTACGGTTGACAGCCACCAGGGTGGCGAGAACCCACTGGATCTGCCCAGCCATACGCGAGGCCCCGCCTGCCGAATCCGGCACACGGGGCCTCGGTTCGTGTGGGAAAAGCCTACCTCTCGCCGCCGTGATCCGCGTACACGCGCACGTAGACGTCCTCGACGACAATCATGCCCCCGCCCACCATCTCATCGAGCACGGGCAGCACCTGCTCCACGCACTCCACCGAATCGACGAACGTCAGCACCACCGGCAGGTCCTCGGAAAGCCGCAGGATGCTCGCAGTGTGGATGCGGCTGTTCTTGCCAAACCCCTCGATGCCCTTGACCACCGTCGCACCCGCACAGCCCTCGTGCCGCAGCATCTGCACGATGGCCGTGTGTAGTGCCTCGTGATGCCACCGGTCGGACTCGCCGATGTAGACCGTCACCCGTTTGGCTGGACCATCGATCTTCATTGCGCGCTCCCCCCTCAGACGGCTCTGCCTACGAAGATACCCGCCACGGTCGCCAGCAGACCCACAACGCCGCTCCCAAACATATTGAGCAGTCCCTGCACGTAGAATCCGTTTTGCATGAGAGCCACGCTCTCGTACGACAGCGTGGAAAACGTCGTGAACCCGCCCAGAAGCCCCACACCCAAGAACAACCGCCACTCTGCCGAGACGATCCCGCGCTCAGCACTCATGACCATCAACATGCCCAGAAGGAACGCGCCCACTATGTTGATGGCGAACGTGTGCCACGGGAAGGCAGTGCCCCACTTCCCGGCGGCCCAACCGCCAAACGCATAGCGCATTCCCCCGCCGATACCGGCGCCCACCACGACCGACACAACGTCTGCGAACTTCACGAGTGACCTCCAAGAAAAGGACAAGCCCCTACACCGACCACGTGTAGGAGCCATCGGCCGCAAGCGGCGGTTAGGGCGAGCTCCATCGCCACTGCAGCTAGGATACCGCACTCTGGTGCGCTCGCCATCGCCCGTCGGAGGGGACGGGGGACGCTTCAGAGGATTGATTCAGCGGGAGTGGTGCAGGCCTAACGTGTGGGGCCCAACCCGCGCCCGTTGACTCACACGGCAGCCAAGGCCTTGCGAAGTGGGTCGATGCCCTTGTTAGCTTCGCAGCAGCAGCCCTCTACACGAAACCACGATCGAGACACCAATCTTCGTCGTCGCTCATGTCATCCACGCAATCACAGTGCAGGAGACCGTCGCCATCGTAGTAGAAGGTCAGCATGTCCAAAGGCAGGCCCATCTCAGTCTTGATAGCCGCGAGGCTTTTCCCCCAGAAGAGGACGGTGCCGGCCAGTTGGCGCAGCGGGCGGAGGCGGGAGCGGGGCATCACTGCGATGCAAACTGCGCGATCAGTGCAGCCATCGGCAAGATGTAGGTGCCAAGTGCCACGACCGCGCCTTGTCGCGAGAACAACTCTGTGGGCATGGATTCAAGACGGCTGCTCTCGTAGGTCAGGTGTTCGAGCTGAACGCTGAGCTCGTTGCACTCGGTCGCATGCTCGGCGCGATCGGAACGCTCAAGACTCGTTATGCGTATGCGCACGTCCTCGGCCCGAGCAGCCACCTCAGCAAGTCGCCGGTTCCTGTGATCAAACAGAATGCCCTGAAACCCATTGATAGTACGCATGATGATGACTGGCGACACTGTCAGGGCAATCAGCAACGCTGGGAACAGTATTGTCCACCCCAATCGGTACGGCAGGAAGAAGAGCAGTAGTGCCATCACGAGTAAGAGAACGGCCAATGTCAAGAAGACCACGATTAGCAACTCCCGCACGGGGCGCAAACCGGCCAATCCATCAACATGGTCGGGCTGCGGCGCAAAGCCGTGGGGGTGTCCCACCACCTCGTAGAGCATTCCCACGAGGCTGGCACCCACCTGATTTGAACGAAAGGTGTAGTACAGAACGAAGAGCGTGATGCCCGCATGCACCGCAAACGACCAGGGATGATGCACCGGATTGGCCCACCAGCCCGCGAAGACCGCCGACTGCCACTCCAGCACGCTCATTGTCGAGCCGCTGGGTAGTAGCGTCGGGTAAATCCCCGCTTCCTTCACGGCTACAAGCCAGTACATCACCGAAGCGACTCCAACCGCGGTGCAGGCCGCAATCACCTTCTTGAGTGGTGAATTGGCCTGCAGGTCATAACGTTGCAGAACAGCCTGCTTGTCGGCGTCCGTGTACGCGTCCTTGTTCACGACGTTGTTGGCCCATAGACGCGACGGCAACACGGAGAGCCGCTCCCAATGGCCGTGGAGCAGTGTCATGCGCAGCGCGAACAACCCCATCACAAGGATGTCGATGTAGTCACGCATCAGCGGCATGGGCTCCGCTCCGGAAAGCTGGAACGTCTTGGTCGCGTAGTAACTCGACCGGGCCATCGAGCTGAACCAGTGAGCCACCGATGGCGGCGTCATCGAACTGAAAGTGTGGTACAGCCTCTCGACCGACATCGTCGCGGCATCGACCCTGTAGTCGGCTAGAAGGGTCGGTGAAGCGAGCGTGCCCGAAATCGTCGTGATCAAGACCTTCAGCCCAAGGAACAGGCCGAGATAGAACGCGAACACCACTGGAGGACTCAATCGAAGGCGGTTGATCGCGCGAATCCAGATGTCTCTTCGATACACGCAGTAGTCGCTCTGCATGGGAGGTATATCGGACTCGCCGATACCTGATACCCACTCGGCGACCACCTGGTCTGTCTTGTCGCTTGTCTCGTCGAACAGGACCGTGTGATAGGCGCCTTCAACGGTAACGACCTGCGCCTCCACCGAGTTCCTCATGAGCCGCGAATGCAGATCGAGCGCAGTTCGGTGGTCGATGAGCTTGTCGTTGGTCCCCGCCACCACGAGCACGGGCTCAAGAATGTGACGCGGGTAGCGAATCTTCCAGAATGCGACCAGTGAGACCAGCACCTTCACGTAGTTGAGCGTAAGGCTTCCCAACGCGTAATCGCGGCGAAATCTGTTGTACCACGCGCTTCCCGAAGTGAAGTCTTGCAAGCCGCCGGCGGGAAAGGACGAGCGGAACCGCGCCAGCTGGCTGAGGCCACCAGAGCGCTTGAGACCCTCAAGAGCGCCTTGAATGTTGAACCCAAGTGCAGGCGCGGTTAAGAACAGAGCGTCAGCGCGAGAACCAGCGGTCCGAGCGCTCATCGGCCGAGTGTTCATCTCGGCCACATAGGACAACGCAATCGTCGCGCCTATGCTCTGACCGCCGAGAACGATCTTCGCTTGAGGATGGTTGTCTCTGGCACGCGCCACGAGGGCGGCTACATCTGCGAGCAACGCCTTTCGGCTGTCCAACCGACCGGTTAAGAGCGGGTCTTGAATATCTGCGGCAGAGTGGCCGCGTAGATCGATGGAATACACATGCGAGAACACCGCGGCGAGCCGGTCAGCCAGAGCCCCATAGATCCAACCACGCTCGCGAGCACCGTGGACGAACACGAGTACGGGTGCGTTCGCGCTGGCTTGCTTCGAATCCCACCATGAATGACCTCGTGTTCTTCGCGGACGAACACCGCAAGGTGTGCGGGCTGTGCCCTGGCTCTCCTCAGTTCCCCCGAACCCGCCTATGCACTCTGCCATATTCGCCCAACTCCAGCCAGCGTGCTGCAGTCCCTGTGGGCGACGCATGGTCTGCGCAGCTTGTCGCTCACGTGGAACCAGCTCCAATTCCTGGCCGGCAGCCTTCTCTTCCACAACCTGGCCCATCTCAACCAAGCCTGCTTCTCGCGCTTGCGCCGGACTTCTTGGGCGAGACGGGGTCGATCGACGAGGCGCTGCAGAACATCGGCAGAATCGCGGAGCTGGGCGACCCGAGATCGCTGTTTCGCCTGTTCGCCGAGGTGGCCGGTGACTACGGTCTTCTCGGAAACACAAAACGGACCGGACTGCTCACAAGTGAGCTGCCCGGTCCGCCAGCATTCAAGCAGTGCGACTAGATAGCCGTCACCTGCGTGGCCTGCTGCTTGCCGTTCTGACCAGTGGCTTCCGTGAAGGAAACGGCCTGACCCTCGTCAAGGCTCTTGAAGCCCTCGCTCTTGATCTCACTGAAGTGAACGAAGAGGTCGTCGCCGCCGTCACGCTCGATGAAGCCGTAACCCTTGTCGGCGTTGAACCACTTTACT
>JBBREQ010000136.1:0-5132 GCA_038202795.1 Coriobacteriia bacterium | reverse complement strand
GCTGGACCATGTTGTGGGTTTCGTCGATGTCTTCGGGTTCGATCCGCACGGGGGATGCCTCTCTGATGCAGGGTGGGGGTCGGTGAAGCGAGGGCAGGTGGGTCGTGACTCAGATGCGGTGCATGTAGCGGAAGACGTCCTCTCGCTGCAGCGTGACCTGCAGGCCCAGCTCCTCGCCGATCGCGTCGAGGCTGGCCTGCATCTGGTCGAAGGGGACGGCGTCCTCGTCGACGGTGACCAGCATGGTCATCGAGAAGATCCCGCCGATGATCGACTGGCGGATATCCTCGATGTTCGCTTGTGACTCGGCAAGTACGCGCGAGACCGAGGCGACGATGCCGACGCGGTCCTCACCCAGGACCGAGAGTATCGCTGGCGTCCGCATGGGATCTCCTCTACCTGAAGGGGCGAAGAAGCGCCCGGGGCCGGGCGCTATACTTCCTTATACCGCAAAACGCGGGGCGAGACGTGCTCCGCCGCCGGTTCGAGAGGGCTTTCTGTGGCGATTCCGATAACACCGGTCGCTCTGGGCGACACCGTGCGGCTGAAGAAGCCGCACCCGTGTGGGGCCAACGAGTGGCAGGTGACCCGGCTTGGGGCCGACATCGGGCTGCGCTGTACAGGGTGCGGACGTTCGGTGATGCTCGAGCGCTACGAGTTCGACCGGAGATTCCGCGGCTTCATTGAGCGAGCTGCCGAGAAGTGACCACGCGCTCGCGCACGGCGCGCTACTGCGAGTCGCTGACCTTGATCGCGTCTTTGAGGCCTTTGTAGCTGGGGTGTGTCGCGTCGTTGACCTGCAGATGCGTGTGGTTGCCCCCGTTGCGGGTGTAGTTCTTGAGCTGCGGCCCGATGCGCGGGTCCAGCTCGCGAATGCTGGCAAGGGGGGTGATCCCTGCGACGACCTTGTCGCCGGGCTCGCAGATCGCATCGTCGACGTGGATCATCACCACATCGAGTGTGGGAAAGCCTTCGGGCTGGATGTGGATCTCGATGTCAGGGTACTTGCCGTATAGGTCGAACCTCTTGACCTTGACCACGGTGCCGCTGACCGGCGCGTACACGGTCGATCCGGCGTTCGCGCCGATGTCGACGGCGGTGTCGGGCTTGCCCGAGCGGTTGCGCCACAGCTTCAGGACCTCGCCTGCGAGAACCGCGTCGGCACCCCTCTGCTGCTTGTCGCTGTCACGGTGTGTCGTCCGGTCCTTCTTGGCCTTCTCGGCATCGCCGTATGGCAACAGGGACGTCATGTGCCGTGCGTAGCTGTACGAGGCTTGGTGGAAGCCTACCTCGGTCACCGTCTTGGCAGACACGGGCAGCCTGAGCTTGAGCTGCTTGTAGGAGGCGAAGTACGGTGTGGGACCGTCTTGGGGGTTGAGGGCGCGCATACCCTGGGCGGTCGATTCAGCAGGCACGGTACCGGACCTCAGGGGAGTCGCGCTGGCCCGGCCGGCCTCTACCGGGTGCGCCTTGGCAGCGCGGTCCGAGGAGTACTTCCAACCGCTTGCCAGAAGCACGGTCACGCTCAGCAGAATCGCGAGCGAGACGGCAGCGCGCCTCCGTGCCCGCGCAAGGCGCATCTGGTCGCGCGCCACCCTGCCTTGGACAGCGATGCCGGTGTCGCGCACGCGACGCAACCCGGCGCTGCGCTGCTTGAGTGGTTCGTCGGATCGTGGCGGCGTGGGGAGGTTCGTGCCCGGATAGCGCACCTCGTTGGTGCTGATGCGCCGCACGCCACCGTCTCGACGCTGCCCGGTGCGGGGTCTGCGCGGCGGCGTCATGAGAGGGCCTTCAATGGAGGCATCCGGTGAGTCATCGTGTCCTGTGCGAGTAGGGAACCGGCAGACGGTCGCGTGTATGCCTGAAACGTCGTCAGTATAGCGGGGATTGGTGCGTGACGCGCGCCTATGAAGCGCTATACTAGCGCGGGATTTCGTCGGTCCCTACGGGCCGGTGTGTGCTTCGATGCGGCGGGGGCGGTATGGAAAAGCTCGAAGAGATACTCAGGGCCGAGGACGCGGCGCGCCATGCTGTGGCGGAAGCTCGTGATAAGGCCAAGGCAGTGATCATTCAAGCAGAAGCGGAGGCTGCCGCACTGCTCGCCCAGGAGCGGGCACGAACCGCTGCTGAGGCAGCAGCCATCGACGCCGAGGCTCTCGAAGCCGCTCAGCGCTCGGCCCAAGCGATCCGTGACAGCTCAGCAGCCCAGCTGGAAAATCAGCTCGCGCGCGCGAGAGCGCTGACCGGCGACGTCGTCGAGCACGTCGTGACAGAGTTGGCGGGTTAGTACTCACCATGGCTATCGCCCGAGTGATGCGAACGACCGTCATCGGCTACAAACCAGTCATGGAAGAGGTCTTGGACGCCGTTCAACGTGCGGGCGTGATGTCGGTCGAAACTCAGCCGTTCGAGCTGGAGTCGGCGGCCTTGGAGCCGGAAGCCCCCGAGCGCCTTGCTGTCGAAGAGCAGCTCGCTGAGGCCGTCTTCGTCAGCGATTTCCTGGGCAGGTTCCACACCAGCGATGCACCCCTTTCGACCTTCATCGCCGAGAAGATACACGTCGAGTCGCAGCTCTTCTTCGACATGCGGTACTCGCTGCGGATGCACGCGGTCTACCGCGAGTGCGTGGGCATGTCCGACCGACTGGCCGCTGCCGAGCGCGAGCGCGAGCGGCTGAAGGCGCTCATTGCCGATCTCGAGCCATGGCTTGAGCTGCGCCTGGAGATCCAGCGCTGGCAGTGCACGGAGCGTACTCGGCTCGTCACTGGCACCGTGCCGGCTGCGACAGGCCCAGACCTGCGCTCGCGCCTGCGTGAGCAGGTCTCTGAGGTCACCGTCCAGGAGCTCGGTCCCTCGGGAGACCGTCAGGCATGGGTCGTCATCGCCATGGAGGACAGCTTCGACGAGGTCCGGTCCATGCTCGCGGCGGCGGACTTCGAAGAGGTGAGCTTCCCCGGCCTTGAGAACTACCCTGCCGAGGAGGCCGAGGACGCACGTGAGGCTATAGCCGAGCTCGAGCGCGAAACGGTGCGGCTCACAGAGCGTGCTGCCGAGATCGCCGTCGAGCACTACGCGGAGTCGGTCGCGCTGGTTCAGTCCCTGGAGTCCAGGCGTGACGCGGTCCTGGTGCGGGGCGACGTAGGGCGCACCGAGCGGTCGTTCGTTGTGACCGGCTGGATTCCGGCCGCTCAAACCGATGCTCTTGGCAAGACGCTGGCGTCGTACGGAGACGCTGTAGACGTGAGCCTGCGCGAGCCCACCGTGGATGAAGACCCACCGGTGTTGCTCGACAACCGTTCGTGGCTCAAGCCTTTCGAGTTGCTGACCGACTTGTACGGGCGCCCCTCCTACTGGGGAATCGATCCCACACCGCTGCTCGCCCCGTTCTTCCTGCTCTTCTTCGCCATCTGTATCGGTGACGTCGGTTATGGGGCGATGCTGATCGGTGGCGCGTGGCTCGTTAAGCACAAGCTCGATGTCACGTCGGGTGTGAAGCGGTTCATGGACCTGCTGATAACAGGCGGCGCTGCATCGATGGTCGTCGGTGTGCCGTTGGCGAGCTACTTCGCTCTGCCGGTTGAGGCTCTACCGACACCGCTGAGTGCGCTCCAGGTAATCGATCCTGTCGTCGATATCACTACGTTTCTGATCATCGCGCTCGTCATAGGCGTCATCCAGGTCTTCTTCGGCGTCTTTGTTGCCGCGTGGACGGCTTTCAAGCGGGGCGATTCCGAATCGGCGGTCTTCGACCAGCTCTCCATCGTCTTCATGTTCCTGATGCTGGCGGTGACCACCGTGGCCGGAGCGGCGGGCAACAGCGGACTGGTCCGTGCGTCGCTTGTCATCGGCGTTGTTGGGGCGATGGTGATGCAGGGCAGGGCGGTTCAAGCGGCGATCCGTGCCGAGGGTACAGCGTCGTGGGATCGGATGCTGGGCATCGCGTGGTCGGCCATCCTTCTTGCGGGTATCGCCACCTTCGCGGCGACCGGCGCCATCGCAGCGGTCTGGACGATGCTGGGTGTCTCGGCAGCGGGTCTGTTCGTTTCGCGTTCTGTGCGTCGCGGCGTGCTTGGAGTCCTGACCGGTGCCTACAACGTCTACGGGCTCACCGGTTTCGTGGGTGACATCCTCTCGTACCTGCGCCTGCCCGCGCTGGGGTTGTCCGGCATGCTGGTGGGGCTGGTCTTCAACATCCTCACCGAGCTTGTGTGGGAGAGCTCCACGCCGCTGTTCGCAGCGGGAGGGCTCGGGTACCTGGGGGGCGCGGTCGTGGCGCTGCTCGCCGTCACGCTGTTCGTGGTGGGCCACACCTTCAACGTCGTCATCAACCTGCTTGGCGCCTTCGTTCACCCCGCGCGTCTGCAGTTCGTCGAGTTTTTCAGCAAGTTCTACGAAGCGGGTGGGCATCCGTTCTTGCCCTTCCGCTTCCGGACAGATGGTCTGGTTTTGGAAGCCGGGGGATCCGGCAAGGAGAGAGGAAGGGTCTCGTGAGCGAAACTTTTCTTGGCATGGGGGGCGCTCAGTGGGCGCTGTTCGGTGCCGGTTTGGCGGCCATTCTCGGCGGTGCGGGGTCGGCCATCGGAATCACATCGGCATCGACGCTCATCACGGGGATTCTGTCCGAGGATGACACCAAGTTCGGCCAACTGCTGCCACTAGCGGCCATGCCCGGGACGCAGGGCATCTACGGCTTCATCGTGGCCGTGCTGGTCATGGTCTTCTTCGACCTGCTGGGCGGCCGAGTCGACCTCCCGGTAGAGGCCGGGGTGTCCATCTTCTTCGCCTGTCTTCCCACAGGGTTCCTGGGTCTGGTGACCGCGGTGTATCAGGGTCGCACCGCCGCAGCGTCAGCGGGCATCGTGGCCGCCGGCAAGCGTGCCCCGGCTTTGGTGTTCCCCGCGCTGGTGGAGACGTACGCCATCTTCGCGCTGATCATCACCATTCTGATGCTGCTCCCGCTGCAGCAGGCATACGGGGGGTAGCGCGACGTGGCGCTCGAGGACATCATCAACCGCATAGCGGCCGACGCTGATGCCGAGTCTCAGCAGGTGCTGACGGGTGGTTCGGTACGTGCAGGTGAGCTTCTGGCTGCCGCTCGTGCCGAGGCGGACCAGCACCACACGCGTGCCATA
>JBBREQ010000135.1:0-5152 GCA_038202795.1 Coriobacteriia bacterium | reverse complement strand
GTGGCCGCCACGCCCGTAGGACGCTGGTCCTGGGTCGCCGCCGGCGGATGCCGGACCCACTCGCAGCAGGCCGAGTTCGTCTATCCATCCAATGCTCCCGCCGCCGGCACCGATCTCGATGAGTTCGATATTGGGCAGCTGTATAGGAATGCCACTGCCGCGCTTGAACCGCCGCACACGAGCAACCTCGAAGGAGGACGCCACGCGCGGGGTGCAGTCGGGGGCATAGGCGGCCTTCGCGGTGGTCCCCCCCATGTCGAAGGCCAGGCAATGCTCGACTTCGGCCGCCCTCGCGACGGCGACGGCAGCCAGCACACCTCCAGCTGGTCCGGATTCGAGGAGCCTGATCGGGGCCGCCGCGGCCGTGGCGACCGGTACTGACCGGCCCGTGCCGGTGACCAATCTCAACCTCGCCGCAGGCCAAGACGACCTGAGGGATGCCTCGAGATCACTCAGGTAGCCCCGAAGGGTGGGGCGCACGTATGAGTTCGCCACGGCCGTCGAAAACCGCGCGAATTCGCCCATTTCGGGGAGGACGGACGCAGACGTCGCGACATCGACGCCCGACGCACGAGCGCGCACGAGTTCCGCAACCTGCTCTTCGTGGTCCGGCCAGCGGTACGAGTTCAGCAGCACCACGGCGATCGACTCGACGCGATCGGCGACCAACTCCGAAACGACGTTTTCTACCTCGCTGGGCTCGACGTCGCGCGCGATCGAGCCATCGGCATAGACGCGGGCTGAGATCTCGCGTCTAAGAGCTCGCGGTACGAGGGGCTCCGGGAGCTCGAGGTCGAGGTCGTACAGGTCATAACGGCCCTCTCGGCCCATCGCGAGGACATCGGCAAAGCCCTCATTGGTGATCAGCGCCGTTCGGGCGCCCCGTCGTTGCACGAGGGTGTTCGCGACAAGCGTCGTCCCGTGCACGACTTCGGCCAGTGGTGGATGCGCGCCAACGGCATTCAGCGCTTCCCGAATGCCCGCGACGATCGCAGACGCCGGACGCTCGTTGTCCGTGAGGATCTTCGCTGACGCCAGGAACGCTCCGTCGTCAGACGTTGCGATGACGTCCGTGAAGGTGCCGCCGATGTCCGCGCCGATTCTGATCCGCAGGTCAATCCCCTTTACGCAAGAGAGTCAACATCTGGGCTGCGCGCTCCAGATTTATTGCTTTTCGCAGAGCATCGCCGCCGCCGGCGTTTGCGCGCAACGACGCGGTGACCTGTCGCGAGAGGATGGGTTGCCTGGCAGCGCTCCCTGCGAGTTCGCGCGCGCGGTCAAGGACACCGGCTTCAGGGACCGCTTCCCACGCAAGCCCGTGACTCACAGCGTCGGCCCCGCGGAGCTCCCGCCCGAAGATCGCGAGGGCGGCAGCAGCTTCGCGACCGGCGGGGTCCGCAATCAGGGAAAGGTGCCCTCCGCCGGGATGTAGTCCTATGGCCGAAAAGCCGGAGATCAGGCGCGCATCATCCGCGACGATACGCAGGTCAGCGGCCAAGGCGAGGTTGAGTCCCGCGCCGACCGCAGCGCCTGCGACGGCGGCGATGGTCGGGACGCACATCCCATGCACGCGAGCGAAGGTCTCATACACCGCGGCGAGTTGATCGGCTGCGCTAGCGGTCAAGGGCACAGCCGAGTCGAGGAGATCTCGGTCCGCCCCCGAACAGAAGGTTCCTCCGGCGCCGGTGAGGATCAGGACGCCGATCTCCTGATCCGATTCCACCCGATCGATAACTGAGATCAGCGCATCACATGTGGCGAGGCTGAGCGCGTTGCGCGTCGAGGGACCGTTGAGCGTGACCGTCGCAACGCCGGCCGCTACATCGAGGTCGACGGTCGTTGCGTGTCGGGCGTCCCGAGTCACGTAATGAGGACCGGGACCAGTGGGCTCCCGAACCCGTTTCGGATGGGTAAAGGTGCCGCGACGAACAGACCTTCGGTTACGCCATGCACACAGCACTCCTCGAGGGTGAGGAACTCCAGCAGATGCATCCCCAGGTCGCGGATGAGCTGTTCGTGTAGGACCAGATAACCGCCAGGGTCCTCAGGAGGGACCACCTCTACGCCCACCGTGTCGGCCCCGACCGCGACGACATCTTTCTCGCTGAGCCACTCGATGCATGCTTGCCCCAGGCCAGGCCACCCGGAGTCGGCCGTCTCTGGGCTTTGGAGGTATCTCTGTATCCATCCCGTCCGGACGAGTAGCGCGTCGCCCGGTTCGACCGTGGTCCCATTCGAATGGAGGGACGCGTCGAGATGCTTCGGCTCGATCACGAACCCGGCCTCGAGGGACTCCACGCCGCACGCGCGGGCGACGTCAAGGACGACTGCGCGCGTGGCGATTACGCCGATCTGATCGACTGTCCCCGCGTCCCACGGAGGTCGGTCCGTCGTCGGGACTCCGTTGAAGGAGAACCCGTCGTACTGGACGTGTCCGAGGGCGTCGATGTGGGTGAAGTTGTGAAGATCGGTCGCGATCGAGCCTCCGACCCCGGTGCGACGTGACGGCCCATCGTCATGGCGCACGCTGACACGGTGCTCGAAAACGCCCCGAAGCGGCGAGGAATACTCGGGGGACATCGGGATCGCGAGCGTGAACGCGCGTCCACTGTGTGCGAGTTGCGCCGCCGAGCGCGTCTTCTCTGCGGATACCAGGTTCAGGAGACCGCGCCGGTCGGCTGAGCCCCAGCGGGACCAGTTCTTTTGTTCCAAGGCGAAAATTGGATCCAGACCCTTTGCCGCCCGGCAACGGAACTTGGATCCGGTATCCAGGCGGGACGGAGGGCTTTGTACCACGCAGTGGGGACATAAGCAATCCAACGTGGATTTTATGGATCCAAAACACGTAGCGATGCACGTCTCCCTTATTGCTTGACTTCGTGCTCCGGAGGAAACTAGGATCCAGAATAGTCCTGCTGTACATGGTCCCGCTGGCGCGGGATGGTCGAGGGAGCAGTGCCGGTGCAACCGCCTGAACGAATTTGGCTTGATGGAGAACTCGTGCCCGGCGACGAGGCCGTCGTACCCGTCTGGACCCACGCGCTGCACTATGGGACTGCGGTTTTCGAAGGAATCCGGTGCTACGACACCGCCAGTGGGCCTGTGGTGTTCCGTTTGGACGAACACCTGGAGCGGTTCGTCCGGTCCGCTCGGCTCATCGGCCTGAGCCTCGACTGGACGCACGAGGAACTGCGGGAGGCTTGCCTGTCCGCCGTCGCCGCCAATGGCTTCGCGGAGTGCTATGTGCGCCCGTTGGCATTCGCGGGCGATGACCGTCTCGGCCTGCATGCCGAGAATCCGACGAGGCTCGCGGTCATTGCGTCCGAGTGGCCGTCGTATCTGGGCGATCGAGCGCGAGAGGGGCTGAGGGCGACGCTCTCCTCGTGGCAGCGCGTCGGGCCCAACGTCATTCCGCACACCGCCAAGGCATCGGGCCTGTACCTGAACGCCGCGCTGCCTGGACGTGATGCGCATGCTGCCGGGTACGACGAGGCGCTCCTCTTCGGAGCCGATGGGACCCTCGCAGATGCCACCGCTCATAACGTTTTCGTGGTCAGGGACGGCATTCTGATGACCCCGCCGCTCTCCACTGGAATCCTTCCGGGAATCACTCGCGCGACGGTCGCAGAGCTGGCCGCAGAGTCGGGGATACAGGTGCGCGAAACGGCGCTGATTAGGGCGGACGTGTATCTCGCGGACGAGATTTTCGTGACGTCGACCGCGACGGAGGTCGTGCCAATCCGCGAAGTCGATGGACGACCAATCGTGGTGGGCCCCGTCTGGGAGCAGGTCTCGGAGAAGTACGCCCGGGCCGTGCACGGGCAGATCCCGGAGCACCGCGATTGGCTGACGCCGCTGCCGGCGGTGACTACCGCCGAGGTGCCGCCGACGTGATGAAGCGACCCGCCGAGCAATCGCGGACGCGCCCTGACGCGGGCAGCAACACGGCAGGAACCGACATCAGCCAGGACCGTCAACCACACACGAAGCGGTTCGTCCGCCTCTCCGGAATACGTAAGAGCTTTGGAGACCATGTGGTGGTCGACGACGTGAGCCTGGAGGTGCGTGAGGGCGAGGTCCTCGCGATCGTCGGTCCGAGCGGCGCCGGCAAGAGCACGCTCCTGCGTTGCGTCAACCTCCTTGAGGTTCCGGACGCCGGGCGCGTGGAGGTGCACGGGCACCTGTACGAGGCAGGCACACGACCGAACATGGCGGCACTGGGCGCGCTCCGGCGTAGCGCCGGGATGGTCTTCCAGTCGTTCAACCTCTTCCCCCACCTGACCGTGCTCGAGAACGTGTCCCTCGCTCAACGGCGCGTTCTCGGGCGGTCACGCCACGAGGCAGACGCCCGATCGCTGGAGTTGCTACGCCAGGTCGGACTTTCGGACAAGGTGAACACCTTTCCTCTGCGCTGTTCGGGAGGCCAGCAACAACGCGCAGCGATCGCCCGCGCGCTCGCGCTCGACCCTGACGTGATGCTCTTCGATGAACCCACGTCGGCGCTGGATCCAGAGCTTGGGGTCGAGGTTCTGAACGTCATGCGGCAGCTCGTCGAGCGCGGCATGACGATGATGGTGGTCACCCACGAGATGGGCTTCGCCAAGAGCGTGGCCGACTCCGTAGCGGTTATGGCAGATGGCCGCATCATCGAGGAAGGCCCCGCCCGGCAGGTGCTGGAGTCTCCCGAGCATCCGCGGTCGCGGACGTTCCTGCAAGCGGTGGTTGATCGCTGATGGACCCCATGTGGGAGATCGTCCAGGGGCTGCCGACGACGATCGCGCTGGCGTTCCTCGCACTGGGGGGTGGCGCGCTGGCGGCGATCCCACTGATGCTCCTGCGGAAATCGCGCTTCGCGCCATTTCGCATCGCGGCTCTGTTCACGATCACGTTCTGGCGCGCCATTCCTCCGATCGTGTGGCTCTTCCTCATCTTCTTCGGCCTGCCCGAGCTCGGGGTCAGATTCGGGCCCTTCCGAGCAGCCGTCGTCGGCCTCGGCCTAATCGCCGCCGCGTATCTGGCGGAGATGTACCGCGGCGGCCTGATGGCGGTCGAGAAGGGACAGTGGGAAGCTGGCGCCGCTCTAGGCCTGCGCACCCGCGACCTCTATCGGTTCGTGATCGGGCCGCAAGCTCTGAGGATCGCGCTGCCGGCC
>JBBREQ010000134.1:0-5158 GCA_038202795.1 Coriobacteriia bacterium | reverse complement strand
CCACGATGGCCGTACACGGGCAAGGTGGCCGTGGACACCGAGAAGCTTGCCCGTCGCCCGCTGTCTATCAAGATAGAGAACTCGAATTCCGCGCGGCCTCAGATCGGCCTCAACTCGGCCGACATCGTGTATGAAACAATGGTCGAGGGCGGCATCACGCGGTTCAATTGCATCTTCCACAGCAAGGTTCCGAAGACGGTTGGCCCGGTACGGAGTGCACGGCTCTCGGACCAGTGGATTGTGCCGCAGTACGACGGGCTGCTGTTCTTCTCGGGTCGGAGTAGCTCGGTGGGTGCCGTGCTGAAGAAGCACAAGATACCCGTCATGGAGCACGGTCGAGTGCCCTCGCTGTACTATCGCGTGGGCAATCGCAGCGCTCCGCACAATCTCCTGATGAAGACCGCTGACGCGTGGGACGCCGCAAGCACGCGCAAGTACAGGGTGCTCTCTAAGGCCAAGCCCCTCCAGTTCGACCGCCGTCCTGTCGAGGCCACGCCCGCCATCACCTCGGTCAAGGTTCCCTTCTCGACGGCGAACCGGGTCGAGTGGCGCTACGACGAGGCGACCAGGATGAATCGGCGCTGGAACAATGGTGATGTGCATCGTGACCAAGCGACGGGAAAGCAAGTGACGGCGAAAAACGTCGTGGTCATGTGGGCCAAGTACACGCAGGCCACTCACGACATGGTGGGATCCGTGACCTGGGACATCAATCTAGGCGGCGAAGGTCGAGTCTCGGTCTTCCACGACGGACAACGCTACGATGGGACCTTCACGGCCACACGGGACACCGCACCACGGTTCAGTGACGGCAATGGCAAGCCGATCAAGCTCGCCCCCGGAAGGACGTGGTTCGAGGTGATTCCGCTCGACGGGAAGATCACGATGAAGTAGGTGGGGACGGTGATTGCCGGTCCCGTGGTTGTTCGCGGCTCGCGGGCGCGGGTACAATGCACCAACCGCACGAGCCCCCTGTAGTCGACGGCCCCGCCTGACCCGGCGGCGCTTGTGGAAGGAGTCGCAGCACCTGTGTCTGATACGCAGCGCGATATCGGGACCCCTAGAGTCAAGACCGGCCTCGCCGAGATGCTCAAGGGCGGCGTCATCATGGACGTCGTGAACCTGGAGCAGGCGAAGATCGCCGAAGATGCCGGCGCCGTCGCGGTGATGGCGCTCGAGCGCGTGCCGGCGGACATCCGCGCGGCGGGGGGCGTGGCGCGCATGGCGGACCCGACCATCGTCGAGTCGATCGTGGGCTCGGTATCCATCCCCGTCATGGCGAAGTGCCGCATAGGCCACTTTGTGGAGGCCCAGATACTGCAGACGCTGGGCGTGGATTACATCGACGAGTCGGAGGTCCTGACCCCTGCTGACGAAGAGCATCATGTCGACAAGTGGGAGTTCGACGTTCCGTTCGTGTGCGGTTGCCGCAATCTTGGCGAGGCGCTCCGACGCATCGGCGAGGGCGCAAGCATGGTGCGCACGAAGGGCGAGCCGGGCACGGGTAACGTCGTTGAGGCGGTGCGGCACATCCGCACGGTCACCGACGAGATCGCGTGGCTCAAAGGCATGCGTACTGAGCAGCTGTTCGCGGCGGCAAAGGATCTGCAGGCGCCCTACGAGCTGGTCAAATGGGTCGCCGAGAACGGCAAGCTCCCGGTGGTGAACTTCTCGGCGGGCGGGATTGCCACTCCTGCTGACGCTGCGTTGATGATGCAGTTGGGCTGCGACGGCGTGTTCGTGGGCTCGGGAATCTTCAAGTCCGGCGATCCGGCCAAGCGCGCAAGGGCCATCGTCGAGGCGACCACGCACTTCGAGGACGCCGATGTCATCGCTCGCGTGTCCCGCGATCTTGGCGAGGCAATGGTGGGGATCAACATCTCGGATATCCCCGAGGCTGAGCGTATGCAGGAGCGTGGCTGGTAGGTGAAGGTCGGAGTACTTGCGCTCCAAGGGGCGTTCAGAGAGCACATCTATGCGCTTGAAGCGCTCGATGTGGGCGCGATCGCCGTGCGCAAACCCGGACAGCTTGAGGAGTGCGCAGGCCTGATCGTGCCGGGCGGGGAGTCGACTACGATTTCGAAGCTCATGGAATCGTATGGGTTCTACGAGCCCATAGTGAATCGTCATCGAGAGGGAATGGCGGTCTGGGGGACGTGCGCGGGTGCGATTCTCATCGCTGGTCGGGTGATTGACGGCATCACTGGCCAGAGGGCGCTCTCCCTCATGGATGTCAGTGTGAGACGTAACGCGTACGGCCGGCAGGTCGACTCATTCGAGGCCGACCTCGACTTCAGAGGGTTTGACAGCCCGTACCGCGGAGTGTTCATCCGCGCTCCGTGGATCGAGTCAGTCGGTAAGGGCGTTGAAGTGTTGGCGCATCACGAGGGTCACATCGTGGCTGCGCGACAGAAGCGATGCTTTTCCACGACGTTTCATCCCGAGCTCACGGGAGATCCGCGCGTGCACCGGTATTTCGTGGAGCAGGTCATCAGTGCGTAGCGCTTGGCTGCGTTCTGGCGGTAGAATCGCGAGCGGTACGCACTGCTCGGAGACTGAAAGGTGAGGCGGACTCATGTCTGGACACTCTAAGTGGGCTACCACGAAGCATCGTAAGGGCGCTCAGGACGCCAAGCGCTCGGCGCTGTTCTCGAAACTGACGCGCATCATCACGGTAGCCGCCAAGACGGGCGGCGATCCCAACCCTGAGAACAACGCCTCGTTGGCGGCGGCCATTGAGAAGGCCAGGGGTTACTCGCTTCCCAAGGACAAGATCCAGGCGGCTATCGACAAGGCATTCGCATCCGGCGCCGACGCGGCCAACTTCGAAGAGGTCATCTACGAGGGCTACGGCGCGGCGGGTGTCGCACTCTATGTCGAGGCACTCACCGACAATCGCAATCGCACAGCTGCCGACGTGCGGGCTGCGTTCACCCGGGCCGGCGGCAACCTCGGTACGACCGGTTCGGTGGCGTTCATGTTCGAGCGTAAGGGTGAAATCGTGGTGGACCGCGTGGGCACTCCCGACGAGGACGAGTTGTTCATGCTCGTCGCTGACGCGGGCGGTGAGGACCTGGAGATGGGCGAGGATGAGGTCTTGGTCTACACCACTCCTGCGGAGCTGGTGTCGGTCAAGCAGGCTCTCGAGGAGGCCGGATTGACGGTCAGGGGGGCCGAACTCGCCATGGAGCCTGTGAACCCCACCGTGGTTTCGGCCTCCGATGCGAAGAAGGTCTTTCGCTTGGTCGACAGGCTGGAAGAGAGCGATGACATTCAGAACGTCTACCACACGATGGAGCTTACTGACGAGATTCTGGCGAGTCTCGACTGACGAGTTTCGCTAGGCCGAAGTGGTGTGAGTCAGCTCGTCTTGTTCTGTGTCAGACCCCCTGATACCCTGAACATATGTTCGATTCAGTCGGCGAGGGGGCGCGCGTGATCATAGTGGGAATCGATCCCGGCCTCGCCAATACGGGTTGGGGCGTTGTCAGGCGCGAGGGGCCGTGCTGCACGGCGGTCGCCTACGGCTGCATCACCACCCAAGCGCATGATCCCCTCGCCCAGCGCCTTCGGTCGATCCACGATGAGATCCGCGCGGTGATCGCGCGCTACGAACCAGCGGAGTGCGCGGTCGAAAGCGTGTTCTTCGGCACCAACGCCAAGAGCGCCTTTGCCACGGGCCAGGCCCGAGGGGTCGCGTTGCTTGCCACCGCCGATGCGCGGCTCGTGCTCGCCGAGTACAGCCCGGTGCAGATCAAGAGCGTGGTAGTGGGCTCGGGCACCGCGGACAAGCACCAGGTCACGTATATGGTTCGTGCCCTGCTCGGCCTCGATCACGACCCCAAACCCGATCATGCCGCCGATGCGCTCGCCGTAGCGCTCACCCATGCCAGTCTCCGTGACCGGCGCGCTCTGGAAGAGGCGAGTGCATGATCGCGTTTCTCACGGGCCGCGTGGTCACCAAGGGAGCGACGTTCGCGCTGATCGAGGTCAATGGGGTCGGCTACCGCCTCAGCATGTCCACCGGGTCACTTTCCGCGATGCCCGGGCAAGGAGAGCGGGTGACGGTCCACACGCATCTCCATGTGCGCGAAGACGAGCTTTCCTTGTTCGGATTCGCCGATGAGCCGGAGAAGGAGGCGTTCGAGCAGCTCATAACCGTAAGCGGCGTTGGGCCCAAGGTGGCGCTCGCCGCGCTCTCCGCGCTTTCGCCCGACGTGCTCGCGAGCGCAGTCGCCACCGAGGACGTCGCCCTCATTTCGAGCGTTCCGGGCATCGGCAAGAAGACAGCACAGCGCATCATCCTGGACCTTGCAGATCGGCTGGGGGCTCTCGGCGCGAGTGGGTCGGCGTCGGGTTCGTCGTCGGGCGCAGGCGCTGCGGCCGAGGCGCGCGATGCGCTGCAGTCGATGGGCTTCTCGGCAGCGGAAATTGCTGCGGCGCTGCAGGGCGCACCTGACGGTGCTGACGTTCAGACGGTATTGCAGTGGGCGCTCCGGCGCCTCGGCGGGGGGCAGTAGGGTGGGAACGGTATGGGAAGCCGGTGACCCGGAAGGAACCCAAGAGCGTGAGGCTGAACGGCTCGTCGCCGCGGAGTTCACCGAGGACGACTTGGAGATTGATCGCAGCCTGCGGCCGAAGCAGCTGGAAGACTACCTAGGACAGGAGCGGGTGAAGGAGAATCTGGCCGTGTTGATCCAGGCGGCACGAGGTCGCGATGAGTCGCTGGACCACGTGCTTCTCTCGGGCCCCCCGGGTCTGGGCAAGACGACTCTGGCCGCTGTCATTGCCAACGAACTCGGGGTGAAGCTCAAGACGACCAGCGGGCCCGCGATCGAACGTGCGGGTGACCTTGCGGCGATTCTCACCAATCTCGAGGAGCGCGATGTGCTCTTCATCGACGAGATACATCGCCTCAACCGCGCGGTCGAAGAGGTGCTCTATCCCGCGATGGAGGATTTCAGTCTCGACATCGTGATAGGTAAGGGACCCGCAGCCCGCTCGCTCAGGCTCGAGTTACCACGGTTCACCCTCGTGGGCGCTACGACGCGTACGGGAATGCTGACCGGGCCGCTTCGGGATAGGTTCGGCATGGCATTTCGTCTCGACTACTACACCCCCCCGGAACTGGCGAGCATCGTACGTCGGAGCGCCGGCA
>JBBREQ010000133.1:0-5261 GCA_038202795.1 Coriobacteriia bacterium | reverse complement strand
GAGCCCGAAGGCCTCGCTGCGCGCGACGCTGGGTAGCGCGAAGACGTCGGCCGCGTGGTACCAGGCGGAGAGTTCGTCATCGTCGACAGGTGGCAGGAAGTGCACGCGATCCGAGATGCCGCGGGCCACGGCGGCCTCACGCAGCTCCGATTCCAGCGGGCCGCGGCCGATCATCACCAGGTCAGCGTCCACGTGCTCCATCGCCTTGACCAGCACGTCGGCGCCTTTGTAGTAGACGAGCCGCCCCACGAACAGGACGATCTTGCGCCCCTCGTAGGCCGCGCGGAGCTCGCGCGCCCGCTCGATGGCCGCAGCGTTGGTCGCGATGGCCTCGACGTGCAGTCCGAAGTTGACGTGCCGGCACTTCTCTTTGCGTGCCGAGAGGAACGGCGAGTGCTCGATCATGTTGGGCGACGACGCGATGATGAGGTCCGCACCGTCGAGGAAGCGCTCGAGCAGCGGCCGGTACCCGGCGAGCGCGACCTTCTGGCGCACGATGTCGCTGTGATACATCACAACCGTGGGCAGGTCGGGTTTGGCAGTGAGCCACGCGACCTCGCCCCACGGGTAGGGGAAGTGGAAGTGCAGCAGGTCCGGAGCAGGATCGTGATGGGCTTCTCGGCGGAGTTCTCGGGAGAAACCCCAGGAGATGGGCGTGGAGGCGAACTCGCCAGCGCGAGGGAGTCGGACTATCTCGACCCCGTTGATGGTCTCTTCGACCCGGCGGTTCTCGCCGTTGCAGACCAGTGCGCGGACACCAACGCCAGCGTGCTCGACGAGCCCCTCGGCGATATCGCGCATGTGGAACTCGACGCCGCCCAGGTGCGGGGGGTAGTACTTGTTGACCATGGTCACTCGCACTGCGTTGCACCGCCGCTTCGTGGTCTGAGGATGAGCTCCGTGTTCAGCCGAGGAGATTCTACCAGCTCGCCTTGCGGCCCTTCTTAGGGCAGCACACTGCCGGTTGCCTCCAGGGCGCTTCGTAACTGCTCGCTGTCGGGGAAACGACGCATCGCCTCAGCTGCGGCACTTCGTGCAGCCGGCTCGTCGAACGCCCCGAGCGCCTTGATGTAGAGGACCGCCGGACCCTCTTGGCCCGCCGACCACTTCCACGCGTCTTTGAGCAGCTCTGCGGCCTCTTCGGGGCGACCGAGTTGCAGTGCGGCCTCCGCCTTGTGCACCCGCACCTCGACGCTGGTGGGGTGGATCTGCACCGCACGCGAAGCCACATCGTAGGCGTGCTGGGCCATCTCCTGCCCCAGCAGGGTGCGGCTCCGGTTGAGCAGGCGCGACCACATGAGGAAGTTCACGTACTCGGTCGGCGCCACGCGAGCGGTGTGCGCGTAGGCCGCATCGGCGGACGCGACCGCGCTAGCCGCCGCCTGGAGCACAGCGGCGTCCGGCTGTAGGCGTGCGGCAGCCAGGTGCTCCCGGGCCGCCGAGTCCAAGAGGTAGGCCCGATTCAGGCGGTAGTGCTCCGCCCAAGGCGCTGCCCGTGCGGCAAGATCGAGTCCGAGGACTGCGCTCTCCCGACCCTGGCCGAAGCTGTAGCGCGCGGCCAACCGGTCGGCACGCACCCACATCGCCCCTAGCCCGAACACGACGAGTGCTGCCGCCACCAGTAGCCACGCAACCAGCGGCCCGAGGGGACCCAGTCTCACCTCGCGTGCAGTCATTGACGTGCCCGCAAGCATGCCGAGAACCACCCACCACAACGCCATCGTCTCGATGGAGTTGAATCCCGCGAGCAGGAAGACCCCGTAGGCCAGCGCCGCGACCATGAGCCCGCGGCGGATCGTGTGCCCACCGCCCTCGTCTGACTCCACTGCCTGTGCAGCCCGGCCCCACAGGGCTAGGACGACAGCGGCCAACGCCGCCAGAAGACCGGGTACACCCAGAGTCGCTACGACCTGCAGCGGGTATGAGTGAGCGTTGTCTGCAACACCGCCCGTGGGATCGACCACCAGATAGGCCGGTGTCGCAAACCGCGTCCATGCCACCGCGAAGTTGGCAGGACCGGTCCCGGTGAGCGGTCGCCACCCCACAACGCGTAGCGCGACCTCCCACGATTCGACCCGAGTGGCAATGGACCCGGAGCCGAACTGCGTGATCGACGCAAGCCGCTCGAGCACGCCGAACTCCATGCCCCAACCGGGTCCGCCGAACAGTGCGACGGCGACCACGATCAGTCCGATCGCGCCCAGACTCAGCCAGTCGATCAGGCGCGGCCCTGCACCGGTACGCCACAGCACGACGAGCGCGACCAGCAGGCCCAGCGCTGCGGCTATCCACGCTCCGCGTACCAGCGTCACCACCACGCACGCGGCGATGACGCCACCTGCCAGCCACCACACAACACGAGCCCACCGCCTGCGCGAGGTGACCGCGAGGAACGGGATGAGGGCGAGCGGCATGACCAGCAGCCCGCCCAAGAAATCACGGTTGCCCAAGAACGAGAAGGGCAGCATCCACCGCTCGACGGACCACTCAAACGGGTCGAGCCCGGCTACCTGTGCCAGGCCGTAGAGTGCCGAGACTATCCCCACAGCGGCCACGGCTATGGCTCCGGACCTCAACGAGTCAGGGCGAACCAGTTGCATAGCCAGCAGGAACAGCACGGCCAACAGCACCTCGGTGAGAAGGCCGTCGAGACGCTCGTAGCTGCCGAAGAAGGCCTTCGCCGGCTGAACCGACACCGCCGCCGACACTGCCGCCCATGCGCACAACGCCGCTACAGCCCAGATCGCAGGATGTCTGCGGGCGATCGGGTCGCCGTGCAGCGAGAATACCCAGAGCAGCGAGCTCAGAGCGCCGGCAATCGCCAGCGTGAAGAACTTGGGCAGCACGAAGCTGCCGTAGAGCAGCGCAGTATCGAGACCCAAAGCACTCAGGTTCGCCGTAGCAACGGTCGCGAGCGCGACGCCCGCAAGCAGCACCCACCAGGCCGCTGCCCGCAGCCGCTCAGGTGTCAGTCCGGCGGGAATGCTATCCCTCGACAATCGCGCGTCCGGCCGCGAGCAGATCGTCGACCACACCCGCCGAGGGCGCCTCGGCGTAGATGCGCACCAGGGGCTCGGTTCCGCTGGTGCGCAGCAGCAGCCACGCGTCGTCGGCGAGCAGGAACTTGACGCCGTCGACGCGCGAGATCTCGAGGACGGGGACGCCGGCGAGCTCCGTGGGTGCGAGCTGCGGCATGCGCTGGAGGAAGCCGGCCATAACCTCTTGCGTGAGCTTGAGATCGAGGCGCGAGTACTCCATGGGGCCGGTGAGCGCGAAGAGCTGCTCGACCAGCCCGCCCAGCGTGGCGCCGCGCTGCGCCATCATCTCGGCGAGCAGGAGGGCCATGAGCAACCCGTCACGCTCGCGTACGTGCGTGGGGATGCCGATACCGCCGCTCTCTTCACCGCCAATGAGAACGCCGCCCTTGACCATCTCTTCGTAGATGTACTTGAACCCTACCGGAGTGGTGATGGTCTCGAGGCCCAGGCGGCTGGTGAGGCGGTCGACGATGACCGAGGTGGAAACCGTCTTGACCACTTTGCCGGTGAGCTTCTTGTCTTCGACCAGGTGCCGAGTCACGAGCGCGATGATCTTGTGCGGGCTCACGAAGCGACCCATCGAGTCGATCGCACCGATGCGGTCCGCGTCGCCGTCGGTCACGAAGGCGGCGTCGAAACCGTCAGCGCTCACTGCGGCAGCTGCCTGGTCGGTCCACGGCGGGATGGGTTCAGGGTGCAGACCGCCGAAGCCGGGGTTGCGCTCGCCGTGGATCTCGACGACCTCAACGCCGAACTCGCGCAACGTGTCGGCCAGGTAGCTCTGCCCTGCCCCGTAGAGCGGGTCCACGATGACGCGCAGCCCGGCGTCCTTGATTGCCTTGGCATCGACGCGGCTCTTCAGGGCGGCCAGATAAGGTCCCACCAAGTCGACGGTCTCGTACTCGCCGCGGCCAGTGGGTGGGTCCGCAACAAGTGCAGCCTCGACTTTGTCAGTGAAGCTCACCGGCGAGGCGCCGCCGTCTGACATGCGAAGCTTGAAGCCGAGGTACTCAGCGGGGTTGTGGCTGGCCGTGAGCATGACACCGGCCACTGCCTTGTCGTCGGAGGCAACCGACCAACACAGTGCCGGCGTGGGCAGGTAGCTGTCCGAAAGCTGGACACGCATCCCGTGCGACGCGAGCACCTCCGCAGCGGCCGCGGCGAAACTGCCGGCTTCGAAGCGGGTGTCGTAGCCCACGATGACCAGTCCGCCGGGATTGTCCTCAGAGAAGACCCTGCCAGCGGCGTCAGCGACGCGCCTGAGGGAGTCGTAGGTGAACTCAGCGCCGATGACCGCGCGCCAGCCGTCCGTACCGAACTTGATGTCAGTACCCATGCCGATGCTCCTGAATCCCCGGGGACGTGCCGCTACGCGAGAACAGACACAATCCTACCATCGAGCGGTGACAGTGGGCCTGTAGAAGCCGTGAAACACCTGTGACGGCTAACCGTGCTTTCGGTAGGGACCTCGGCCATCGCGTGCCACGAAATCAAGTGCCTGACTGCGCAGCAACTCAGGATGCTCGCCGAGAAGTCGCAGGAGTCTATCTGCCGTGACACTGGGGATTACGGGCCCGCGCTCCCACCTGCCAACACTACCCCGAGACACACCGAGCGCCCGCTCCAAATCGCCTTGGGTGAGTCCGAGCTTGTGGCGAATCGCCCTGATCTCAACCGGAGACAGCAGCCCCAGCTCGGCGCGCGCGAGCACAGCAGCCTTGAGTTCGAGCTGCTCCAATCCGCGTGAGGGATAGATTTCCTCTTCGCAGGCCAAGCACTTGTCATAGTCGAAGTCAGGCTCAATCCACCAAGTCCCATCTCGATAGTCGAACTCGATTGGATCACGCGAAGTCACCAGTTCGGGCTGACCGCATATCGGACAGACCCTTCTATCTTGGCTTTCAGAGGGCGTCCCAGTCATCAGTGTGCCTCTCTGTCTCTCTTCGGCCGATAGATGTCAAGCCATACACCGTCGCGTGCGATATGAGGCAGGGACCTATGAAAGTCCGATTGTTCAAGCGCCAAAATGATCGAGGTCGGAGTCGACTCAGGTAGACTCCTCTGCCGCAGGTATCGCCTGACGCGGTATTTACATCAATCCCGATACCGTTGAAACCGATACGGCTCCGACTACCGGCGCTGGCCCCGACCGGCCATCAGCCGGCGATACAGGTCGAGATGCACCTGCACGCTGCGCCGCTCGCTGCCCTCCCCGCTGGGTTC
>JBBREQ010000132.1:0-5430 GCA_038202795.1 Coriobacteriia bacterium | reverse complement strand
TCGCAGCGTTGTCAGCACTCGGTGCACGGCGTCGGCCCGCGTCACATATCCTCGATCGACGGCGACGGTGTAGGCGGCAAGGCCCAGCCCCAGCGCCGTGATGCTGCAATGCGAGCCGGGCCTGGTCGTATCACGGACAAGACCATTGGTAGGGTTGGCCTCAGCGACGAAATAGCCGAAGGTATCGCGCTGCAGCCTCAGAAGTTGAGCTTTGGATTGCGCCTCGCTCAACGGTATCGAATCCTCGCTTCTGGGAGGGCTACCAGAGTTGTCCCCTGATTCGTAGCCGAGCAGGAAAGCCTATCCAAGGGTATCTACCCCCTGTCCACGGCGGAGGGTTCGCGAAATCCTCCAGGACATGGGTCTGCATCGTCGATGAGGCTGCCTGGAGTGGTTTCGTGCGGCATCTTTGCCCGGCACCGGCCCGACGTCGTGATCGTTGGCCAGAAGGACGGCAGCGCGAGCTCATTCGAACCACTGCGCCTCGTTTCCGGTGACGATCTCGCACGCCGAGCGTCAGACGCCCCGCATGCGGGTACGAACCCCCTAGTGAGAATGAGAGAGGATGGGTGGCGGTCATGAATCGACCTGCATTCAGGAACGTATGCGTGGTTTGTCTGAGCGCTTTGGTCATCGCCGCGCTGAGCGCCTGCGCGGGCACAGCCCAAAATGACGGCGTCCCCGCCGGCGGCGGCTATCCTGGCGGTGGCAATCCCGGTGATGGTCAGATGATGGGAGGGAACCGTCAGGGCGGCGCAGCGACGAGCACGCCGGGCGACGGCTCCGGCAACACAAACGGCCGCGGGCCGGGCGACGGCGCGGGAGCCTCCGGCAGCTATTCATCGGCAGGCGAACGCATCTGGCTCACCGGCGTGGGCGTTGACGATCGGCTGATCCGTCGGACCGCCCCACCCATAGCCGAGGGCTCGCTCATGATGGGCGGCGGCGGATGCGGTTCGTGCCACGCTCAAGACGGTCGAGGCGGCACAATCAGGATGATGATGGGCCCCGCGATCGAGGCGCCCGACGTCACCTACAGCGCGCTCATCAAGGAAGGCTTCACCGACGCGACTATCGCCAGGGCCATCCGAGACGGGCTGCACGAGCGCGGCGAGCCGCTGGATACGGCCATGCCCCGCTGGCAGATGAGCAACGCAGACGTGGACGCGACCATCGCGTACCTGAAGGTGCTCGACAAACGCTAGGGCTCAGACGCGGACCCACGCAGGTGGTAGACGTACTCGCAGTCTCCCCGGGCCAACCAGACGAGGGGCGCGGGCTGAGCCGCTTCTCACTAGTTGTCGGTCGACGACCCGTCGTCGTTCATCATGCCGTTGGTGCCACGACTTCCTTCGGTGCCCGTGGTGTCATTCGACCCGCCACCCGAGCCGTTGGACGACCCGTCGTCGTTCATCATGCGACCGTTGTTGGGAGCGTTGTCGTTGCCGTTATCCGAGTTTGTTGAACTCGTGCACCCCACGGCAGTCGAAATCAGAAGCAGGCTCAGACAGACTGTAAGTACGGCCATAGCGGTGTTCCGAAACATCATGTCCTCCATTCTCCACGCAGTTTATTCCCAATTGCGAAGACGACACCCCGAGCCGAGGACAAAGTATGGATGCAGCGCCCGTGCTTAGTGGGTACGAACACCTCAGGAGCAACAGTCTCTCAACAGAGACAAGTGAGATGTCCGATCAGGTGTATCTGACTAGGCTCCATGTTGGAGCAGAGAGAACAGGGAGGAAACGAGCGTGGATAGCACAACACTCATAATTCTCATCGTCGTGTTGGTCCTATTGTTTGGCGGAGGCGGCTTCTGGTGGAGCGGACGGCGGCGGTAGGCCTCACCGGCTGTCGCAACAACTGCCGACGTGCGACGTACTACGTTTCACTGGCGTAACGGGTAACTAACCCGTCAACGATGGACGCCATCGTTGAACATGAAGGCCGACTCCGAATGGGGTCGGTCTTCTTGTCAGCCACCCGACCGTGCTTTCAGGCCGTTATCCAAGGCCAAAAGAGGGTCGGCGCGGTAGAAAAGTATGGAACACCCGCGTGGAACATCCCCTGACAATGAAAACAGGCCAGACACCATTTACGGTGTCTGACCTGATAGTTTCTTGGTCGCGGGGGCCGGATTTGAACCGACGACCTTCGGGTTACCCGCCCGACGCCCTTCGGGTTACCAACTGACGGGCCATGAAGCCGCCACCGGTTGGATTCCGTTTAGGATCAGGAAAGGCCGCCTCGCTAGCCTCCACTCAGGAAACGCGCGAAGCGAGGTGAGGCGCGATGGGCGAAGCTACACCACTCACGATGCACAAAGGCGACGATGTGCTGTTTGGCGATGTCGCCGGACTGATAGACGGTGCGCGCCAGCGAGTCGCCGCCGCAGTGAACAGCGAGCTGGTGATGCTGTACTGGAGTGTCGGCAAGCGGGTCCGCGAGGAAGTACTCGGCGGCGAACGCGCGGCGTACGGACAGGAAGTAGTGAAACAGCTGGCGGCGCGGCTGAGTGAGCGGTACGGACGTGGATGGAGCCGCCGTAACCTCCAGCGCATGATGGGTTTCGCGGGATGGGTCCCGAGCGTTGAGAAATGCGCGCCACTGGCGGCCAAATTGACTTGGACCAACATCAGCGAGCTGCTCACCATTGCTGACCAGCGCAAACGTAACTTCTACACGGCAGTCTGTGCGCACGAGCAATGGTCGAAGCGTGCGCTGCGTGAGCGCGTCGCGAGTAAGCTCTACGAACGCACACTTGCCGCGCGGGGATCCGTCGCGGAGCTCGAATCGGACGTAGCGACGCTTGCTGCCAACGGCACCGTTGAACCTGCGCTGGTCTTCCGCGACCCCTATGTCCTCGACTTCCTCGGCCTGCCCGCCCAGCACTCTGAGGCCGACCTCGAGCGCGCCATCCTCGACGAGATCCAGCGGTTCCTGCTCGAACTCGGCGCTGGCTTCGCGTTCGTCGAGCGCCAGAAGCGCATGCCGGTCGACGGTCGCGACTATCGGCTGGATCTGCTCCTCTACCACATCACCCTGCGCTGCTATGTGGCGGTCGAACTCAAGGCGCGCGCCCTCGAACCGGGCGACTACGGACAGATGATGCTCTACCTGCGCTGGCTCGATGCCCACCAGCGCCACCCGGGTGACGCGGCACCAATCGGCATCATTCTGTGCACAGAGAAAGGTCCAGAGCAGGTCGCGCTTCTCGGCCTCGATTCGGGTGAGGTGCGGGCGGCGCAGTACGTTGTGGACTCAGTGCGAGCCGAGTTGGAACGAGTGGTTGAGAGAGCGAAGGCACTTGGCGGGGGCTGAGTCCGGTTGGACTCCGTTCAGGATCGAGCAAGGCGTCCTCGCTATCCTGGGCGCAACGCGAGGAGGTAGCGTGCGCATCCTGATTCCGGCTGGACATACTCACCTAGTGAGTGGTATTACTCACATTGTGAGTGAAAACCCGCTGACAACCCTGTTCTCATCTCGGCCGCTGATCCGGCTTCTTTCGCTGTTCCTGATGAACCCGGACCAGTCCTACTATCAGCAGGAGCTTGTCAGGGCGACATCCGATTCACTCCGCCCTGTTCAACTGGCGCTCGCCAAACTGGAGAAGGCGGGCCTTGTAACGAAGCGTCGCGAGGGCAAACAGGTCTACTACCGCGCGATAGCGTCTCATCCCGTCTTCCCCGACCTTCGTTCGATGTTCGAGAAGAGCTTCGCGCTGCGAGACGTAGTGCTCGATGCGCTCGAACCCATCGCTAGCTCAATCGAATTCGCCTTCATCTACGGATCAGTGGCCTCGGGTCAGGACACAGCGGGGAGCGACGTCGACGTGATGATCATCGGCGAATCTGGGCGCCGCGACATCACCACGGCTCTGGGCGATGCGGAATCCCATCTGGGTCGCGAGATCAACATCTCGCTCTACACGCACCGGCGTCTTGCCGAGGCCCTTTCGACTGACGACCCCTTCATCTCCCGTGTACTGGAGAGCCCCAAGACCTGGTTGGTGGGTGACCAACATGAGTTTGAGCGAATGGCTCGCTGACGGTTCGGTCAAGGCACTTCCTAGCTCCGGAACTGAGATAGTCCGCCTGTTGGCGATCGTGGACCGCAGTCTCGCAGATGCGAACGTGCCGGGTCTCTCGGCCGACCGCCAGTTTGCCATCGCGTATGAAGCTGCGCTACAGCTGGCAACCATGGTCATCAGAGCATGCGGATACCGCACCTCCTCGAGTTCGAGCGGCCATCACTGGAGAACCCTGAGCCTCCTGCCCGAGCTGATGGGCACAGGTCAACGTGAACGCCGCCGGTATCTTGACTCGTGCCGCCGCGCTCGCAATCAGGCGGATTACGATCGTGTAGGAGCCATCTCTGAGGCCGACCTGCTCGAACTGCTGGAGGACACCCTCTCGTTTCGCGCCGAGGTGCTCGAGTGGCTGGGCGAGAACCATCCCGACCTCGAGTGACGGCGCAACGCCTCACTTCCTACCCGAAGAGGGGCGTTCTCTACGCGGAGTCGTGCGGTTGACGGCCGGTTAGGAACTGGTAAGCGCTGCCCGCTAGCGTGGGATCATGCAGAATCCCGACACCATACCCGAGCTCGGCGATGACGCGCTCTTTGGCGATGTCTCGACCCTGATCGATGGTGCACGCCAGCGAGTCGCCGCTGCAGTGAACAGCGAGCTGGTGATGCTGTACTGGAGCGTTGGGAAGCGAGTCCGCGAGGAGGTGCTCGGCGGAGAACGGGCGGAGTATGGGCAAGCCACGGTGAAGCGACTCGCCATGAGGCTGACCAAGCGATACGGACGAGGCTGGAGCAAGTCAAACCTGTTGCGAATGGTTCAACTCGCCACGATCTTCGGTGAGGTCTCAATTGTCGCGCCAGTGGCGCGACAATTGACGTGGACCAATATCACCGAGCTGCTCACTATCACCGACCGGGGCAAACGCGGCTTCTACATCGCGTTCTGCGCGCACGAACGGTGGTCCAAGCGCACCTTACGCGCCAAGATCGCCAGCAAGCTCTACGAGCGCACTCTGGCAGCACGTGGGTCCACCGAGGGTCTCGATGCCGACCTTGCCGCCCTCACTGCGACCGGCACCATCGAGCCCGCCATCGTCTTCCGCGACCCCTACGTGCTCGACTTCGTCGGCTTGCCATCGGAGCACAGCGAAGCCGAGCTGGAGCGCGCCATCCTCGACGAGATGCAGCGCTTCCTGCTCGAACTCGGGGTGGGCTTCGCGTTCGTCGAGCGCCAGAAGCGCATGACCGTCGATGGGCGCGATTACCGGCTCGACCTGCTGCTCTACCACATCACCATGCGCTGCTACGTCGCACTCGAGCTCAAGACACGCCCGCTCGAACCAGGCGACTACGGGCAGATGACGCTATACCTGCGCAGCGCTCGAGGGCGTGGTCGCGAGAGC
>JBBREQ010000131.1:0-5464 GCA_038202795.1 Coriobacteriia bacterium | reverse complement strand
TTCCTCGTCCCAGAGCGTCACTGCGATCCTGCAGTCATGCCCGACGTTTCGCAACAACACGTCGGCGAGCGCTGCGAGCAGTTGGTCCAGGTCCGTCCAGTCGGCGAGTGAGTTCGCCGCGTCCAGGAGCCTTGCTGTCGTATCGAGCTCCTGCTTGGCCCGCTCCTGCGCGATCATGAGTTCGGTGACGTCGAACACATCGGTCAACACGCCGAGGACACGGCCCTGTTGGTCCTTGTCCGGGATGTACGAGACCCGGTAGTGCGTGGCGTCCGACGACCCAGGCGCGGTGAACTCGATCGTCCCCGAGTAGGGCTCTCCGGTCTGCAGAACGCCATCAAGCAGGCCGATCACATCTGAGTCCGCGCCGATGATCTCGTGCGCGGCCCTACCGATGACCTGGTCGGGCCTCAGACCAACACTCGCAGCGGCGGCTGTGTTGCACCGCCTGTAGACCAGATCGCAGTCGAGATAGGAGACGGGAAAGGGCAGCTCCTCGACGAGTCGAGTGACGAAGTCGGACTCCTGCTTGGCCTCGCGTCGCGCTTCGACCTCGGCTTCGTAGCGCTCAGCGGTCCAAATCGCGTTCGTCGCCTGAGAGGCGAGGAGATGGAAGGCATCTCGCTCGTCGTCCTCCAGCTTCAGCTCCCGCCTGTCGAGTCCGAGCAGAAGGCCGCGCAATCGGTCTTCACCGACGACCAACGGTGCGGCAAGCACGTTGACGAGGCCGCTCCGCTCCAGCAGCCCAAAGAGCGAGCCCTGGGCGCTCTCTGGCAGACGGCTCGAACCCAGCTCACCGGTTGCCTTGATTTCCAGCGCCGCAATCTCGATGGGCTTCACTCTGAGACGGGACGCCTCCGGCGGCAGGCCGTCGGCGGCGAGCACCATGAAGTCCGCCTCGCCCTCTGGACGGAACAGCAGCGCGAAGGCAGACATCTCCAGCAGCAGGGCGGCGTACTCGACGACTTGTGCCGCCGTCTGCTTCAGGTCGAGGACGGAGGTGAACACCACGCCTAGGCGCGCGACCGCCTCGAAGGCCCTCTGCCGCCTGGCTGCCTGCGTTCGCAGGTCGGCGTTCTCCAGTGCGGCCTTCGCTTGTTCCACCGCGGCGGCCAGCAACCGACGGTCGTGCTCATCGAACTCCATGGGCCTTCCCGGCTCATCGACCACCACGCATTCGCTCACGTCGTCAGCGGAACACAGCGGTGCGACGAACGCCCGCTGGATGCCGAGTTCCCTGAGCGCCGCTCGCAGCGCCTCGGGCTCGGCGTCTTCGATCCCTGCCACGAACGGGCGTTCATCGAGCAGCGTGAGTCGGAATGCGCTCATTACGTGAGACCGCAGCATCGTGCCGACGCGAAGCGGGTCCGCTCCCGTGGACGCCACGACCTCGAGCGCATCGTCGCGCACCGACAGCGCGGTGAGACGTGCGTGCGGCCAGAGCGCGACGACGATCCGGGAGAGCGGCTCAAGGGCGACCGACAGCGAGTCCTCGACACCGTGAAGTGACGACGATCTCCCCCGCCGCTCGCCGCCGCTCGCCTCGTTCACCTGCCGCCCATCCTAAGTGGCACCGAAATCCGTGCCCGAGAACGTGTCGCCGATCCGGATCCCCTCCCGCGTGATCTCGAACTGACGGATCCGCTGATCGTGCTCGCTCGCCCTCGTCTTGACTATCGAGATCGCTCGCTTGATCTCGGATTCCTGCCTGACGTAGTGAAGAAGCACCACGTTGTCCGACATGTGGCTGATGCCAAACTCGGTAACCACGCTCGTGGCGAAGAGGTCCTTCACCTCGTTCGTCATGTACGTGGAAATCCCCTCCGTCGACAACGTTTGCACGAACGCATACATGAAGTCCCTGAAGCGGGCGGTGTCTAAGGCGGAGGCCTGCAAATCGTTCACACTGTCGATCATGACGCGTTTGGCACCACTCTTCAGCGCCATGCCGCTCACCGTGCTCACGAACTCGTCGATGTAGATGTCGACCGGCGAGACGTAGTAGAGCTCGAGCATCCCGTCGTCGAGGGCCTTTTGCAGATCCCACCCGAAACCGGACACGATCCTGTGGAGCTGTGTGGGGTTCTCCTCCATCGTCGCGATGAGGCCCTTCTCGCCCATCTCGATGCCGCGGAAGATGAAGTGAAGGCCCAGAAGTGTCTTGCCACTCCCTGGCGGGCCAAAGACAACCGTCGAGCTTCCCTTCCAGAATCCATCGGCCACCATCTCGTCGAACGCCGTGACGCCCGTCTTCTCCCTGTCGTGAACGAGTTCGTAGGAGATGGCCGCGGGCGGCGTCGTCAGGCGGGGGAAGACATCGAGTCCCGATGTGGTGATCTTGAAGGCGTGCTCGCCGGAGAGGAACGACGAACCCCTCTGCTTCACGACGCGCAGGTAGCGGATGTCCTTCAAGCCCACCCTCTGCAGCACGAGTTCGATTACCCCATCGACCACCGCGAACTCGGGCATGGAGGCGATCTCGTCGGATGAGTACTCGCCGATGAGGAACGAGGTGATGGCGAGCGACGACAGCGCGCTCATCAGCTCGGTCAACTTCCGCCTGAACTCGCTAGGTGAATCCGCGAACGCGTGCAGCGCCTTGAAGCTGTCGATGACGAGGAACGCCGGGTTGTGCTCCTTGATCAGGCGGATGACCTCGTCGACCATCGCGCCCAGGCCATGCGTGCGAAGGACGTCGCTCAGGTCGGCGTAGACAACCGCGTCGCCGATGAGGGCGGGGTCGAAATAGTCGAACGACTGCAAGTACCGCAGCATCTTGTCGAGGGGCTCGGACACCGTGCCAAGATACAGCGCCGGTCTCTCCTCGGACGCGTTGCAGAAGACGACCTTCTCGGCGAGGATCGTCTTGCCGGTACCGGGTAGGCCCATGACGATGGTGATGGAGTTGGTCGGGAAGCCACCGCCCAGGATGGAATCCAGCGAGCTGCTCCCACTACTGATCCTGTCCAACAGGGACCCCTTCCGGCTTCTCTTGCGTCAACAGGGCCCTCACGGCCTCGATGAGCTTGGGCTGCTCTATCGGCTTGAGCAGGAACGCGTCGGCTCCCGCTTCCAGCGCGCGGTCGCGAACGTCGAGCACGCTGAATACGAGGATCGGGATGTGTGCTGTCTTCTGATTCGCCTTGAGCGCCGTGCAGACCTTGAGACCGCTCAAGCCCGGCAGGATGACGTCGAGGATGACGAGATCAGGCTGCAACGTCTCGGCCGTCTCGACCGCCTTGCGGCCGTCGAGGACGATGTGCACGTCGTACCCCTGCTTGTTGAGGAAGTACTCTTCGAGCTCTGCGGTGATCGGGTCCTTCTCGGCCACGAGGACCAGGATCGCACCCCTCGTCTTCGCTTCCTCGGCGACAGCACCTATCTTCCTCAGCTCGCGCTCGAGCAGCTTGTGCGCTCCGCCGACCTGCACGCCCTCGTCTTCGATCTTGTGCGTGAGCCACTTGATCCGCTCGATGTCCTCCTGGCTGTACAGCCGATGTCCGCCCTCGGTCCGCTTGGGCCTGACAACACCGTATGTCTTCTCCCAGTAGCGCAGCGTGGTGGCGGGAACGCCTGTCATCTCGGCGACGGCGTTGATCGAATAGACGCCTACCTCTGATTCCTCTTCCACAAGGCCCCCTTGCAGCCATTCGATCTAAGTTCTCATCAACTTAGGGAAAATATAGCACCCCCCCCCGTTTTGCGCAAAATCATACCTGTACGTGCGGGCTCCTGAACGACAGACTACCTGCGAAAGCCTCTCATCTCGTCGGGAGAAGAGAGGCTTTCATCAGGAATCTTCGCAATAACTCTGGCAGGAGCGAGCGGGGTGCCTACCTTTGCACTAACTTCGACAATCAACCGTACGCGCGGACGGCGCAGTGAAAAACGGTAGATGTGTGCTAACCGCCAGCGGTCAGCGCAACCACCCGTCACCGACCTGCGAGGCCCACCACTTGCCGAGGCCCCATTCGTCGCCACCGCGAACTAGCGCGAAGAAGATGATCGCGAGAGCTATGATCCAGTGATCGTCGAAGAGCGGGTTGGTATAGGTGCCCGCAGGAACTCCAAGTGGGAACTGGGCGAGGTACATCATTCCCAACAGAACTGATGCAGCGACGGCCGTCACCTTGACCCCCACACCAAGTAGCAGCGCCACGCCGATGCACACCAGACTCAACATAAACAAGATGTCTACGATTGAGCCCAAACTGCCGATCGCCTGGAAGAGACCGGAGAACACCCCCTCCGTCCCGCCCAAGAAACCTTGCGCTGGCTTGCCTCCGTTGATCCAGGCCCTCTCCGCCGGCGTCGAGTAGCCGAGTCCGAACACCTTGTCGACGAAAGCCCACAGGAAGTACCAGCCAATCACGATTCGCAGTCCCGCAAGCACCTTCCTGGCCGCTGAAGACCGAACTATATCTTCCTCATAAATCACACCGGCTGCATTGACCGTTGCCATTGAGATCACCCTCTCCGTTCCATGCTTCTGCTCTATGCTCGTACTGAAACGCCCCGGATTTGACGGAGGCTCCATGTGTAGGATTGCTTGAGCACTGCTAGGGCGTTGTCGTTGCCGCCGCGCCTGGCGCTCCAGGCGCACCGGGTGCTCCAGGCGCACCAGGCGCTCCTCCGGCGCCGCCTGCGCCCGGGGCGCCAGGTGCCGCGGGCGCAGCGGGTGCCGCGGGCGCAGCGGGTGCCGCGGGAGTCACTGCCTCAGGGGGCGCCGGCAGTATGTTTACGATCTGCGGGCCGCCAAAGTAGCCGTTGCTCCAGAACAGAGCTAACGCAACCACCACGAGAGCGACGACAACGAGAATGACGATCAGAGCGGAGCTGGATCTCGTGTCATCGAGTCCATCGTCAACACGTGCGAATCGTGCCATGTGAATTCGTCTCCTCAGTAGCGTGATCGAACCTCGACAAGGGGCATGCGCCAAGCACATATCGTGAGATGCGTGTTCCTCTATCCGGCCCGACGACCGCTGATCAGGTTGAACACGAGCACGATGACGGCGATGACGAGAAGCAGGTGAATCAGTGAACCGCCGATCTGGAAACCAAAACCGAGTAACCAGAGTACGAAGAGAATAACGATGATGGTCCAAAGCATGGCAATCGCCTCCAAGGCTAGGTGGTCTGACAACAGGGTTCGTACCCAAAGGTAACGAAATCGCCTAACGTGACCCACGGGGCAGCCGTCTGGAGCGCACCTCGCTCGCAACCCACGACCAAATGGGCGGCCGAGTGCCCGTGCTGACTGACGGTCGCTGGGGCGCGGCCGAATGGCTGTTACTCCTCGTGTCCTTGTCGCGGCACCCGCACTGCCCGCCGCTGCAGGAACGCACCGCCGGCCGGTAGGAACAGCAGCCAGAAGGCCGAGACCGGCATCAGCACACTGCCAACGACCGCGAACACCAGCAGGCTCCACGGCAGGAACGCGGGGAAGCGACGATCGAGACGC
>JBBREQ010000130.1:0-5475 GCA_038202795.1 Coriobacteriia bacterium | reverse complement strand
GCCTTGTTGGGAGTGCCGTCCAGCTCGATGAGCAGCCCATCGACCGAGCGCTGGTCGCTGGCGTCGAGGCCCACGACCTCCTCGGCGATGGCATCGTTTACGTTGTCGACCGCCGTGCGGACTCCTTTGCCCAGATAGCGGTCTTTGTCGCCGTCGCGAAGCTCCACTGCTTCGAAGGCCCCCGTCGAGGCGCCCGAGGGCACTGCGGCGCGCCCGAAGCTCCCGTCGTCGAGCACGACCTCGACCTCGACGGTCGGGTTGCCGCGGGAATCAAGGATCTCGCGGGCGTAGACGTCAACGATGTTACTCATGGGCTCTCTCCCTCTGTTTGGCCTGTTGCCAGAGCGCTTCTTGCTCTTCGAGCGTGTGGTGCGCAATCTCCCTAGCCGCCCCCGCGGCGGACTCCTCCATCGATGACCAACGACTGCGGAACTTCTCGCACGTCGTGCGCAATGCCGTCTCAGCATCGATACCCTGCTTGCGGGCCAGGTTCACCACCGTGAAGAGGATGTCTCCTATTTCCTCGGCAGCGGCATCGCTTCCCGGTTCTGTCTCAGCAAGCTCGGCTACCTCTTCGTTGAGCTTATCGATCACGCCGTCAAGCGACTCCCACTCGAACCCTGCAGCAACGGCCTTGCGCGAGATCGTCTGTGCCATCAGGAGCGCCGGCATCGCTCGCGGCACATCATCGAGCAGCCCCTTGCCAGCATCGGACTTCTCGGCACGCTTGATGCGGTCCCACACGTGGTGCACTTCGAGTGCGGAGCTGGCTGCCTCCTGCTCGCCAAAGACGTGCGGATGACGCCGGACGATCTTCTCGGTTATCCCGGACACCACATCATCGATGGTGAACTCGCCGTCATCGCGTGCGATCTGCGCGTGCAGGACCACCTGCAGAAGCACGTCGCCGAGCTCCTCGCAGAGCCCGGCGACATCTGTGGTCTCTATGGCGTGGACCGCCTCGTAGGCCTCTTCCACCATGTTCTTGGCAATCGAGCGGTGGGTCTGTTCGCGGTCCCACGGACACCCGTCAGGTGCCCGCAGCCGCGCGATCAGCTCGACGAACTCGTCGAATCCCGGGCGATCCACCTGTCCCCCGTCGCTACGTCGGTGACTACTTGGTCGTCGTCGCGGTGGTTGAAGCTCCGGACCCGACTTTGAGCTCGTCGATCAGAATCTCGATCTTGGCCTTCTTCTTGAGCCCATCGAGAAACTTCTGATACGCGTCGGCGCGCTTCTGCTGGATAAGGATCTGGTCGATCTGGTCCTTGACCTCTTCGAACTTCTGCTGACTACCCTCGCGAGTCTCGGTGACCCGGATGATATGCCAGCCATAAGGGGTCTGGACCAGCGGGGAGGTGTCGCCCTTGTCGAGCTTCCTGAGGGCCGCCTCGAACTCGTCGACGTACGGTGTCGTGGGCCAGCCCAGATCGCCGCCTTTGGCCGCGGTGGCGGTGTCGACCGAGTACTTCTTGGCCAGTGCCGAGAAGTCCGCGCCGCTCTTGAGCTCTGTCAGTACCTTCTGCGCGGTCTTCTTATCCTCCGGCTTGAACAGGATATGCTCCGCGCGCTTGGCGGCCTTCTGCTCGAACTGCGCCTTGTTCTTGTCGTAGTAGGCCTGCATCTCGACCGGGGTGATCTTGGTGTTCTTGGACAGCTTCTCTATGAGTTTCTGCGTGACGAGCTGATCTTTGATCTGCTTGGTCAGTCCCTCGGCATCCATGCCGGCGCTCTTCAGCGCGGCCTGGAACTGAGCATCATCCTTGAAGCCGGCCTTGAGCTGATCGACCTGCTTTTTGACATCGGCGTCAGTGACCACGATCTTCTGCTCAGTGGCCGCCTGCTCGATGAGCTTCTGGTTGACGAGGTTGTCCAGCAGACGCTGCTTGAAGTCGAGCAGACGGCCTTCACCGTCAGCGCCTTCGAACATCTGCGGGTACTGCTTCTTGAGCTGATCCACCTGGACGGTGAGTTCATCGATGG
Organism: Coriobacteriia bacterium; assembly: GCA_038202795.1. Lineage (GTDB taxonomy): Bacteria > Actinomycetota > Coriobacteriia > Anaerosomatales > PHET01 > PHET01. The sequence goes on along the minus strand of JBBREQ010000130.1, from coordinate 3,492 downwards.
TGATAGCTTCGCCGTTCACCTTGGCGGCGACGTTATCGGGCGTGCAACCTGCAGTGCCGATGGCAAGAGCGGCCATGATGGCGACGGCGAATACGATACGGAGCGACTTCATCCGGTCATTCCTCCTGAAAACTGGGTGTGGACTCCCGTGAGTATATAGCACTGAGTGTCTCCAAAGCCTTGTGTGCCACAGACTCTCCATATTCGAGTGGGATCGCAAGTTCCTTCTTTCGATCGAGGAAGACGGCACCGAGAACGGCCATCCGTCCTCGCTGTTCGTCGGAGAGATCGACCGGCGAAACGACCAGGCGGCGGCGCACCAGCGCCACCGACGTGATACCCCCATCGGCAGCGAGCGCCTTGATGCGCGCTATGTCGACCAGGTTGCGAGCAGGCTCCGGCAGAGCGCCGTGTCGCTCGCGCAGCTCGGCGGCGACCGCGTCCACCGATTCGATGGTGGGCGAGCCAGCCAGACGGCGGTAGTAGCGGACGCGCTCGTCCACGTCGCCGAGGTACTCCTCGGGGATGAAGGCTGCAAGCGGCAGGTCCACACGGATGTCCGGATGCGCTACCGCAGGCTCCCCGCGCGCCTCGGCGACCGCTTCCATGAGCATCGCGGCGAACAGGTCGAAGCCCACCGCCGAGAGGTTACCGCTCTGCTCGGCGCCGATCAGAGAGCCCGCTCCCCGGATCTCGAGATCCCGCATCGCGATCTTGATTCCCGAACCCAGCTCGTCGTTTTCCTTGATGGCACCGAGCCGTTCGATTGCGGTCTCGGTAAGCGCGGCGGTCCGGGGAAACAGGAAGTACGCGTACGCCTTGACGTGGCTGCGTCCCACGCGCCCCTTGAGCTGGTAGAGCTGTGCGAGCCCCAACCGCTGCGAGTCCTCGATGATGAGCGTGTTGGAGTGCGGGTTGTCGATACCCGACTCGATGATCGTGGTGGCGACGAGCACGTCGGCCTCGTTGGCCGCGAACTGCTCCATGACCTTCTCGAGCTCGCGCTCGGACATCTGGCCGTGAGCGACGGCGATGCGCGCCTCGGGAGCGGCGTCTCTCACCCTGCGAACCGCGTCATCGATGGTCTTCACGCGGTTGGAGACGTAGTAGACCTGCCCGCCGCGCTCCAGCTCCCTGCGCACCGCACCGCTGACCACGTCCTCGTCCCACTCGCCCACATGTACGTTGACGGGGAACCGGTTGGGGGGGGGCGTGTCGATGATCGACATGTCGCGCACGCCCGAGAGCGACATCTGCAGCGTGCGCGGGATGGGGGTGGCCGACAGCGTCAGGATGTCGACCTGTTCGCGCAAGTTCTTGAGCTGCTCTTTGTTCTCGACTCCGAATCGCTGCTCTTCGTCGATGACCACGAGGCCCAGGTCGCGGGGCGCGACGTCGCGCGAAAGGAGCCGGTGCGTACCAACCAGCACAGCGACCTCTCCGGCTGCGAACCCTTCGAGAGCCACCCGTTGCTGCGAATCGGTGCGGAAGCGACTCATGACTTCGACTCGAACACCAAAGGGCTCGAACCTCTCCGAGAAGTTCGTGTAGTGCTGCTGAGCGAGAATCGTGGTTGGGCACAGCACCATGACCTGCTTGCCGTCCTGGGCGGCCTTGAACGCGGCGCGGATGGCGACTTCGGTCTTGCCGTAGCCCACGTCGCCGCAGACCAGCCGGTCCATGGGCTTGTCGGACTCCATGTCGGCCTTGACGTCGGCGATGGCCGCGAGCTGGTCGGGAGTCTCGACGTAGGGAAACATCGCCTCCATCTCTATCTGCCAGGGCGTGTCCTCGTTGTACGGGTAGCCGGTGACCGTTGAGCGACGCGCGTAGAGATCCACCAAGTCGAACGCGAGCTGACGGGCCGCCTTGCGGGCCTTGCCGGTAGCCTTGCTCCAGTCCGCGGTGTTCAGGCGTGTGATGCGTGGTGCTCCGCCGTCGGGTCCCACGAACTTCGTGATGCGATCGATCTGTTCCACCGGCACGAACAGCTTGTCACCCTTGGCGTACTCGAGCAGCAGGTAGTCGCGCTGCGAGCCCAGCACTTCCTGGCGAACCACGTCGCGGAAGAGCGCGATTCCGTGCGTGGCATGCACGACGTAGTCGCCCGGAACAAATGAGAACGTCACGCGAGTAGGGTCTATCTCGCGACGGCGCCTGCGCACCATCGATCGCGGGTATACGTCGTCGATCGACACGACTGCCAGCCGGGCATCGGGAACGACGAACCCGGCCGGAACCTCGACATCGACTATGTCCACAGCGCCCTCTTCGAGGGCCGCAACACGCTCGTGCGCGACGTCTGAGGCGTCCCGCTCCTCCGTGATCCGCACGCCGGCCTCTGCCAGCAAGTCGCTGACGCGCCGGCGCGTCCGGCGATCGGGTACGGCAAGCGCGACAGCAAAGCCCGCCGAGAGGAGCGAGCGCACGCCGCCCACGAACTTCTCTTCTCCTCCGCCGACCTCGGGTCTGCGCGCAAGCAGCTCGGCGTCGACGCCGGAGCCGGCGCGCAGCATCGAAAGCAGTGTCAACCGCTGGTGCTCACCGAAATCGATCTGCGATGGCGTCAGGTACAGCCCGTCGAGAGCCGGCTTACCGGGAGCGACCGAACGGTAGCTGACGGCTTTGGCAGAAGCCTCGAGTTCTTCTCGGCGGCGAACGGTGTCGTCGAAGAGCGAGCGGGGTTCTGCGACCACCACGAGAACGTCGGAACCCAGGTACTCGGTGGGGGCAGCGCCTCGCTTGTAGAGGAGCGGCAGGTAGCGCTCGACACCGTTGAAGGGGATGCCCTCTCGCAGCTTCTCGAGTTCGAGGGCGAGCAGCGGGTCCTTGAGGGCGCGGTCGCGCAGGGCACGCTCGGCGGACTCGGCTCCGCGGGTTGAGAGCACGAGCTCGCGGCAGGGGTAGATCTCGGCGGGCTCGGCTTCGCCGATGGTCTGGCCGGTGCCGGGTACGTAGCGCTTGAGCGTCTCGATCTCGTCGCCGAAGAGCTCCGCGCGTACCGGATGCTGACTTCCTGCTCCAAACACGTCGAGAATGCCGCCCTGGACGGCAAAGCTCCCCGGCTCATCAGCCGCGTCCCGTCGCTCATAGCCCATGCGTGCGAGTGTGGCCGCGGACTCCTCCAGATCGATGGACTCTCCGGCGGCCAGCACCAGCGGGCGGTAGACGTTGTGGCTGCCCTGAGGCGGCACGGAGCGCAGCAATGCACGCGCGGCAGCGACGACCACGACGGGCCGGTTACTCTCCAACGCATGCAGTGCTCGTGCACGAGCGCCTACCTCGGCGACATCGGGTGCTACGACCGCCCAGGGCAGATCTGATCGGTCGGGAAGCAGCAGTACGCTGTCTCTGCCGAGAAACGCGGCGGTCTGCCGCCAGAAGCGCTCCGCCGTCTCGGCTCCGGCCACGACCACGAACAGTGGGCGCGGGTTGGCTCGGAAGACCGAGGCGACGAGTGCGGGTCGCACGAGTCCCGGTACGGCCAGCGTC
>JBBREQ010000129.1:0-5702 GCA_038202795.1 Coriobacteriia bacterium | reverse complement strand
GTCGCGGAGAGACCGTTGGTGCCGTTGAACGTGCAGTTCCTCGGGCCGGTAGTCGGGTTGACTGCCGTGCTCACCGAGCTGTTGTAGCCATAGACCGCAGCGACCTCGGGACGAGGAGTCTCGTAGGGCTCCGTGTGCCACGGGAAGCGACCGGCGAGTGCAGACCCGGCTGGGGTCGCGCCACCCGGAAGGTACGGTTTGTCCATCATGCGATGGATGGTGCGGTACGCCGTCGAGTAGTTGATGACCGAAGCGTTGTGGCTGACGAAGAGACGAGCCACAAGGTCGGGACCCTGGAAGCCGTCACTGACGTCCCACGGGGTGTCGCCGTTGGTGTACAGGACGCGCCTGTTGATCAACCATGCGTAGCCCCAGTTCTTGTAGAGCAGGTGTCCGCCAGTGGTGTTGTTGGCGTCGAGATCGGTACCGACGCGGGACTTGGCGCGGATGCCGTGTGCGGGCCAACCGCCACCACGGGTCGACGTATCCCCGTCCCATGCGTCGAGGTAGATCCAGAGTGCGCCACCGTTGTTCTGTGGTGCGCACATCTGCTTGTAGGCCTTGACAGCCGAGACCTCGGAGTCGAACGCGTCACCAGGGGTCCAGCCGTACTGCTCGGCCCACAGCTTCACGTACGGATCCCACGTGGGCTGACCGAGCGCCGTCCACACCGTCTTGATGTGGTTGAACGCACCGGCGCCGTTAAGGGCGTAGGCGAAGCGCATGAGCAGCTCGACGTCGGTCTTCGAGTTGCCCTGCGGAGCTACGTTCTGATCGCGCCACTGGAGCACGCGACCGGAGTTGGTGGCCGAACCGGCTTCCTCGACGTGCGAACACGCGGGAATCAGGTACGTGACGCCAGCCGCCTTGCGGTCGCAAGAGGCGGTCTCGTTCTCGAACATGTCCACGCAGACCAGCAGGTCGAGATCCTTGAGCCCTTCGCGCACAGAACCTTGGTTAGGCTCGGTGACGGCGGGGTTCTGCCCCCAGCACACGACCGCCTTGATCTTGTCCGCCTCCGCATAGCTGGGGTGCATCTTACGGAACATCTTCACGTGGTTGTCGCCGTTGCCCTTGGGCCACAGTCCGAAGAGCGCATCCATCGTGGCCTTGTTCTCAGGAAGAACCGAGGCCGTCTCGCCCATCGCGAACCAGGTGCCACGGTAGCTCGTGTCGCCGAAGAACGCCTTGGTCATCGACCAGAAGCCCTTCTGCTGCAACCCACCATTGGCGAATACGTAGGGATCGTGCACACCGCTACCATCGGCGCCGTTCAGGCGGTTGCCGTACAGGCCGTCCATATAGCTGCCGAACGTGCCGGTCGGGTTGCCGGAGTAACCCGGGATCAGGTGGTAGAGCAGGCCCATGTCAGTCGAACCCTGGACGTTGTGGATGCCGCGCAGCGCGTTGATGCCGCCGCCGGAGCGGCCCATGTTGCCCATCAGGGTCTGGATGACCGCGAAGGACTTGACGTTCTGGGAGCCGCAGGTGTGCTGCGTCAGGCCCATGGCGTACATGAACGTCGTGGAGCGATAGTTAGCGAGCTTGGGATCGTTCAGGGTCGCCGTGAAGGCGTCGCCGTCGGCGGCAACGCTGGAACAGCGGCTGTTGGCGATGATCTTGTCAGCGACGAACTTGATCTCGTCGGCGGAACAGCCGCAGATGCTGGCTGCCTCGGCGAGGGTGTACGGAGCGACGTGGTTCTTCAACGCCGTGAAGGCCGTGTTGGCGCCGTACATGTTGGGCGTACCGGTGAAGTCGAGACCGGTACCGGCAACCGTGGGAAGACCGGTGAACGTGCCCAGACCCGAAGCGTGGACGTCACGCGTGTAGTCGGTCGTGCCGACATTGAACGTCGCGTCGGTGTACTTGGGACGAGCGGGCGTGGGCTTGGTGCCTGCATCGTTGTAGATGCTCTTGGCAGCCGTCGCCTGGTGGTAGGCCTCCCAGCGCGCCTTCTTGTTCGCGTTGCCGGCAGCAGACAGGCCAGTGCCCGTTCCGCTGGCATCGACGATATAGGCGACCATCGCGTTGATGAATGCGATGTCGGTACCCGGGCGTATACGGATGTACTTGTCGGCAAGCAGCGCAGTGCGCGTCTTGCGGGGGTCGATGACGATCATCTCTGCGGCGGGCTTGCTACTCGTGTAGGCGTTGCCAGCGCGGTCGTGAATCGTCTTCGTCCCGCCCGAAAGAGGCGTGCGCGCGAGGTTGATGTGCGCGATGCTCGCCGGGTGGTTCTCGGCGGGGTTCGCACCCATGATGACGAACAGGGTGGAGTTACCCAGGTCCGTCCAGTTGTTCGTCATTGCGCCTCGTCCAAATCCTGCGGCCAGACCGGCCACGGTGGACGAGTGTCATATACGAGCCTGATGCTCGGTGTTGCTGGTTCCAAACTCGGCGACCAGCTTGCGGTACATCCAGTTGGGCTCGTTGTTGATGTGCGATGAGCCGAAGAATGCGACCGACTTGCTGTTGCCAGCGGCCCAGCCGACGGTGTCAGAAGCGCGAGCGGTCATGAGAGCAGGTGCGATCTCGTCGAACGCGGCCTGCAGACCCATGGGCGCCCAGTTGCCGTTGCCGGTGCGCTTGTAGGCGACACCGTTCGCGGTTCCATCGGCGGCGAACACGTTGTCCATCGAGCCGTCGATGTTGGGCACGGGGTTCGTGCCGGTGAATGCACCGATTCGACGGGTGTTGTTCACAAGCTGGAGTGAACCGGCACCCTTGGAGCAGAGGCCGCCCGCGTTGAACGGTGACTCGAAGTCACCATAGATGTCGATAACCTCGTTTGAACCCTTGACCTTGACGACGCGCTGCCCGCAGCTCGCTGAGCAGTACGGACACGTCGTTGTGGTGATCGTGTACTCGTCTGGGTGGCCCTCGTACGCAGATGCCTTCTCTGCATCGTAGGCAAAGTCCAGACCGCAACCGACCACCGCTGTAGCGGCAGCTGTCGTCTTCAGGAAATCACGCCTGCTGATTCCCGAGGACGGCTGCCCGGTGTCCCTAGTTGCCATTCCTGTATCCCTTCTGGTCTTCGTTTGTGAGACCAAATCCTGTGCTCCTGCCCCTCACCGGGACCCCGCTCGCAATAGGCTGGATCGTGCTGCCCTCTCTCCCGTCGTAGCCGTGCGTGCCGGAGCAAACAAAAAGACCAGCGCGAGAAGAGGCCGCATGGGCCAGTCCTGTGCTGGTCGAAGTACACATATGACGCTCTCCCTTACCCGTTTGCGACAGCAACAACGAACGCGGCCCCCATTTCCGCCGGTGGGACCGTTCCGCCATTCGCGATCGCCTTTTCAAGCGCGGGAGGCGTCCCGGTTTCCCGGTGACACCCTATCGGCCCGACGACCTTGGCGCAGCGCGTGCGCGGTAGGTCCGGGGGGCTCGGTGATCGTCGTATTTGCACTGCCGTGTCAACTGCGGTGAAGACCGGTCTCGCCGGAGACCGTTCACGATTGTAACTGCAGTTACAATCTCCGCTCGCTCAGATTACGCCGCTCCCAGCGGAGCGTCAATGGTTCGCACGAAACATGATGCATTATGAATGCTCAGCATCGAGATAGTCCCGCATGAAGTCTTCAAAACTGACAACCCGTACGTCTGCGAGTACCGCATTGCGGCGCATTTCGCGGTCCGAGGTGCCCAGCGCACGGGCTCTCATCGCCATCGAGAGATAGACCGCGTCACGTTCGGGCACCGCAATCTTGTCGACGATTGCGCGCGAGTCCGACTCGGAATGCGTCTCGAACTCGACAATGGTGGAGAGATCGAGACCCTCCTCGGTACGACCCTCATAGAGGGCCCGATCCACCTCTGGAGCGACCAGCCTCAAACGGCGCTTGCGGGCAACTGCTTGGACCTGCTCGGCAACGACGATGGCCTCAACGAAGTCAGGAGTGACTACGATTCGGATCTTGCGAAGGAGAAGCAGCAGCGGCAAGAGAAGGAGCGGCGCCAGGCAGGCAAGCCAGCCAGCAACGGACGTTGGCGCGGCAACCGCGGGAGGCTCGGCGACCGGCCAACCCCATACCTGTACCTGTCCATTGCTCCTGTCAGAAACGTAGATCCGCCCACGTCCGTCGAGCGCGATGTCGTTGGGGAAGTTGAACTGACCCGGGCCGAACCCCTGTGACCCGAACTGAGTCAGCTGGTTGCCACCGAGCGTGTAGATATCCACGGTGTGAGCCACCGCGTCCACTACGTAAAGCTGTTCCTTCTCATCTATCGCCATTCCCCGAGGAACGCCCGAGGTGTCGAGCATCTCTTTGAACTCGCCCTTTTCATCGAAGACTTGAACACGGCGATTATTGCCGTCAGAGACGAACACGCTGCCGTCCTTGGACACGGCGACACCGTTGGGGAAGTAGAAACCTCCCGGCGCTTCGTCGAGCGATGTGACCTGGACCGTGCGCCCAACCGTCGCTGTGCGGCTGCCCTCAGCCGAGAAGTAGTGAAGCCGGTGCTTCGCTGACTGGTTGACGTCGGTGACCCTGAGCTCTCCCTTGTCCGAGAACGCAAGGGCCAGCGGGGCCCATTCCAGCTCCTCGTTCTGTGGCTCGAAACGGCGCTGGAACTTGCCCTGTAAGTCGTAGATGAAGATGGCGCTGTGGCGACGGTCGGTCACCCAGACCTCGCCGTCTTTCACAGCAAGATGAACAGGGTTGCTCAGTACCCCGTCGTCGGTCTTGTTGAACGAGAACAGGAATCGGCCGTCGTTGGTGAACACACTCACCCTGCGCCTGCCGAAATCCACCGCATACACGCGCCCGTCGGCGGCTACCCCCACACCAACGGGCGAGAGCAGCTTGTTCGTACCGGCCCCTGTGATCGCATAGAGGAAGCGTGGTGGCTCGACGACCGATGCGGGTTCGGCCAGACGCAGGCCCGGAAGTCGCCTGTTCTGAGTGAAGTAGTAGGTCGCGTAGGCCAGCAGAGCGAGCAGTACGACGAGCACGACCAATAGGATGATGCGGCGCCGACGTTCGCGCCCCGTCAATCGGGCGGGCGCGGTCCTCTGGGGAGAGGAGTCAGGGGGAGTCGTCTCAGTCACCATCAGTCACCCTCTTGAGGCCGTCTTTCGCGGTGGCGTTCTGCTCGTCGATCTCGAGTGCGCGTTTGTAGGAATCAGCGGCTTTGGTCTTGTCTCCGGAATCCTCGTGGGCCTTGGCCATCACGAGCGCGGCCTCGAGCGACTGGGGATCGAGCGCGACCGCTATCCGCGCCTCGACGAGGGCCTTATCGGGATCTGAGCCGGCGAGTCTCTGCGCCGCAGCCAGTCGCTTCTCGAAGGGGCCAAGCTTGTTGAGAGCGTCAGCTGGCTTGTCCACTCCTGGCGCAGCATCAACCGAGGTACGGAAGTGCTCAGCCGCGCTTGCCAAGTCCCCCTCCTCAACAAGTACCTGGCCGAGGTCGTAGTTCGCCTCGGGCATCTTGGGGTCGAACAGGAGCGTGTTCTCGAGCGACTCCCGGTATCCCTCATCGGCTCCGAGCTCACGCAAAGACACGGCGAGCGCGTAGTGCGTGTCGGAAGCGTCCCGCCTCAGTCGCAATGCAGCTTTGAAGTAGCCGGAAGCGTCTTGGTAGTCCTTCTGTTCCATCAACGCGGTGCCCAGATAGAAGTACGCGCTCTCCAGGAGAGGTTCGTTCGCCTTCGAGGGAGTGGCCTCAAGAAGGTCGACCATCTTGCGATAGTAGCC
>JBBREQ010000128.1:0-5745 GCA_038202795.1 Coriobacteriia bacterium | reverse complement strand
CTACTTGCGATCGGCTTTCTGGTGAAGCTGCCTGCACTTGGTCTGCACACGTGGCTGCCCGACGCGCATACCGAGGCGCCCACGGCCGGTTCCATCGTCCTTGCGGGCGTGTTGCTCAAGATGGGTGGCTACGGCATGATCCGGGTAGGCATGCCGCTCATTCCCGCCCAGTTCGATGCGGCTCGGCCGGTCCTTGCCGTGCTCGCCGTCGTTGGAATCGTAGTGGGAGCTGCCTCGGCGCTCGTGCAAACGGACTTGAAACGGCTGGTCGCTTACTCATCGGTCGCGCACATGGGATTCGTGCTACTTGCGATCTCGGCGGCGACGCCTACGGCGCTTGCCGGTGCGCTGATCGGGATGGTCAGCCACGGGTTGGTCGCCGGCGTCCTGTTCTTCTTGGTTGGGGCCCTCTACGAGCGCACGCACACGCGCGAGATCTCACGCTACGGCGGTTTGGGCGCCGTGGTCCCGGTGTGGTCGGTCGCGTTCGTGTACTTCTCGCTCGCTTCGGCGGGGCTGCCGGGACTGTCCGGGTTCCCGGGCGAGCTGATCGCCCTGCTCGAGGGCTTCTCGGCATGGGGCTGGTGGATGCTTGTGGCGGGTGTGGGGATCGTGCTGGCCGCCGCGTACAACCTTCGGGCCATCCGGCGCACGGTCCAAGGGCCCGCGGGAGACTTCCTCGAGCTTGCCGACCTCGACCCCGTGGAGCGAGCTGTCGCGCTGTCGGCGGCGGTGGCGGTGCTCGTGTTGGGAATCGCGCCCTGGTTGGTGACGGCGCCGGCGGTTGCGAGCCTGACCGCCATCTCCCGAGCTGTGATGGGGGGTCAGTGAGATGAGCGGCCCGTCCTCGCTGTGGATCATGTACGGACTCATGTTTGGCGCGGTGCTCGCCGGCTTGGTGTGGGACAGCGCGCGATGGGTGCGCGGCTCGAGCGCCGTGGGCGCGCTGGTTCTGGCCGCCGCAGGCGCAGTCGGTCTCTACACCGCATGGACCTTGCCTGCCGAGAAGGTCGGATCGTCACTGGCGGCCGGTGGAGGATTCGCGCTTGCGGGAGGATTGATCGCTCTGCTGACAGCAGCCACAGTGATCGCGGGTGATGGTAGTGCCGCCATAACGAAGGGACAGCGCGTCGCTCTGATGGGCCTCGCGGCGATGGGCAGCGGTCTGGCGGCGCAGTCCTTGAATCTTGTCGTGATGGCTCTGGCACTGGAGACGGCTGCCGTGTGCAGCTACGCGCTGGTGGCCTCGGCACGCACGAATCGCTCAGCTGAGGCTGCAATGAAGTACTTCATCCAAGGTGCCGTGGCGTCGGGACTGATGGTGTTGGGGCTCGCGGTGCTCGTGGGAGGGTTCTCTCCGGACGGGTCGTACGCAGCGTTGTCACAAGCTGCCACCGTAGGCGGAACAGCGCTGCTCGCAGGCCTACTCCTTGTAGTCGTGACGCTCGCGTTCAAGGCCGGTGCGGTTCCGTTCCATGCGTGGGTCGCGGATGCCTACGAGTCCGCGCCGCCTGCCAGTGCTGGAGCTCTCGCAGGCCCGGTCAAGCTGGCGGCAGTGTCCGTTCTCGCGATTCTGGTGAGCGTGACTGCTGCTGCGGGGTCGGGTCCCAACGCCGTGCTCGGGCTTCTGGGTGCCGACCTCTTTCCTCTACTGTGCGGGCTTTCGATCCTGTCGGTGGTGGTGGGCAGCCTCGCCGCGTTGCGTCAGCGATCCTACACGCGCATGCTCGCCTGGGCGGGAGTGGCTCAGGTGGGATATGCCCTGTTGGCAATCGCATCCGGCAGTGCGCCGGTGACCCTGCTGTTCACGGCGACGTACGCGGTGGCCACGGTGGGCGCGTTCGTCTCGGCAGAAGTCGTCGCGGTGCTGCGTCCCGGGTGGGACGGCTCGATCGAGGGCATGCGCGGCACAGGGCGCTCGGTTCCCGGGTTCGGGTTGGCGCTCGTGCTCATTCTGATGTCCCTGGCGGGAATCCCCCCGCTCGTGGGATTCTGGGGAAAACTGCAGGTCTTCCAGTCCGCGATGGCTGTGGCGTCGGGGCTTGGCGGCCAGGGTGCTGCGGGACTGTCCTGGCTTTATGCAGCGGCGGTGCTCGTGGGGATCGTCGGCTCAGTGGTCAGCGTGGGCTACTACGGCACGGTGCTGCGCGAGATCTATGCGGACTCGCCGAGCCACGCAGAGGTGCCGTCGCCAAATTCCGTACGGTCGCTGCTCGTCGTACTTGCTCTGGCGGCCGTGGTTGTGGCGACAGGCATCGCGCCGCTGATCGTTCCCTTCTCCGTGCTCGTGCGCGGGTTCGTCTTGTAGCCAGTATGGAGCCAGCATGGGGGTTTTTCGGACGTGTTGCACTGACGTACGAGCGATGATATATTTCGCAGTGAGTTGCATGCGAATGCAACCCCTTACCCCTGAGCCTCAAGGTGCCGGCCTTGGGGCTCCCCCTTTTCCCAGGCCTCTTTTTAGCTCGCACGTGGCGCTTCGTGACCTGTGTCACACAACACGCCTGAGTATCTGGAGCATCCCATCAAGTGCGCTCTAACGGGTGCCGATAGGGAGTGCATGATCATCTCAGACGAACAAGCTCGCATGGTAGCTTCCGATCTGGCCAATGTCGCCGACTCCACGTTCCGCCGCGCCGACTGCACGGTCGATCCCGCCGTCATACAACGCGCATGCAGCGCCGCGCTGCGTGCGCCCGACGCACGCGAGGATCGGATCATCCAGGCCAGGGCACGGCTGCTCGCCGGGCTGCCCGACTCGCACGAGATCGCCTCGAAGATGGTCTCGAGGATCATGAGCGACGCACTGCGTTAGTCGCTTCGACGGGTGGCGCAGGGGCGCGTGTGGCTGCATAATCCTCGTATCGCGAACACCCGCGTGGGAGGATCCCAGTGAGCCAGACCAAACCGCTTCGTACGATACTCACGATCGCCATGGATATCCTGGTCGCGATCGCCATCGCGTTGACGGTCCGGCTGGTAGTCGAGTTCTTCGGGCAACTGGCTTCACAAGCGTGGGGCGAAGCCATCATCGCCCTTACCGGTCCTCTGACTCTTCCGCTGGGCATCGATTCCATCAAGACACCCTACGGCGGGGTCTTCGACGTCAACGCGGCAATCTCCATCGTGCTGTACTTGGTTGCCGAGTGGGTGCTGAGCGTGGTCCGTTCTCGGGCATAAGCAGGAGAGCGGAACATCTGCCCCGACTCCCAAGGAGCACCGGTGTCGTACACAAGAGAACGGCTGGGCGAACTCCTCGTCTCGGCGGGGTTGGTTGACGAGTCGACGCTCCAGCGGACACTCGAAGAACAACAGCACGCCGGAGGCAAACTTGGTGAGATGCTCGTTCGCGACCTCGTCGTGACTGAGGAGCAGATTGCCAGCACCCTTGCCAGCCAGAAGGGATTCGAGCATGTCAACCTGACTTCGTTTCCGGTTGACCGCGTTGTTGCGACCATGCTGCCCATCCGCATGACGCGCAAGCGACTCGTCATGCCGCTCGCCATCAGGGACGGCCGGTTGCTGCTGGCTATGGCGGACCCTCTTGATGTGGAGGCGGTCGATGAGGCCGAGTTGCGCACCGGCATGAAAGTCCAACCGGTTGTGGTCGCCTCTTCGCAGGTGCGGTTCGCAATCGAGAAGTTCGTTGCGGGTGCAGACGCGCTGCAGGAACTCGAACTCGTTGACAGAAACGCCGACGAGGACGCCGCGATGGTCGACAGCGACGCTGACGCCGACGTCGCCGTTGTGCGCATGGTCAATCAGCTGATCCGCGAAGCGGTACTCGAGCGTGCGAGTGACATCCACTTCGAACCCACCGCTGACTCAGTCCGTGTGAGGTACCGAGTCGACGGCGTCTTGCACGACGCTGCCACTCTGCCCAAGAAGTCGCAGGCTGAGCTTCTCTCGCGAATCAAGGTAATGGCCGACATGGACATCACCGAACGCAGGCGTCCGCAGGATGGCAGGTTCGGCATACTCGTCGATCACAACCCGCTCGATTTCCGCGTCGCCACGCTGCCCACGCCGCTGGGCGAGGCGATCACTCTGCGCGTCTTGGACAGTGAGGTCGCCTTCCGCACGCTCGAAGAGATCGGCATGGGCCAGCGCGATCTGGAGACCATCCGCCGGATGCTGGGCAAGCCGTACGGTGCCCTGTTGATCTCGGGTCCCACGGGCTCGGGCAAGTCGACGACGCTGTACGCGTTGATGAGTGAAGCCAACGACCCTACACGCAAAGTGGTCTCTGTCGAGGATCCCGTCGAGTACCGAATGGCCGGTGTCACGCAGATGGCGGTCAATAGCCGTATCGGACTCACCTTCGCCGCCGGTTTGCGCACGATCCTGCGCTCAGATCCCGACATCGTCATGGTGGGCGAGGTACGCGATCCCGAAACCGCCGAGACGGCCGTGCGCGCGGCGCTGACCGGTCATCTTGTTCTCACGTCGATTCATACCAACGATGCGCCCTCGGCCCTGACCAGACTCAACGACATGGGGGTGCCGCCCTATATCACCTCTGCAGGCCTTCTGGGTGCTGTGGCGCAGCGCTTGGTGCGCAGGCTCTGCCTGCACTGCAAAGAGGTCGTGTGTGTCACCAAGGCCCGGCTGGTGCGCGAGGGCTTCGACAAAGGTGAGCTGGGCGGACTTGAAGTGTACGGACCAACGGGTTGTGTGGAGTGCTCTCATACCGGTTACAAGGGCCGCGTAGGCTGCTTTGAGGTCATGGAGTTCGACGATGAGCTGCAGACGCTGTTCCTGCGAAACGCGTCCGCCAGTGAGCTCAAGTCTACGGCCGTTGCGCGCGGGATGCGCTCCCTCCGCCGGGATGCACTCGATAAGGTTGCTGCGGGGATCACAAGCCTCGATGAGGTCGACAGGATGGTGATCTAGGTGACACGCGACCCCAGGGCGATCGTGCTCGTACTGGATAGTGTTGGAGCCGGCGAGCTGCCGGATGCCGCCGAGTACGGAGATGCCGGCTCGAACACCCTGCGTAACACCGCGCGGGCCGTGGGCGGCCTCACAATGCCCAATCTGGGCGCGATGGGCCTTGGCAATGTCACCGATATCCTGGGCGTCTCGCCCGTCTCGGCGCCCCGCGCATCGTGGGGTCGTAGTGCCGAGCAAAGCGCCGGCAAGGACACCACCACCGGCCACTGGGAGATGATGGGCCTCATACTCAGGCACGCGTTTCCTACCTACCCTGACGGGTTTCCGCCCGCAGTCATGGACCGCTTCACCGAGCTCACGGGCTTGGGCTGGCTGGGCAACTACCCTGCCAGCGGTACGGTGATCATCCAGGACCTGGGTGATGAGCACGTCGCCACCGGTAAACCCATCATCTACACGAGCGGGGACAGCGTCTTTCAGATCGCAGCGCACGAGGACGTGATTCCCGTCGATGAGCTCTACCGCATCTGCGAGGTCGTCCGGACGCAGGTCTGCGTGGACGAGCACGCGGTGGGGCGCATCATCGCGCGACCATTCACCGGCCCGGACGCCGGCGGCGTCTACCAGCGCACCCACCGCCGGCGCGACTTCGCGCTCGAGCCCTCCGAGCCCACCGTGCTCGATCGTCTGGCAGAGGAGGACATCCTGAGTTATGGCATCGGCAAGATCGGTGAGATATTCGCCTGGCGTGGGATCTGCGAGTCACCGCACTCGAAGAACAACATGCACGGTTTCGACAACCTGTTGACGCGCGTGCGTGATGATGCGGACAACGGTTTCGTCTTCGCCAAC
>JBBREQ010000127.1:0-5787 GCA_038202795.1 Coriobacteriia bacterium | reverse complement strand
TGGCGACAGACCCCCGGGCGTAGGTGACGAGGACACCGCGTTGGTGAACGGCTATCGGGAGGCAATGCAGTTCGTGCTGTCCCGTGCGGATGATCAGGCGTTCACTTGGACCGCCGAGATCTTCAGGAGTATCCATGCCAGTGTGATGGCGCGCTCGTGGGCATCGCATGCCGGTCTCTACCGCGACCGTCAGGTGTGGCTCACGAACTCGCTCACCGGCGAGCAGGCCTACCTGCCCCCCGAAACGGACAAGGTGCCCGCCCTGGCGGATGAACTCGCGGACTGGTTGGGACCCGCGGGCCAGCAGGCACCCGCACTCGTGCAGGCGGCGCTGGCGCATGTCTGGCTCGCGGCCGTGCATCCGTTCCGCGATGGCAACGGACGCACCGCGCGCATCGTTGCCTCGCTGGTGATGTATCGGCGGGGTCACCGACTCCCGCAGTTCACGAGTCTCGAGGAGTGGTGGGGCGCGCATCCGAGTGACTACTATGCCGCGTTCGATTGTCTGGGCAGCGGCTGGACTCCCGATGCGGACGTGACGCCATTTGTTGAAGCGCATGTGGCGGCACAACGCTGTCAGGCAGATGCCCTATCGCTGAAGAACGCGACCGAGAGACTCCTTTGGGCCGCGCTTGAAGATGTGGCCGTGTACGAACTGGGGATGGATGCCCGTGCTGCTAACGCGCTGTGGGATGCATTCTTTGGGCGAGTCGTCACCAATCGCTACTACCGCGGTGTTGCCGATCTGGCGCAAGTCACGGCCTCTCACGATCTCAAGCAGCTACAGACCTCGGGGCTGCTGAGCCCAGAGGGTGACGGACGCTCGCGCTCGTATGTAGGTACGGTCCGGTTGATGCGCCGTGTCGTGGAGTTGTTCGACCTAACCGTCGACGTGCGTGGTGACGGACCAATCGACACCGACCTGCGCACTAGCATCGTCGCCGCACTGGCCCAGAAGGTTGCCGGCGAGTGAAGCTCGAAGCCGAGAAGACGCGAGCGATCGCGCGCGGGAGACCCGCGTACGGGTCGAGCCACGTGGGGTATGAACCAGTCATCGGCGAGGTGCGGCTTCCGGCCAGACCGGAAGGTCGCGCTCGCGGAGTAGGACTAGCGACGGAGCGGGGGCACGACATGCAAGACGAGCAGGATATCGACTTCGCAGAAGATCTGGGCAATGAGCCCGCTGCGGATGAGTTGCGGCCACCTGTGCCCGATGAGTTCGCCAATCCGGCCGGTAGCGGCCGAGGCGAGTGCGACACCGAGCCAGAGGAGGCGCAAGACGCCTCGTGCGATCTCGAGGCCACGGCTCAGATCGAGGACATGGCACTGGGTGAGACCAAGCCGGGGTATGGCATCGCCGGCTACGAGGGCGAAGAGGTCGGCGGCTAGAGGGCGCGCCGGCCCGAGCCCTTGCCCCCCGCGGCGGCTGAATCGCCGCTGAACTGCACGAACTCTGTCCACTTCCTCGAGGGTTTCGCCGAGGCGCTGGGCAGGGAGATTGACTACGTCGTCTACCCGCATAGATGTGATCGGAGACGACGTTGACAGCTGAGTTGCTAGAGAGACGGGAGACGTCGTCCTCGAGAGGTCGGGAATCCACCGCGGAGGCCAACTGCCTGACGAGCGTTCTTGCGGCCCCCCGTTCCTCCTCGCTATCAGATGAGGCACTGTGGTCGCAGCTCGCCACATCACTGGAGCGCGAGAGGGCGGGACTGGCGGCGGAAGGCCTCGGCGTGCATGTGCCGGACCTAACCGGGTGGGCGCTCCAAGGCCCGCACGTACTAGAGGCGATTATCCGCGCCATCATAGAGCGAGTCCGTGAGGTCGAAGGGTAGAGTGCTTGGCTCCACCGCCCCTCGCGTCGGCCAGTTGGAGAGGACTCCCAGTGTCCTATGATCGCCCCAGTGCTCCCAACAGCCGCGGAAGCCTCGATGCCGAGAAGGCCCGAGCGATTGCCGAGTGCATCGCCGAGGGGGAGCGCCACGCCGCGATAGCCGAGCGGTTTGGGGTCTCCGCCCAGACTGTGGGCGCGATCAAGAGCGGCAAGCGGTGGGCCGACGCGATCGATGACGGGCTGCGCCTACGGATGCAGGCGGCATCCGTAGGTGCGGTGCTGGACGCCGCCGGTGCGCAGTGGGTCATCGAGGCGCTCGAAGCCGGACGTTCCGGCCGAGCGATCGCCGAGGAGTTCGGCATCAGCCCCAGCATGGTCAGCGCCATCAAGCACGGTCACGCGTGGTCCGCACTCGACCCGGGGCTGGCAAGCCGACTCGCCGAGAAACCGCAACGGGGCAAGGCGCTGACGGCGGCTCAGGCGGGCGAGATCAAGCAGCGGTTGGCGGTCGGGGTGTCGTCGCGCAAGGTCGCGGCGGAGTTCGGGGTGTCGGCGTCGACGGTGCTGGCGATCGCGCGGGGGCGGACGTGGGCGGGGGAGTGAGGCGTCCGGGCAGGCTAGATCGTCAGCCGTAGGTTCGCTGCTACCGTCTTGAGCAATGGTGCCGGCACACCGTGCTCCGCGGCCAGGTCACTCCATCGCGACACGTGCTGCGTTGTCTCTTCGATCACCTGGTCGATCCGGCGCTTGCTGAAGATGGGGCTCAACTTCCCAAGGCTGTAGAAGTCTTCTCGAGTGAAGTCATCTCGCCTCCCATTGAGCTTCATCCAATGGCTGCCTACCCAAGGGCTTCCGGGCCTGTAGCTGTAGGCCAAGTCGTACGCAGGCGCCAGTCGCCAGTTGTGCTGGGCATCGAGCATGAATGCGACGTTCTTTGAGTGGTCGTCATGATTGCGCGCGACGATGTTGAAGACCATGCGCTTGAGTATCTGCAGCGCGTCGTCGGCGCCCAGCCCCAGCTCTCTGGTAGTTGCCAACAGCTCAGCGTAGGAGTAGAAGCCCGCTTGCCTGTAGCTGATGTGTCCCAGGCCATTCAGTGTCTGCACATGAAACCTCTTGTTGCCATCTCGATCAAAGCGCTGGGTGATGAAGTGCCGCCTGTCGCCTTCATCGAGCAGGTGGCACGGCATCATGTCGATCCCGCAGGCGGTCGCCATCAGGTGATACACATACTCCATCACCCCGTAACCCATCGGATCGCCAAAGGCCTCCTTGCTCCTGCTGTGTTCGCTGACTCCGTCGAACTTCATGATGAAATGGGTGAACCCGTCCGGCGCATCCACCTGTCCTGACCGCACTTGGCTGAAGTCGTCGTTGAAGGCGAGCACTGCCTTGGGCCGAGCGCCTCCTGCGCTGACGCCTACAGTCATCAGTGCCAGCATGGCCTCCTCATCCCGATGGCCCGCAGTGCCGAGGTGAACTCCGAACTGCCCTCGCTCGTCCAGGACCTCCTGGGCAACAGCGACGAGAGATTCGATCTCAACGTGCCGTGAGGAGTCCAGGCCCTTCCTCCGGAAAACGGGGTGATACGTGAGTGCCCCCATGCCGCGCGTTCCGGTGTACTTGAGGCGCTGCAGTGGCGTGACGTCGGCCGGCGACCTACCTTGATCGGCGATCCACGCATCCAGCACAGCAGTGCCGAAATCGTCCGGCAGAGAGTCCGCCACCATCCCGGGTAACCCTTGGAACACGTCCCGATCGGCCTCAGGAAACGAGTAGATGCTCCGTGACAGAGGCATCTTCAAGGGCGACAGCTCTATGCCCGTTCTGATGAAGCGCGGTTCGAATTCGAACGAGCCGATGCCCGTCGCGGTGTTGAAACTGACCGCGCCGACATCATGCTCGTCGTACCTGACGCTCGCGACCTCCATCACCATGTGGGGTCGACCTCTTTGGCCTGATCGGCCTTTGTCTCTGCCCTAGACGCCCGCTGTCGCTGCTGGCCCTTGAGTTTCGCCAGCTGTATCGGAGATACCTCCTGTACAGGTAGAAACACATTGAGCTGGTTCACCTTATCGATCGCGGCCAGTATGGCGACAAGGTTCTCCAGCTGGGCCTGTCCCTTCTCGGCGTTGAGGACGGTCCTTCTACTGAGTCCTGCGCGAGATGCCACCTCGGCTTGAGACAGATCAGCGTTGAGTCTCGCTTGCCTGAGCCTCATGCCCAGTTCCTCCGCTATGGCGACCGGACTCATCTTCTGAAGTTCCATAGTGTTCTCTATTCTGCATATTATACTTCTAATGAGGACTTAAAGTGCGATGGAATGCACAGTGTAACAGATAAGTGCAATCGTCTTGAAAACCAATCAACGCAGGCGAATGCACGGGTCCGGATGGCACTCTCATGGTCACTGAAAGCCCTGGCGCAGATGGCTTCACTTGTCCTTGACACGCCTGGTGCAGGCGAGTACCTTCGTCCTTAGTCAACCGACTAAGGAAGTGTGTCAGATGACTAACACCGTTGAGATTACCGCCGAGGTGCTACAAAGCTCGCTTCTCGACGTTCTGCAGCGGGCCGAGGCGGGGACCGAATTCATCGTGACGCGCGCGGGACGGGCAGTGGCGCGCCTGATGGCGCCGGACCGAGCCGCGACGGACGCGCCTGAGGCCGAGCAGGTCGAAGAGAGCCGTGCGGCGTATGTTGTGGGTTTCAATGCGGCGTCGCTCGAAGGCGCTGTCACGCAGCTCGTGTCGACGCCGGGGGTTCGCCGCGTCCTCGCGATCTTCTTGTTGAATCCCACAATCGAGATACACCAGCGCGAGATTGCCCGCAGGTCGGGTGCCGGGCTGCGCTCAGTGCAACTTGCGGTGAAGCGGCTAGTGAGCATGGGCCTTCTTTCCGAGCGCAGGGACGGCAACCGGCTTTACTACCGGGCAGTGAGGTCCGAGCGGTTCGAGCAGATCCGAGCACTTCTTGCGCGCGAGTTCGGGATTGCCGAGGCTATTGCTCGCCACCTCGGTACGCTCGAAAAGCCTGTGAAGTGGGCGTTCGTGTTCGGCTCAGCCGCAAGCGGCTCGGACCGGATCGGTAGCGACATAGACCTGGTTGTGGTGACCGAGGCCTCTGACGACGAGTTGGTGGAGCCGATTGCCGAAGCGCAGCGGGAGCTGGGTCGCGAAATCGACCTGGTGAGCTATCGACCTGGGGAGTTCGACCGCAAGCGTGCCAAGGGCAACCACTTTATTCAGTCGGTTCTGGCGCAGCCCAGAGTTGACGTGATCGGGGGCGAAGGTGACGCCTGAGACCCTCGAGCCCTTGGGGACATCGAAACAGGAGATCGCGGATCTACTCGCTCGGTTCGCCGAGGCGCTGAGCGACGCCAATGTGCGCGCACAAAGCACCGATGGCCGTTATGTCGACGCGTACACAGCCGGCTTCTTGCTGGCGAAGATCGTAGTGCGTGCCTCCGGGCACCGAGTCAGGGGCGGCGAGAACCATCTCGATACGCTGCGCTCCGTCCCGTGGCTCATGGGGTCGCAGGTACAATCGAGCGCTGATGCCCTCGAGGCGGCGCGACGTCGGCGAAACGCAACCATGTACGATGCTGCCGGGCTCGTCGACGCAGACGATGTCGCTGCCCTCATCCGCCGCGTTGTGGACTTCGAGATCCAGGTGCACGAGTGGCTGTCGACGGCGCACCCGGAGTTGGTGGGATAGCTGATGGCCGTCGTCGGGTGGGCAACCCGAAGGGCTGGGCTCATGCAACGAGAACATCGGGCACTGCTCACGACGCCGAGGAGTCCAGCGCCCCCGCTCTCGCGACCACGCCCTCGAGCGCTGCGCAGGTATAGCGTCATCTGCCCGTAGTCGCCTGGTTCGAGCGGGCGTGTCTTGAGCTCGAGTGCGACGTAGCAGCGCATGGTGATGTGGTAGAGCAGCAGGTCGAGCCGGTA
>JBBREQ010000126.1:0-5836 GCA_038202795.1 Coriobacteriia bacterium | reverse complement strand
GCCGGCTCCTTCAAGGCAGCGCTGCGCATCCGTCGCGATGCCTCCGACACCTACTATCTTCTCGCACAGGCACTCCACGGGCTCGGGAGCGATGACGCTGCCCTTGAGAATCTCGACGCGGCAACTGCCCTGGATCCCAACTACGCCGAGGCACACAACCTGTGGGGCGAGATCCTGCTGGAGCAAGACGACCTGGTGAACGCTGCGGTGCACCTGCGCAAGGCGCTTGAGCTGGCGCCTGACCGCGAGGAGGCAAAGGCATCCTTTGCCAAACTCGGTTCTGCCAAGGACGCTATCGCCCGTTCGCAGGAGGCGCTCGCTCGAGGAGACAGCAGCACGGCAGTCGATGAGGCGCTGTTGGCGCGTGAGATCGAGCCCGAAAACGTTGACGCGGTCATTGCGCACGTGCGCGTCCTCGTGGCGATGGGAGAGCAGAAGTTGGCCGCCAAGTACATCACCGAGGCCTTGAAGATGGATCCCGAGAACGCGGAGGCGAAGAAGATACTCGCTTCGCTTAAGAAGTAAGAAGCACGACCTCTCGAAAACCACCCTGCTTCCGACCTAAGGATACGGCCGTATGACGCGCAAGCGCACTCGACTCATCGTGGCAATCACGCTGCTTATACTGCTAATGGCCCTCATAGGCATGGCGTATCTTAACTACCAGGCAACGAGGAAGATCGGCCTGGACTTCGAGTTCAACCAAGACGAGATACTTCCCATGCCCGTGTACCTGTACTCGTTCAATGGCGAGGGTAAGGACCGGTTGGCGCGTCCGCTCGGAGTCCTCGTGACAGGCGGGCGGGTGTACGTCACGGACTCTCGGCGCCATGTTGTCGATGTGTTTACTGAGGCCGGACGGCGTGTCGCGACGTGGGGCGAGGGCAAGCTCAATGTGCCGCTCTACGTCGCTCGCAACCCCAAGACCGGTGAGTTCTACGTGAGCGACCGTCGTTTGCGCGGCATTGAGATCTTTGACGCGAACGGCAAGTTCGTGCGCCAGTTCGATCCCAAGCTCCCTAAAGAGCAGCTCCCCAAGTTCGAGACCGGGGGGGCACAGTGGGCACCGGTGGCGCTTGCATTCGCGCCGGATGGCACCTTGTACGTCACTGAGATACTCAATGGCCACCGGCTCCTGATCTTCGGCCCTGACGGTGTCTTCAAGCGGAGCATCGGAACAGCCGGAATGGTCGACGACGCCAACGATGGTCAGGGCGTCTTCCAGTTCCCCAACTCGGTGAAGGTCAACGGCTCCGAGGTGTGGGTTGCGGACTCCAATAACCAGCGTATTCACGTGTTTGACCGTGCAGGGAACTTCAAGCGCTTCGTGGTGACACAAGGACTGCCGCGCGGATTCGACTTCCTCCCCAAGCTCAATGCCAAGGAGCCCCGCCGAATCGTCGTCATCGACACGCTTTCCCACGACGCGACCATCTTCAACGCCGACAAGGGCGAGAAGGAACTGGGCTTCGGCGAGCGCGGCGTGCTGGAAGGGCAGTTCAGCTATCCCAACGACGCGTCGATCAACGCCCGCCAAAAGATCTTCATTGCGGATTCCTACAACGGCCGGATCCAGGTGTGGGGCTGGCCAGCGGTCTCCAACCCGGTGCCGCTACCCACAACACCGACGGGATGGATGCTGTGCCTCTCACCGCTCCTGCTGCTCCCGCTGTTGCTCCTGCTCCGCCGCCGCCGCTACTTCGCGACTGCAGACTTCGTGGTAGCCCTCTACGAACTTGAAGAGGTCGACCGGATGCCGCAGAGACGCGTGCGCTGGGAGGTTACGCCCGAGGACTACGAGAAGCTCAGTACGCTTGAACCTCAGAATGGCGTGAATCTCGCGGAGCTGCTGAACGCCGCAGACCACTCCGACTCAGATGCCCGGGCGCTCCAGGAGCGCTATGAACTCGAATGGCGCGACGCGATCGTTCTCTCGCTCGCTCAGCGTGCGAGGCTGTTCGGTACCGAGGACACGGAGATGCGTCGAGTTGCGAGGGTGCTGGAGATGAACGTGGTCGATCATCAGGAGTACATCGCCCAAAACGAGAAGGTAGCCAGCCGCGGCAAGACCCCGCCCACGCAAGATTAATGAATATTTTGTTGACCAGATGGGCGGCGGTCAGTAGCATGAGAAAAGTATCAATGTAACAAGCGTTACAAACGTCATTTCTTGACGTTCGCAAACCGAATATCACGTCGACGGGTTGGAGCCGGCAATCGAGCCCTCGGACGAGTTTGGAACGTGCCTTGTGGGTAAGCGAGGCGGGTTCTGGTCCGCAGGTATCAGGCCATACTTCACGAGCTCCTTCAGCCCGTTCTCCGAGACGAGCTTGGAAGGAGGTGCCTTATCTCACTCGATCTCGGCCAGCAATCCCCGCAACCGAGTGCGTTAAGGAGGTAAGTAAAGTATGGCTATTACCAGGCGACAGTTTGTCACCCGGTTGAGCACCCTGGCAGCCGCCATGGGGATGAGCCAGGTTGATCTCTCGCAGGTCTCCCAGGCCTTTGCCCACGGCGGCGCGACCGGCGCGTGGGCCGGCGGACCGTGGACCCAGAAGCCCAAGGTAGTGTGGGTTCATGGTGCGGAATGCACAGGCTGCTCAACTTCGCTTCTGAGTCTCTTCGAAGACGTCAGAGGCACCGCCATCGAGGGAACGAGCATCAACACGCTCAAGGCCCTCGACCTGGCCGTCGGTGGCGACGGCACGGGCGGTACGGTAGCGAATGCAAGTGATGGACATCCCTACGGTCACCGTACGCTTCAGAACACGGACGGAATCGTTGGTTCGAACTTCGAAGATGCCAACGTCGCGACCATCGCCGATGTCCTCATCGACTTCATCGACCTTCAGTATCATGAGACGGTCATGGGCATGGGCGGCGACCTCGCGTACAAGTGGCTCGAGCAGCTCATGAATACCGCCAGCGCCACGCCGTTCGTTCTTGTGGTTGAGGGTGCCGTCCAGCCGTTTGCTGGCGGCGGCTACTGGAACAAGCCCGGCGCTGTGGACGATGCTCCGTGGTGTTCGATCGGCAAGCCCGAGCAGGGCGCCGGCGAACTGAGCTTCGACGATGTCGTCTACAAGCTCGCCATCAATGGCTCATGCAAGGCAGTCGTGCCCATCGGTCAGTGTGCCTGCTTCGGCGGCTACCCGGCGTGCAAGTCGCCGGTACTGGGTGCTTCAAGCAACCAGACGGGCGCGATGGGCGTCCAGGCGTTTCTGCTGACCAAGGGTGCGCCCGGCGAAGCTGCGGCCACCAAGGTCATCAACGTTCCCGGATGTCCCACCAACCCCTGGTGGTTCGTGCTTACGATCGTTGCGTGGCTCGTTGACGCAACTGCCGTGCTCGCTGGCGGCACCGGCCCCCTGAATATTCTTGGCGCCGGACTATCGATCAAGACGACGGCCGTAGATAACCAGCGGCGTCTCAAGGCGGTCTACGCTTTGCCGCTGCACGGCGCGTACTGCAAGCGCTACCCGTCGTTCAAGGCCGGCATCTTCGCGACCAAGCCGGGCGAGCCTGGCTGTCTCCAGATGATCGGCTGCAAGGGCCCGCAGACCATGACGCTTTGTGGTGTACATGGTTGGAACGGTCAAGCTCCCCGCAACAACGCAGTCAATCCCGGACTGGACTACAACGTTGGCGGAACCAATGGTACGAAGGGCGGCAACTGCGTTGCCGGTGGCCACCCGTGCATGGCTTGCACGGAAAAGGGCTATCCGGACGCTTTCTTGCCGTTCGTCGTCCGCTAGCATAGGAAGGAGGGAACAGATAAATGGCTCTTACCAGAGAAGTCGATCCTATTTCGAGAATCGAAGGCCACTTGGGCGTGAAGCTCACGGTTGCCTCTGGCGGTGACGGTGGCACGATTCCGGATGGATACGTATCGCAGGCCGACGTTCACGGTAACCTGTGGCGTGGCTTCGAGAACTTCCTCATCGGCCGTCAGGTCAATGACGCGATCACGTTCACGCAGCGCATCTGCGGCGTGTGCCCTGTGCCTCACGGCCAGGCATCCACCTTTGCGGCGGACAACGTGCTGGGCTACAACGATAGCTTCCAGACGTGGGTCGCTGGCGACTCCCAGCTGAGCAGCACGACGGGCAACACGATCGTGGCCGTCCCGGCCGGCCAGGGCATCCCTGCCAAGGCCGTGCACATCAGGAACCTCGTGCTGTCCGCGGAGTTCCTCATGTCCCACATCACCCACTCATACCACCTCGCTGCGCCCAGCTACATCCAGGGCCCCAACATCCCGCCTTGGACGCCGTACTTCGCGGATAGTTTCTATCATCCGCTGCTCCGGGCGACCGGCAAGGGCGTTGCCGCTACCACCAATGCGAACCAGCCTGCTCAGAGTGGCGCGACGCTGCCGCTCGACGCGGCAGGGTTCTCCAAGGACCTGTGGTCTGCTGTTATCAAGTCCTACGTCAAGGCACTCCGCATCCGTCGTCTCACCTTTGAGGCGGGCGCTCTGTTTGCGGGTCGCATGCCCATGACATCGTGTTTCGTCGCGGGTGGCGTAACCACCGATCGCACCGAGGTCCTCACGACCAAGTGCAATCGTTACCGTTCGATGATGCAGGAGATCGGCGAGTTCATCGTCAAGGAGTTCGTGCCGATCTTCCTCGCCTTGGGCGCGCTGTACCCCGGCTACGACAACCTCAACAACGTGTCGAGCCCCTATGGCCCTTGTCTCGGCTACGGCTCCGGTTCCGGCAACTACCTGTCGTGGGGCGCGTTCCCGCAGCCTGGTGGTAGCCTTGGTATCGCGCGTGGCGCCAAGGTCGGTCTTGCTGGCGCCATCACGCCGATCACCAAGCAGGATGTCGCTGACTTCCTGCGCGAGGACATCAAGCACTCTCGCTACGCAGGTAGTGTCACGACACTCGACGCTGCAGGCAATGCAAACGTCGTTGTGCAGGACACGACGAACCCAGCGACCGAGATGCGGACCGTACCCAAGCGTGACTCGGCCACCAAGTACTCGTGGCTTAAGGCCCCGCGTTGGAACGGCGCCCCCATGGAAGTCGGGCCGATGGCTCGCATGTTCGTCGGAACGTTCTACCAGGACGGTGTCGCGCTCGCCACTTCGATGGCAACCGCTGGTCTCGGCGGTCTCAAGGGCTATGACTACTACGTCAAGGACTTCACACGTGGCGACGCGAGCCACCTTATCGGCCTCGATCCCAAGATGGTCGAGCCCGATGTGGCAGTCGCACTCGTGCGTGAGGGTCTCGCGACCCTGACGCTCGGTGGCGCGACGGCGGCTGGCGACACGGTCGTCACCAACCTCAACTTGGCTACGGTCGCACCGACCGCCGGAGATATCGTTGCCGCATACACGGCTGGCAGCGCGGTCATCACGGGCACGGTTGCCGCTTGGGTCATTAACCTCAAGGCCGGCGCTTCGACGATGGACCGCCTGCGCGCCCGCTCTCTCGAGTCCTTCGTCCTCATCCAGAGGATGATCGGCACGTTCACCAAGGGCTTCCCCTTCGTGTGGGCGGGTGGCGGATGGATCGGCGATCTCGACGCGCTTGGCACGGCGGATACCTACACCCAGAAGCTTCCCACGGCGGCAGCTTCGGGCTTCGGTGCCACTGAGGCTCCGCGCGGTGCGCTCATGCACATGGCCAGCATCAATGCCGCAGGCAAGATCACGCGGTACCAGTGCATCGTTCCCACCACGTGGAACGCGTCTCCCAAGGACGCCGGCGACGCTCGCGGCCCCATGGAGCAGGCCATGATCGGTATCCCGTACAGCGCTACTCCGACGGTTGCCACGGGCGGCGCAGGTCTGCCCATCACCGCTGGCGTTGGCGTTGAAGCT
>JBBREQ010000125.1:0-5842 GCA_038202795.1 Coriobacteriia bacterium | reverse complement strand
GGTTGTTCGCAGGGTTCATGAACTTGCCGGACGTGCGGCCGTCGGGCGACGCGGCGGTCCGACGGCCCCATTCAGTATTGGTCTGGTTGTTGCTGATGACGATCAGGTAGTAGTCCATGCCGCGGGCCAGTCCGAGTTGGCGGTTCTGCTTCGCTATGTACTCGTACAAGTCGTTGGCAAGTTCGTCTACGTCGTCAATGTCATTGCCGTACTTCGGGCAGTCCACGAGATCCGTGCGAAGGTCTTCGTTTCCGACGAAATCCGCAAGGGCAGCCTCCCTCAGCTCGTCGAGCGAATACTTGCGCTCGTCGTAGACAAACTTCTTGATCGCGTACAGGGAGTCGCTGGTGTTGATGTTGCCGTAGGTCTCGTTAGTTCCACCGAGGTATCGAATCCCGCCGTCGAGCATGCTCTTGCCGCGAGCGACACAATCGTTCATCCAAAGGCTGCCGAAGACGAACGAAACTTCGCGGTTCATGACCTCGTAACTGTGGCACTGAGCATCGGCGCCCAGCGTGAGGTAGTAGTCCAGGAGCACCTTGTACTGGTCGTAGAAGTCCTCGAAAGTCGTCAATTCGGAGAGTGCTCTCAACTTGACCGTCCCGGCGCGATACACGCCGTCCATCGGGTCGTACCCACCGTTGAGCGCGATGCCGAGGATCTTGAGCAGGTTGATCAGAACGTTTGGCGTTCCGATGCTCTGACCCTGGATCACGAACTCACCGCAACCGAAGGGCACGTACTGCTCGGCAGCAGCGCGGTCCACGCGCATGCCGTACATGACTGCTGGCACATTCGTATCGTCGTTGTAGAGAGTCGGATAGGTCGCGCCAGTACCGATGCAGTCTAGGGCGGCATCCATGATTTCTGTCGGAGTCGACTTGTTGAACCTCAGTGTGAATTGCGGCTCGACGTACTTGCATTGTGCCGTGACCTCGATGGCGAGCTTGGCGAAGGCATCGGCGGCCTCGGGGTGTTTGCGTCCGTAGCCGCCCACGATGATGCGTCCGTTGACCGTCGTCCGGCGGTTTTCGATCATCGTCCACAAGGACACCAGGTACTCGCGTGCCTCCGTCTCGTTGATGAGCTGCGCTTCGAGGTCCCGAACGAGGTAGGGCCCCAGGTAGTCGTCGAGGCGCCCGTAGTTGATGCACCCGGCCAGCAGGGCGAAGAGCCAGGCCTGCTGGATGGCCTGGTGGAGAGTCTCGGCCCTGCCGTCGCGAATGGCGTGTAGCGACGACTCCATCGTCGTAAGTCGAGCGCGCCGGGCCTGAGAGTTGACCGTTGCAAGCTCGGTGGAGACCTTGTCCAGGTAGGTGTCGACGACACGTCGATAGATGTCGAGGGCGGCCATGCAGGCGAGGAGGAACTGGTTGTCCGGTTCGTCGAAGAGACGGCTCGTGAGCTTCTCTTCCATCCCCTTGGCTCCAAGTTCGAGGATGGTCTCATAATCGAGCATCACCCCGCTCAGCCGGGCCGTGGCCATCAGGGGGAAGTCGGCATCGATGAACCTACCGATGGTGGTCTCTGTGAGGACGTCAGCGCAGTACAGGGCCTTGGTGTCGTGCTCGGTCCAGTACTCGTACATGGCGTCGACCCGGTCGCGGTCTCCCGCTGACTCCAGCGCCGCGCCGAAGGCTTGAAGGTTGTCGAACACGCAGTAGTGCCCCACGCCGCCGACGGACGTCACCGATCCGAATCCGATCGGCAGGAAATCGAGCCGACCAGCGAACCAGTCATCGTCCTCGATGCTACGGAACAGGCTTGGATAGAGCACGCGAAGACAGTTGACCTCACGCTCCTCCTTGGACAGGGAGCTCGACTCGCGGTGAACCCGGGTGTACTCCTCCATGATCGCGAGCTGCTCTTGGGGCGACTTTTCCACCGGGAGCTTCTTGCTCACCTGAACGTTCTGGGCACCGGCGACGCTGACCTTAGGCATTGGGGTGGCTGCTCCGTTCCGCGTCGCGCCAGTTCGTCTGAAAGCCCCCGAGAAGATCGGTGAACCTCTTGGTGATCAGGTGTGGTCGAGTGATTGCACTTCCGACGACCACACTGTCGGCGCCGAGGAACATCGCCTTCATGGCGTCCTCCGGCGTGTAGATGTGCCCCTCCATCACCATGAACACGTCATTGCCGAAATCCCTGCACATGCGGGCGAACTCGCGATAATCCGCTTCGTCGATGTGCGCCGTGTCGGCCGTGTAGCCGCGAAGCGTCGGGCCGACGATGTCAGCCCCCTGCTCGACCGCATTCTTCGCCTCGTCGTAGGTGGAGACGTCGGCGAACACGAGTGCCTTCGGGATCTCCGCCTTGAGGATCGGCAGGAGATCACATGCGCGCTGCCCTTCATCGTTGAGCTGGAACGTGCAGTCCAGGGCCACGACGTCGGCGCCGGCTGCCCATACCTGCTTGGCGGCGTCGAGGGTTGGTGTGATGAACACGTCGGTAGTGCTTGACCAGATTTTCCACAGGCCGATCAGGGGAAGATCTACCGCTGCCTTGATCTGGGCGATCTGGTCTGGGCTGTTCGCGCGGATTCCAGCTGCGCCGCCCCATTGCGCGGCCTGCGCCATTTTGACGACGAAACCGTCTGTGTAGGTCGGGTCGTCTCGCTGCACCTGACAGGAGACAACGAGCCCTCTCATGGATTCCAGGAGCGCTCGTTTGGTGGGGTCGGACGTGTTCATGCGGCCTCTCTTTGCTCTGCGTTGCACAGCACGAAGTTGTCGGGGAGTGGATAGCCCTCCGGCGTGTCATTCACGAAGACCTTGTCGAACTCCGACAGCATGGCGTAGCGACAGACTCCGGTGTAGTCGAATTTTGATTCGTCAATCAGCAGGATTGACTTCTTGCTGCGCTCGAGGGCGTTCCGTTTGATCTCACCGATCTGATACTCGCTGACGTACGCCTCGCCAAACTTCAGATCGACGCCGTTGGCGCCGAACACGGCAATGTCGAATCGGAAATCTTGGATCTCTCGGACCGTGATCGCGTCCATCGTCGCTTGATACTTGTGCTCATAGCGGCCGCCGAGGAGGTAGATCTCCGCTTGGACGCCCGCGAGCCGGCTAACTGCAGCTATGGAGTTGGTTACCACAATCACGCGCCGCTTGGCGAGACCAGGCAGGAGGTAGAGGGGAGTGCTACCCGAGTCGATGAACACGAGGTCGCCCTCGTTGATCTCCTCGAGAGCGCGCGTTGCGATCAGGCGCTTTGCCGCAGCATTGCGGTCGACCTTGGTGTCGAGTGCGGACTCGTTCAGGCTACTCATGACCGTTTCGACCTGCGGGTGCATAGCTCCGCCGAATTGCCGCTGGACCTCGCCGCGCTCATCCAGTCTTCTGAGGTCGCGCTGGATCGTCGAGCGCGAGCAACCCAACTCATCGGCCAGTTGCGAGGCCGAGATCGCTGGCTGCATCTGGAGCTTCTGAAGAATATGGAGCTCTCGCTCACGGGCCAGCATCAGACCTCCTAGGAGACGGGGTGTGTGTTCAAGTGTAGTCATCACTTCGGTCATGTCAAATCACAGACGGGCAGAGATGGTCACAAGTGGCGGCAGACATGCGGTGGGATTGGGTGGCTGAGCAGTGGTCACCCATGAAGCCGAGCGCGGCCACGTCCAGGCTCGGAGCCCTGGGTGTGGGTGGCTCGTGGGCACCATGCTTTCACTCATCGGTGGTGGCGTTCGGGTAGAAAGCCTGCTCAAATGCATACGCAATGACCCGCACCGGGAGATGTCTTCAGCCCCTTGAGGCCCGCAGCGACGGGCTGTCGTGTCTGGTCGCCAGCGGTGCGGCCCGCGATCGATCCCTTGCGCCGCGTCCGATCGTCCGACTCGGACGGACGGTCCGCAGGGCCTCAACGTAACCACCGGTAGTCAGAAATGGGCGCCCGTAGGCAGAGAGTGAACATGTTTGACAGCGCACTTGGGTCACACTTAGTCTAATGACGTTCAGAGTCCGGTACGTGGAGTGCCAGGGCGAAGGAAGAGGCGGCGTGTGAGCCAACCGAGCATCGTGACTGTGTTCCGCGCTGTGTTTCGCGCGGAATCCTTCGACGCCTTCTCGCCTGGGGCGAGGTGCGTTGAGACCAGGCCCTGCTCGGCGAAGCCCGTGATCGAGGCCGCTGCGATCGCGGTCATCGATCGGACACTCTCATCGCGCTTGGGGCGCTCAACCGGGGGAATCATGTCCGTTGGCACCCAGCCGGGCCGTGCCGCCGGATCGGCCGGACCGAGACTCCTCGCCGCGGAACTGCTCAAGCGGCAGCCGAATCGACGACGGTGGGCGCGCACGCGTTGGCTACGCAGGACATGATGCGGCCGATCATCCTCGCGATCGACGCTGGACAGACTGCTGTCAAGGTGCGGTTCGCCGACCTTCCCGACTTCAAGTACCCGGGAGTCCGGGCCGAAGTGGGCTTGCTGTCCCAATTGGTCCGGGTGATCCGGCTCGTTGCGTCCCACGGGGACGGCACCCCGATCGACGTGGCTGTCGGAGCCGCAGCCCTCAGTCGCGCCGACGATACCGACGCGACCGCCCTCCTTGAACTGTGCAAACCGTCCGGCGTCGTTCGCGTGTCGCTCACCCCAGACTCGGTCACCTCTTTCCTCGGTGCGATCGGTGACCAGCGTGGGGTCGTCGTGGCGGCCGGGACGGGCGCGGTGACTCTCGGCGTCGGCGCCCGCTCAGTCGCTCGCGTTGACGGCTGGGGTTACGTGATGGGTGACGCCGGCTCTGGCTACTGGATCGGACGCGAGGCCCTGGATGCGGTGATGCGCGCACATGATGGTCGCGGCCCTGCTACCGCGCTCACAGAGGCGGCCCAGCGGCTGTTCCCGCGGCTAGACGCCGCCTACATGGAGTTGCTGACCAATCCTGATCGCGTCCGGGTAGTGGCGTCTCTGTCGCCAGGCGTGTTCGACATGGCCGCCACCGATCGAATCGCGGCAGGGATTCTCGTCCGCGCGGGGCAGGAACTCGCGCACGCAGCGGTCACCGCGGTCAACCGCATCGGCGAGGAGGATCAGGCGAACCCCGTGATCTGCCTCATCGGAGGCATCTTGGGCCCCGGCCCGGTCCGCGCGGCCTGCGTACGCGCTTTGCGTGACCATTGGCCCGAGTTCGCCCCACATCCCGCGAGCGGCGACTCACTCGCCGGCGCCCACCAGCTGCCCTCCCTTCTGCGCGAACACCCGCTCTCGAGCCACGTAGCAGTGGCGCCCTCCCCAGAGGTCGGGCTGGACGGTGGCAACTGAACGGCAGCACGGAAGGAGTGGCCGCAGGCAGGTATCGCGGTCCCGCGGCTCGTCGATAAACTTGCGAGGAGTCCCCATCTGCTCCGCCGCGGCGGGTTCCCAGGTCAGGGTAGGCATCGCTAACCTGGCGATATGACTGATTCCGTCCCGGCCGCGACGGCGTCCGTCGCCCGCCCGCGCAAGGTGCCTCGCATCGTGATCCTCGGCGGCGGGACGGTCGGTCTGTACTCCGCGCGCCGGTTGCGCCGACGCCTCGGCACGCGCGAGGCCGCGATCGTCGTCGTCGACCCCCGGCCGTACATGACCTACGCGCCCTTCCTTCCCGAGGCCGCGGCGGGGTCGATCGACCCCCGCAACGCCGTCGCGCCGCACCGCCGCGCGCTCAAGGGCGCCGACGTGCTCTACGGCAAGGTGAGTGCAATCCGGCACGCCGACCGGAAGGTCGAGATCACGCCCGAGGAAGGCGCTCCCTACGAGATCACGTACGACCACCTGATCATCGGGCTCGGCTCGGTCGCGCGGACGCTGCCGATCCCCGGGCTGGCCGAGGAGGGCATCGGCTTCAAGAACATCGAAGAGGCG
>JBBREQ010000124.1:0-5860 GCA_038202795.1 Coriobacteriia bacterium | reverse complement strand
GGCCCGCCCACTCCCGGGTTGGGTTTCGCGCTCGGGTTCGAGCGTACACTCATGGCGATGCAGGCTACCGGCGCCCTGGTACCTGCGCCGCCCATCGCGCAGGTCTACGTGGCGCGGGTGGATGCGTCGGTCGCGCAGAAGGCGTTCGAAATCGCCTCGGCGCTGCGCGATGCGGGCGTTGGCGTCGAGCTGGATCATCAGGCCCGGAGCCTCAAGTCGCAGTTCAAGCAGGCCGACCGCCTGGGGGCGCGATTCGTACTCGTCGTCGGGCCCGACGAGCTTGCGGCAGGGCAGGTAACCATGCGAGACATGGGTAGCAAAGAAGAGACGCGTGTCGCGCTCGAAGCCGTTGTGGCCGCGGTGCGAGACGCGCTTGCAGGGACCGAATAACAAGCGGTGCCCGTCGGGCGCCCTGGGACCGGAAGGCATCACACATGCTGGATGCACGCTACTCGATGCGTTCGCACACCGCAGGATCACTTGGCGGCGCCGCCGTTGGGGAGACTGTCCGGCTCACAGGCTGGGTGGGCAAACGACGCGACCACGGCGGACTGATCTTCCTCGACCTGAGGGATCGCTCAGGGATCGTCCAATGCACGTTTGACCCGGATGCGTCGGGTGCCGCATTCGTGGTTGCGGAGCAGGTGCGCCCCGAGTGGGTCGTCATGCTCGACGGCACCGTGCGCAAGCGCCCGGCCGGTACCGAGAACCCCAACATGCCCACCGGTGAGGTCGAGGTCGTCATCACATCGGCGATAGTGCTCAACCGCTCGGAGACGCCTCCGTTCGAGATCGAGGCGGGTATCGACACCGATGAGCTCACGCGCATGAAGTGGCGTTATCTCGATATCCGTCGCCCGGAGGTCGCAAGCGCGCTCGTGCTTCGCGATCGGGTGACGCAGCGCTTCCGCAAGTCGCTTGAGACCCGCGGATTCATCGAGGTCGAAACGCCCATCCTGGGCCGCTCCACCCCCGAGGGTGCGCGCGACTTCATCGTTCCGAGCAGAATGAATGCGGGCAAGTTCTACGCGCTGCCGCAGTCACCTCAGCTGTTCAAGCAACTGCTCATGGTGGGTGGCATCGAACGGTACTACCAGATTGCGCGTTGCTTCCGCGACGAGGACCTGCGCGCCGACCGGCAGCCCGAGTTCACCCAGGTCGACATCGAGATGAGTTTCGTTGAGGTCGACGACATCCTCGCCCTGATGGAAGACGTGATGCGCGAGGTCATGCACGAAGCCGGGCACGATCTGCCGCTGCCGTTGCCGCGGATGACGTGGCACGAGGCCATGGAGCGCTTCGGTTCCGACAGGCCGGACACCCGGTTCGGGTTGCAGCTGGTGGATGTCTCTGAAGTGTTCGCGTCAAGCGAGTTCAAGGTGTTCTCCGGCGCCATCGCTTCGGGTGGCGCCATCAAGGCGATCAACGCAACGGGCGCGGGCGACTGGAGCCGCGGGCGGATCGATGCGCTCAACCAGCTGGCTATCGACTCCGGCGCCAAGGGCCTCGCGTGGGTCGCATTCACTTCGGAGGGTGAGATCAAGAGCCCGGTTGCCAAGTTCTTCTCGGCAGTTGAGATGGACGCACTCAGGGTTGCGACGGCGGCTGAGCCGGGCGACCTGGTGTGCATGGTCGCAGACCGGCGTGCGCTCGCCAACGAGGTGCTGGGCACGTTGCGGCTGCGCCTGGCCGACGAGTTGGGCATCCGGCGCTCGGGCTTCGACACGCTGTGGGTCATGGACTTCCCGATGTTCAAGTTCGACGAAGACGAGGAGCGCTGGGCGGCGAACCACCACCCCTTCACTCTCCCGTTCGCCGAGCACGAGGATCTCGTCGAGTCTGACCCCGCCGCCGTTCTCAGCTATGCCTACGACCTGGTCATGAACGGACTCGAGATCGGCGGGGGCACCCTGCGAATCCACAACCCTGAGCTGCAGTTCCGGGTGCTGCGCCGCCTCGGGCTCGAGGAGGAGGAGATCACCGAGAAGTTCGGCTTCCTGCTTGAAGCTCTCTCGTTCGGAGCGCCTCCTCACGGCGGCATCGCGCTTGGTTTGGATCGGCTGATCATGCTTCTGGCCGGGTCATCGTCGATTCGCGACGTGATCGCGTTTCCCAAGACCTCGTCGGGCTCCGATCCTATGACGCTTGCGCCGGACTCCGTATCGGCGCGTCAACTCAAAGACGTGCACCTGAAAGTCGACTAGCGCTACACAGTTGTCCGTTGGCCCGTGCGAGCGGTACACTTTGCCTAGGCTTCGCCTTGCCAGCGGCCCGGCTCATACGGTCGAACCAACATTTCTCTTTCGGGAGCCTCACATTTCGTGGCAGACAGGAATCCCTGTTCGAGGGGGAAGCTGGAAGTCACGGTGCGGGCACCCACCTGCTGAGGCAGGTTCACCCGTCGGGCTATGGCAGGGCGGGGCGTACACGTAGCAGTGGAGGCAGCAGCATGCGCAGACTAGTCGTAGCATTCGCCGTAGTACTCATCGCTCTCACGCTCGCCGGCTGTGGCGGAGGCGGTGACGCCGCAGAGGCCCCGGCCACAGAGACCCCACCACCTCCCCCTCCCGTTGCCGCCGTTGATCTGGCGAACCCCATCGCTGATCGGTCTGCGGAGGAGAGCAACACGTTCGAGCCGTTTCCGTCGGGCTCGGGTGTTCCCACCTCTGTCGCGGAACGCATCGCAGACAAGCAGCCTATGATCCTCGTGTTCACAGACGATGAGTCGCGGGACAGCGACGATCTTCTAGCCGAAGTCAAGACGGTCACCAAGGACAATCAAGGGCTTGCCGACCTGCTCACCTACGACGTTGGTGAGTACTCGAGCATGAGCAAGGACGGCGTTGCCGTGGTCGACGAGGAGCTCAGTGACGACGCGAAGGCGCAGGAGTCCATCATGCTGGCGCGCAAGCTCGGGGTCACCTTCACACCATTCATTCTCATAGTCGATGACCAGGGCATGATCATCTATCGCCATAGCGGCTTCGTGGATTCTGACCTCATCGAGCGTCAGGTGCTCCGCGTGACCGAGTAGCGTCCTGCGTGGACACTCTCTTTGACGAGAACGAGAAGCGGGCGCGCGCCGGGGTGGCGCCGCTCGCTTCTCGTATGCGGCCTCGAACCCTCGACGAATTCGTCGGTCAGCGGCGGGCGGTTGGCGAGGGGACATGGCTGAGGCGTGCGATCACGCGCGACACGTTGTCCTCGGTCATCCTGTACGGCCCTGCGGGGACCGGTAAGACCAGCTTGGCGCGCATCATCGCCGAGGCCACGCAGGCGCATTTCGAGGAGATCTCGGCGGTCACCTCTGGCGTGGCGGACTTGCGGCGTGTGATCGAGTCGGCGTCGAGCCGTTTGGGGATGAGCAGCGAGCGGACTATCCTGTTCGTCGACGAGATTCACCGGTTCAGCAAGTCCCAGCAAGACGCGCTGCTGCATGCCGTCGAAGACCGGGTCATCGTCCTTATCGGCGCCACTACCGAGAACCCGCTCTTCGAGGTGAACCCGCCGCTCATCAGCCGTTCTCGCGTGATCGAACTCGAGCCACTTTCCGATGAGAGCGTGACGATACTGCTCGACCGCGCGCTGTCCGATGAGCGAGGGCTCGCAGGGGTGGCTTCGCTTGCTCCCGACGCCCGTGAGGCGATCGTCAGGACCGCGGGCGGTGACGCTCGGGTCGCGCTGACAACGCTGGAGCTCTCCGCGGAATGCGCGTCTTCTCGTAAGGGCGACAGCGCCCAAATCACGCGCGCGGACGTAGCCGAGGCGAACCCGACGCGGATCCTGCCCTACGACAAGAAGGGCGACGTTCACTACGATGTGACCAGCGCATTCATCAAGTCGATGCGCGGAAGCGATCCCGACGCGGCGGTCTACTGGCTGGCGCGCATGATTCACGGAGGCGAGGACCCGAAGTTCATCGCGCGCAGGATGGTGATACTGGCGTCTGAGGACATCGGCAATGCCGACCCGATGGCGTTGATCGTGGCCGAAGCCGCATTTCGGGCTGTCGAGTCGGTCGGGCTGCCTGAGTGTCGAATCGGTCTCGCGCAGGCAGCTATCTACCTAGCCCGGGCGCCCAAGAGCAACGCCGCATACATCGCAATAGACGCGGCACTCGCTGAGATCACGAACGGGCCCGCGCGGGCGGTGCCAAGCCATCTTCGCGACCGCCATAGGCCGGGATCGGCCGCCTACGCAGACTACGTGTACCCACATGACCGACCTGACGAGGCGCTCGAGCAGCGCTATCTGCCCGAAGGCCTGGAGCGGGGCGCGTTTTGCCGCCCGCAGGTGGAGCCCGACACGCCATGATGGGTGGCGCGCCTCGGACGACGCACCGTCAGCGGCTCTGAAGCACGTCACGGAGTGCCGGAAACCCCAACGATTCCTGCTAGAATGGCTACTGTGATGTTGTCGTGCAGGAGGCCCCGTGGACGTCGTGGAGATACTGCTTTCGGTCGTGCTTGTCTGCGCGGGGGTCGTTTGTGGTGTCGCCGTGTGGGCGCTGCGCGATCTTGTGGCCACCTCACATTCACTCCGCTTGACGTCCGACGAGCTCAGAGCGCGGCTCGTGCCCTTGGCAGACAAGGCTGATGTCACCGTTGATGCGCTCAACGCGGAGCTGCTTCGCATCGACGGCATCATCACGCAGTTCGAGGACACGTCCTCGCGTGTGAGCCATGCCTCGGCGACGATAAGCGATATCGTCAACGCGCCCGGGGAGATCGTGTCCGAGGCGGCCTCGCGCGTTCGCAAAGCGTGGAATTACCGCAAACATTCGGCCTCGCCTGCGGCACATGTGGAGAAGACGGACAGTGCGCATGTCGAGGACGCGGACGGTGCGCAAGACGATGAAGCTGTTTCATGAGTAGGACCGGAGGAATCATGCCCCACGATCAGGTGTCGATGACCGTCCCCGCGAAGAGCGCTTACGCCAAGACGGTGCGGATGACCGCGGCCGCACTCGCGGCCCGTCTCGGCATGAGTTATGACGAGGTCGAGGACGTGCGCCTCGCCGCCGAAGAGGCGTTCGTGTACGCCGCCGACACCGTGGCGGAGGGAGCGGACCTCACGTTCAGGTTCACTTTGGGAGGAGACGAGCTCGCTCTTGAAGTCGGGCTTGGAGCCGAGCAGCTGGCCGACGAGGAAGTCGGGCGTCGTGCGTCGTATACGACCTTCATTCTCGAGTCCGTGTGCGACAGCTTCGAGCTGGTAAGTGACGAATCAGGGGCTGGCTCGTTGCGGCTGTGCAAACGCGCGGGGGGCGTCGATGGCCTATAGTCGACGGCCGGCGAAGCAGACTCGCAGGCTGACCTGGGACAAGCCCCACACAAAGGCGCTCTTCCGCCTCTATCGTCTTGAGGGAGATGAGGATGCGCGCGATGAGCTGATTACCATGTACCTGAACCTGGTGAAGTACCTGGCCAGCCGCTTCAGGAACCGGGGAGAGCCCATCGACGATCTCATCCAGGTGGGTACGATCGGTCTGATAAAGGCAATCGACCGATTCGATATCGAGCGGCAGGTCGAGTTCACCACATACGCCACACCTACAATCGTCGGCGAGCTCAAGCGGTATTTCCGCGACAAGGGCTGGGCTATCAAGGTTCCTCGGCGTCTACAGGAGCTCTCGTTCAAAGTGAACCAAGCCGTCGACGCTCTGACGCAGAAGCTACAGCGCTCGCCCTCGATACAGGAGATCGCCGAATACCTCGATGTTACGTCCGAAGATGTGCTCGAGGCGATGGAGACGAGCGAGGCGTACAACTTCGTCTCGCTGGAAAACGATCGCAGCGGTGACGGCACCGAGTCGTTCAGCATCCTCGAGTACGTGGGAAAGGACGACGCGCTCATGTTG
>JBBREQ010000123.1:0-5945 GCA_038202795.1 Coriobacteriia bacterium | reverse complement strand
AGGCCAACGTCCTCGGACAGGTAGTCACCGGCGGCGGTGCCGAGCGAGAACGTGAACAGGATCGCGAGCCAGTAGAACGCCTCGCGCTTTGACGTGGTGATCGTGTGGATCGACAGCGTGCCTTCGGCTCGGTACCAGAGGACGAAGGTCGCGGCGAGGGCTATGGAGAATACGGCTGTCGATCCGAGGAGCGGCACGTTGTACACGTCCGTCAGGGCGTCCGTGATAAGCGTGCCGACGATGCTGACAAGCACCACCACGAGCCAGTACACGGGCGGGTAGTAGCGGCGCAGTCGCATCTGGAACACCATCGCGATCGCGAGCGCGGCCGCCATGACGCCGATGGTCCCCCACAGACCCAGGCCGACGTCGCTGTTGAGGAAGTCGGCGAATGTTTCGCCAACCGTGGTGGACAACACCTTGACGATCCAGAAGGCCGCGATGACCTCCGGGACCTTGTTGAGCATCGGCCGCAACGAGGAGGACGAGCGCAGGGTGAGGGGGGCAAGTGCCATGGGGGGCCTTTCGAAACGGCGCGGGGGCGCTCGCGGGATGGGGATCAAACCGAGCACACGGTATGTCGCGGAGAAGGCCCGTGGATAGCGCCCGTTTTTGCGCTCTCACCTGGCTCTCATCTTCGGATTCTCACGCTCCTCTCACGCGCTCCTCCGTAGTTTCGGGTCATGACCTCACTAGCCATTTCCACACACGGCCTCACGCACCGCTACGGGCCGACGCTTGCTCTCCACTCCCTCTCACTCGAGGTGGCCGCGGGAGAGATCTTTGGCCTACTTGGCCACAACGGCGCTGGCAAGACCACCACGGTGGCGTTGCTCACGACGCTGTTGCGGCCAACCGGGGGAACCGCCACGGTGGCGGGCCACGACATCGTCGCCGATTCCCGCGGGGTGCGCTCGGCCATCGGATACCTGCCGGAGAGCGTCCAGTTCTATGACGAGCTGACTCTCATGGAGAACCTGCGCTTCTTTGCCAAGCTGTCCGGCATCGGAAAGCCCGATTCTCGCATCGGCGAGGTGCTCGCGTTCCTCGACTTCGAGGGCCACGACCATGAGCGCCTCGGCACGTTTTCCAAGGGTATGCGTCAGCGGGTGGGGATCGCCCAGGCGATCCTGCACAGGCCCGCAGTGTTGTTCCTCGACGAGCCCACGTCCGGACTGGACCCAGAGGGCGTGCGAACGCTGCGCGAGACGGTGGTGCGACTCAATGCCGAATGGGGCACCACCATCTTCATGAACACCCACCTCTTGGCGGAGGTCACGCGCACGTGCAGCAGCATCGGCATCCTGCGCCACGGGGAACTGGTGCACCAGGATTCGCTGTCGGCCACGCTGGGGGCATACCCGACGGAGCAGGCGCTCGAGGCGGCCTACTTTGAGACCGCCGCAATTGAGACCGCGGCCTTCGAGACCGGCGCATGAGCGTCCTCGCCGTGGTCGCGCGTCATGAGCTCCTTGCGAGCCGCCGTAATCGTGCGCCCCAACTGTTGGTCGCGATGTTCATTGGCATGGTGGGCTTCTCGTCCTTCATCGGGTGGATGACGCAGCACACCGTGAGCGGCATCTACCGTCAGGTGCTCGCGGATGGCCTCACCACTCAACCCAATCCCTTCGTCGACGTGGCCCCGCTGTTCTTCGCGCGCAACACCGTGATCTACGTGGTCATGATCGGCACGCTCATGGCGGCCGCACTCGGCGTGCAGTCGGCGTTGCGCGACCGCAAGGCCGCGTCGGCGGACCTGGTGCTGACCAGGCCCTCGCCCGTTAAGGCGCTGCTCGCCGGGCGCATGATCGGCATCGGCGCGCTGCTGGCCGTGGTGGTCGCGGTGTCGTCGGTGATCAGTTGGTTGAGCATCAGCGTGATCACGCGGGCCCCGTTGGGGCTTGGCAACACGGCCAGGCTCGCTGGTTTTGGGGCGCTGACGTGGGTGCTGCTGCTGGGTTTCGCGGCGCTAGGCGTGCTGGGAGGCCTCTACATCAAGAGGGAGACCACGGCCCTGTTGGCCCCGTTCGTAGCATGGGCGGTGATCGCCTTTGTGCTCCCGCAGCTGGGTACCGCCGCCAGGCCCGTGTCGCTCCTCAACCCCGTCGCCGCCGTGCCGCAAACATCGGGCGTCTTCCACGCTGTGTCTTTTGTGACGGGCCCACTGTCCGTCACGGAGCACTTTAAGACTGCGTCGCAGGCGATCCTCGAGGGCTCGGCGGCGGGATTCCCCGTGATGTCGGGCGTTGTCATCGCGATCTTCGCCGCAGGCTTGGTCGCGGCCGTGGTGGTCACCAGTCCGTCCAGGTTGAGAGGAGGCGCCAGTGAATAGCGTCGCCGTCTTCGCCTCCAAGGAGTTGCTCGACCTGCGTCGCAACAAGGTCGTCTGGGTACTCACGGCATCGCTCGCGGCCGCCGTGCTCATCTCGGTCGTGGTCGCGTCTCTCGACTTCCGCACCCAGATCGCGGACTACCACGCCTACGTGAGTCAGCTCAAGGCGTCCGGCAGCGCCGTCATCCCAGCGGCCCCGCAACTCTTCCCCTTGCAACTCTTGCGCGGCGGATTCGAGTACATCGAGATCATCGGCGCCCTGTTTGCTGTGGTGGTGGGCTACGGCACGATCGCCCGCGAACGATCACGCGGCACCATGCACCTCATCTTCACCCGTGACACCGGCCGCGTCGCGTTCGCAGGCGGCAAGCTCATCGGCATCGGCGTGTTCTGGGCGGTCATGGTGGGCGCGATCATCGCGGTCGCCGCCGCGTCGGTGGCCGTCGTTGGCA
This sequence comes from Coriobacteriia bacterium, assembly GCA_038202795.1. Taxonomy (GTDB): domain Bacteria; phylum Actinomycetota; class Coriobacteriia; order Anaerosomatales; family PHET01; genus PHET01. The sequence goes on along the minus strand of JBBREQ010000123.1, from coordinate 3,161 downwards.
CCGCCTCCCTCAACGGCGGCGATGCGTTCAAGTTACTGATTGCCGGGGTGGCGTCCTGGGTCTACCTGATGTTCTGGAGCGCGATCGCAGCGGGCCTCACCGCGCTGATGCGCCGGACGACGAGCGCGCTCATCCTTGCCCTCGGGCTATGGCTGCTCGTGGTGCTGATCGTTCCGCAGATCGGCGACACCATGGATCCCGACAACCAGGTTCCAGGCGGACTGTTCAAGGCGCTCGCGATTCAGAAGCCCGACGAGGTGGCTGTTCTCGCGCACTTCGCCTCCTTTGAGTCGGCGCGAAACGCCCTCGAGGCCACCTCGGTTTCCAAGCTCTTCGAACGCATCGCCTTCGCGTTCCTTGGCATCAAGGACAAGTACAACGGGCAGGGCTTCGGCCTGCTCTGGCACGCGATGTACCGCTACTCGTGGTCGGTGCTGGCGATGACGGTCTCCGCGACCGGATTCGCCATCGCGACCTCCACCCGCAACAACCTCCTCAGGAAGGCATCATGAAAAATCCCTCGATCTACCTCGCCACCGCCCTTGCCGCGGGCGCGCTCACTCTCGCTGGCTGCTCCTCGACGGCGGCCCCAGCCGCTACTCAGCCCGCCCAAGGGGGAGTGACCGCGAGCGGCGCGCCGTCCGGAGCGTTGGTGCTGCCAGTCACCGTGGACCCCATCAAGAATGCCGCGACCGCGCCGGGCCTGACGGTGTCCAAGGTGTTGCTGCAGGACAACACGGATCCGGGCGGTAACGCGATCGGCGACCGCCTGCAGTTCACGATCGGCAACGACACGTCCGCCGACGTGACCGGCCTCGAGATCTTCTACACGATGACGGACACCACCACGGGCGCGACCGAGTCCTACTACCAAAAGCTCGACGGGCTCGTCGTGCCCGCGATGGGGAGCGTTCCCGTGTACTTCGACGGCGACACGGGCGCGGGCCATTTCCCGGAGAACAAGTTCAGCCTGTATCGCTCGTCGCTCAACCAGGTGGACTTCACGATCGAGTTGAGCGCCCCAGGCCTGGGGATCGCTACGGCAACGGGTGCCAAGGACGCGGGCGCAGGCGAGCAGGCCGACTAAGAGCCGTAGCATCGAACTGCCAGCGAGCCGAGCGCCAGAACAAGGAAGGTGAGTGTCATGCGAATCCTGATCGTCGAGGACGACGTGCGCATCGCCGACGTGGTGCGACGCACGCTCACCGAGGCCGGCTACGCGGCCGACGCGAGGCATACGGCATCGGCCGGTCTCGAGGCGTTTGCCGTGGAGTCATACGACCTGGTGATCCTGGACGTCATGCTGGCCGATGCGGACAGGGGAGGCTTCGAGGTGTGCCGCTCGATCAGGGCGGTCAACCCCGACGTTCCCGTGCTGATGCTCACGGCGCTTAACAAGGTCAGCACCAAGGTCGAGGGGCTCGATGCTGGAGCGGACGACTACCTGGTCAAGCCCGTCCACGTGCAGGAGCTCTTGGCCAGGGTGCGCGCGCTGCTGAGGCGAGCGCCAAGGGCGCACCTGCCGGTGCTCGAGGTGCAGGGCGTGAGCCTGGACCCCGCGACCCGCGCCGTCACCAGGCAAGGGCGCGTGGTGGCGCTCACCGCCAAGGAGTTCGCGGTGCTCGAATACCTGATGCGCAACGCGGGCAGGGTGGTCAGCTCAACCGAGCTGATCGATCACGCCTGGGACGGCAACTATGAGGGCTACTCCAACGTGGTGCAGACGTATGTGCGTTACGTGAGGCAAAAGCTCAATGCACCTGGGGAGAGCGACCTCATCGAGACGAGACGCGGAGCCGGCTACCTGATTCGATCCGCGCCATGATCTTCCGCAAGGCGCTGCGGCGCCTCACCCTCGCGTATTCGATCATCCAGCTGGCGCTGTTCGCGCTGACGGCGCTCGCGGTCTACGTGTTTGTGGCGCTGACGTTCGACTTCGACGTGGTCGCGATCGACGGCGTTCCCGCGGGTTTCGACGCGGCCGGGCACGCGCTGTCGAAGCTCCGGACGGCGCTCGCCGTCGTCTATCTGGCGCTCATCTTCGTGATTCCGATCGTGAGTTACGTGATGGCGCGCGTCGCGTTGCGTCCGCTGCGGCTCAGCTACGAGCGCCAACAGCAATTTGTGGACGCGACGTCTCACGAGTTCCGCACACCTCTGGGAGTCATCATCGGGGAGCTCTCGCTCGCGTTGATGCGGCCGCGTAAGGGCGTCGAATATCGCGTCGCGATCGAGCAGTCGCTCGCGGCGGCCGAGGCGCTCGCGTCGCTCACCAACCAGTTGCTGCTGTTGTCGCGCGATGACCGTTCGGAGTTAGAGGGCGAGCGGGAGTCGATCGCGGTCGACGACCTCTTCGCCTCCGCCATTCGAAGCGCGGACACAGCCGATTTCCCCGTGCCGGCAGTCGTGGTGGTGCACGCCCCGGGGGTGTTCGTGACCGGTTCTCGAGACCTCCTCGTCCACGCCGTGCGCAACGTGGTCGACAATGCGATCAAGTACACCGAGCCAACAGGAAGGGTCGAGGTCGGCGCCTCCGCACGCGGGGCTTCGGTCGCCATCGTCGTATCCGACACGGGCCACGGGATGTCGACGGACGAGGCCCGCCACGCTTACGACCGGTTCTGGCGAGCGCCGTCGGCCAGGGCTGTTCCTGGACACGGCATCGGCCTTTCGCTCGTCCGTCAGATCGTCGAGGCGCACGGCGGCAAGGTGCATATCGCATCGGTGCCTGGCGAGGGAAGCACCGTCACGATGACGCTGCCGTCCTGACGGGACGCACGCCTGCGAGCCGCCGCGTTGCTCGGGGCTGTCTAGCCGCCCACGGCGGGGACGACGCCGTCGTAGGCGCCGTCATAGGACACGGTCCGCGCCTGGCGGCACGCGTCGTAGATGCTCTCCTGGACGGCTGCGGCCGCCGCGTGGCCAAGGATGTCAACCTGCAGGTGGATGTCGCTCGTGCCCGTCTGAAAGAGGGGGCCGTCGGCGTTCAAGGGGCTGCGTAGCTCGGCCGTGGAGAAGACGAAGATCGAGTCCCCGTCGCCCGAGGTGTGCACCGGATTGATGGCGCGCACCTGGCCGTGCGAGGCGAGGTGCGCGACCTTCTCGTAGTGCTCCGTTGAGCCCAGGTCCACGTTGATGCCCACCACCGTGATGGTCGTGTT
>JBBREQ010000122.1:0-6257 GCA_038202795.1 Coriobacteriia bacterium | reverse complement strand
GGGCGAGCGGTCGTTGTGGATCCATGGGCGTCTCCGGCTGGTCTCGCGGTTCGTGTTCCGAGATTCTAACACCGAGCGACCCGCGCGGTCATGGTGTCCGCTCTGCGGTAGACTCGAAGCGACAGACGGTGGAGGGAGCAGCCCTATGGGCAAGCCCAAGCGCGTGGTGAAGGCCAAGCGTAGCGGACAGGTGATCGGACGCATCTCGATGACTCGCAGGGGCTACGGCTTCGTCGAGGCACCGGACGGCGACTTCTACGTTTCGGCTCGGGACACCCATGGCGCGATGCATGGCGACACCGTCGCCGTCAGACCCGATGCCAAGCGCGGACGGCAGGGCCGTAGCGGTGTAGTGGTGCGCGTGGTGGAGCGCGCCAACTCGAGCGTGGTGGGCCGCTTCGAGCGGCATGGGGCGATAGGGATCGTCATCCCCGCCGACCGTCGGATCAACCACGACATCTTCATCGCCCCCTCCGCACTCGGCGATGCCAAGACCGGCGACATCGTGGTGGCAACGATCACGGGCTATCCCTCGAAGACGCAGTCAGCACAAGGGGTCGTCACCGAGATCGTGGGGCACGAGGGCGATCCGGGTATCGCTATCGAGGTCATCATCAGGGAGCACGGCCTGCGCACGGACTTCCCCCCTGAGGCCATCACACAGGCCGATGGAATCGAGCTCGACGTCTCTCAGGCGCTCGCGAACGATTCCCAGCGGCGCGATATCCGCGACCGGTTCACGTTCACCATCGACCCGATCGATGCCCGGGACTTCGATGATGCCATCACTATCGAGCATGTGGACGGGCTCACGCGTCTGGGCGTGCACATCGCCGACGTCAGCCACTATGTGCCGTGGGACTCGGCTATCGACGAAGAGGCGCGTCAGCGCGCCACAAGCGTCTACCTGGTCGATCGCGTGTTGCCCATGCTTCCCGAGAAGCTCTCCAACGAGGTGTGTTCCCTCAACCCCGGGGAGGACCGCCTGAGTTTCACCGTGGATATCTACCTGGACACTGACTCCGTCGTTCAGCGCTACGAGCTCTACCCCTCGGCCATGCGTTCGGACCGGCGGTTCAACTACGGCCAAGTTCAGCGGATGCTCGACGGCACAGAGCCCTTCGCCGATGAGCTCAGCGAGGATGCGCTGCGAGACTTCGCCCGGGTATCGGGTCGTATCGGCGAGCGGCGGGTCTCCCGAGGAGGACTCGATTTTGAGACGGTCGAGGCGAAAGTACGACTCGCCGAGGATGGCACGCCGCTCGAGGTGGTGATTCGCGAGCGCATTCAGGCCACCAACACGATCGAAGAGGCGATGATTCTGGCCAACGAAGTGGTGGCTCGGCACATGCGTGATGCCAAGGTCCCGATGGTCTACCGCATCCACGAAGACCCGGATCCCGACGCGCTGGGTCACATCGCCATCGTGCTCAAGGAGTTCGACTATCCCATCAAGGACATCCACGGTGCGAGCCCCGCCACGTTCCAGCGGATCATAGCGTTCGCTCACACCAGGCCCGAGAAGCGGCTGATCAACTCGCTGCTCCTGCGGGCGCTGGAACGCGCGCGCTACGTCGACTACCTGGGCGGCCATTTCGGACTGGCCAGTGAGGCGTACTGCCACTTCACCTCACCTATCAGGCGCTACCCTGATCTGATCGTGCACCGCCTGCTGCGCGCCCAGCTGACCTCCACGATGGAACGCGATCCCAACACAGTGGGCATGGTGCCCGAGCTGGAGTGGCTCGCCCAGCACGCCTCGGCCATGGAGCGCGAGGCCGCTATGGCCGAGGACGATTCGGTGCGCTACAAGCTCTGCGAACTCATGGCCGAGCACGTGGGGGAGGTGTTCGCAGGGACGATCACGGGCGTGACGACCTATGGATTGTTCGTGCAACTCGACAACACCGCTGAGGGGCTCGTGCATGTCGACAGCATGGGAACCGGCAGTTACCGGTTCGACCCGCAGCGCTTCTTGCTCCAAGGCGAGGGCAAGGGAGACTCATATCGGCTTGGTCAGCACGTAAGCGTGCGGATACTGAGTGTGTCGCTGGCCGACACCCGTATCGACTTCGAACTCGCGCACGAGCGGTGACGGCCGGGCAACACTTGGCCACATGAAGTAAACGCGGCCCTGCCGGAACGCCGGGGGGGAAGGATACTTGGCGCGGAGTGAACCCCTGCCGAGGAGGCTGCCTATGTACGACATCGCTATCATCGGAGCCGGTCCCGCCGGATCGACGCTGGCTCGCCTGTTGAGCGATCGGTACAGAGTGCTCCTGGTCGATCGCCGCCGGCTCGACAGCGCGCCCGAGCCGGGCGGCCCGGTCAAGACGTGCGGCGGGCTGCTCGCGCCGGCCGCTCAACGGGAGCTGGCGCGGCAGGGACTTGGCGTGCCCGGGCATGTCGCCACAGGCCCACAGCTCTTCGCCGTGCGTGCCGATGACGCCGACTCGGGTCTGCAGCGGCTCTACGCGCGCTCGTTTTTGAATGTCGATCGGGAGCTGATGGACCGATGGCTGCTGTCACTCGTCGATCCGGGCGTCGATCGCGGCCTCTCCTGGAACGCCCGCTCGATCGAGCCTGCGGACGACGGTGTGTTCGTGCGGTTTGAAACGCCCGGGGGAGGCGAGGCGAGCGCGCTTGCGCATCTCGTCGTCGGGGCCGACGGCGCTTCGTCGCTCGTGCGACGCAGTTGCTTCGGTGCACGGCCGTCCGCTGCGGGCTACGTGGCGGTGCAGGGGCTTTTCGAGTCGACGGCGCTTGAACCTCACTACGGCGCGTTCTTCGACTCACGGATGACGGACCACTATGGGTGGACAGTTCCCAAGGGCGCCAGAACGCTCGTGGGGGCGGCCTTTCCGCGCCAAACCGGAGTGCCGGGTCGCTATGACGCGTTCGTCGAGCGGGTGAGGCGCAGTGGGCTCGGCCTTGGCGAGGAACTCAGTCGTTGCGCTGCGGTGGTCTCGAGGCCGTCGACACCGGCTCAGCTGGTCTTGGGTTCAGGCCGTGTCGCACTGGTGGGCGAGGCCGCAGGACTCATATCGCCAAGCTCTGCCGAGGGCATCAGCTACGCCCTGAGAAGCGCTGCAGTCCTGGCCGAGGCCCTGGCCCCGAAAACGTCGGATGCGCTCGCTCGGTATCGGCGGTTGGCCGCGCCTCTGGTGTTCGAGGTGTGCGCGAAGATGCTCAAGTCCCGGTTGATAGCATCTCCCTCGATGCGACAGATTCTGATGCGCAGCGGAGTTGGGACACTCCCGGAAGGAGTACCGGCCGGCTACCGTGCCTCGGTAGCCGAGCTGCTGTCGATGTAGCTGCGCCTTTCGCAAGGTTATGAGTACCGATACACTGATGGGAAACCAAGCATCCGATCGAGAGGCACCTTGATGCGGAAGAAAGACCTGCAGTTCCTGATCGATCTCGTCGAAGCACCCTCTCCGTCAGGATTCGAGCAGCCAGCTGCTGCGGTGTTTCGCGATCGGCTCGCCCCCACAGCCGATGAGATCGAGACCAATGTGATGGGCTCGGTTCATGCCTCGATCTTCGGTTCCAACGAGTCCGGAGTCTCGGTGATGCTTGCCGGTCATATCGACGAGATCGGCCTCATGGTGAACTACATCACCCCGGAGGGCTTCGTGGCCTTCTCGGCTATTGGGGGAGTGGACGCGGCGATCCTGCCGGGGATGCGCGTCATCGTGCACACGCAGGAGGGTCCACTCTTGGGGGTCATGGGTCGCAAGCCCGTACACCTGATCGAGGACGACGAGCGCAAGAATGTCACCAAGATTGAGAAGCTGTTCATCGACTTGGGCTTTGGCGTTGAGCGGGTGAAGAAGCAGGTCTGCGTGGGCGACCCCATCACGTTCGATGTGGGCCTCGAGACGTTTGGCGATGACTTGGCGGTGTCGCGCGCCTTCGATGACAAGATGGGTGCCTGGATCGCGGCACGCGTGCTCGAGGAGGTCAAGAAGGCGGGTGGGTCCCCCGGTGACCTGATCGCTGCAGCCACCGTGCAGGAGGAGATCGGTCTGCGCGGAGGGATCACGAGCGCGTGGTCGGTGGACCCGATCGTTGGTATCGCGGTCGAGGTCGGGCACGCGACGGACTACCCGGATATCGACAAGCGCAAGCACGGGGAGGCCGAGTGCGGAAAGGGCCCCATCATCGCGCGCGGGCCCAATGTCAACCCGGTTGTGTTCGAGGGCCTCGTCGCAGCCGCCAAGAAGGCAAAGATCGCGTATCAGATCGGCGCTGAGCCGCGTGGTACGGGTACGGATGCCAACGCCATCCAGCTTTCGCGTGGCGGCAAGGCCGCTGCCCTGATCTCGATCCCGCTGCGCTATATGCATACGCCCACCGAGGTGCTCTCGCTCAAGGACCTCACCGCGACCGTCAAGCTGCTGACGCGCTATGTCCTCGATCTCGAGCCGGGAACCGACTTCACACCGCGGTAGTGTGATTCGACCGGTGAGTCGAAGTGGCCCGTGAGCATCTGCTTCGGGCTGCTTAGGGTAATGTTGCACGCTGCAGAGAGTCGTCTTGTCCGAGGAGCCCAGCATGGCCACCGCACGTGACCGCAGTATCGCCAAAAACAAGAAGGCGTATCACGACTACTTCGTCGACGAGACGTTCGAGGCGGGTATCGAACTGACCGGCACTGAGGTCAAGTCGCTCAGAGAGTATCGCGGCTCGCTTCGCGACTGCTACGCGACCGTGCGCGGCGGGGAGGTCTGGTTGCATGGTGTGCATATCGCGCCGTACAGCCACGGGCACCGCGACAACGTGGATCCCAATCGCCAGCGAAAGCTGTTGCTGCACAAGAAGGAGATCCGCTACCTGCAGACCAAGACCAAGGAGCGCGGGTACACGTTGGTTCCGTTGGCTCTGTACTTCTCGGCTACGAACATGGTGAAAGTCGAGATCGGCCTGGCGCGAGGCAAGAAAGACTATGACAAGCGCGACACCATCGCCGCGCGCGATCAGCAACGCGACACCGAGCGGGCCCTGCGCGAGCGGCAGAAGGGGCAATGAGTCTGCTCAATGTCAGCGTGTTCAAGTCGACGGCCGTTTGTTTGGCTGCGCTGCTGCTGGGTGGGCTCGTCGCCTTCTTCACCGCTGGGCCGGCTCTCTTTGCCGACGGAAGCCTCTCGGAGCGCGTGATCGTGTTGGGGGTCTCGGTGGTGGCATTCGCCCTGCTCGGACTGATCCTTGGGGCGTTGGCACCGGAAGCGTGGAAGGCAGTGGCGTTGTGCGCGTGGCTGCCCGTGCTGGGCGTCTTGCTGGTTCTGGGCATCGACTCCCTCATGCGCTGGAACACCGCGCTGCTGCTGGTGGGCTTTGCGCTTGGCGACGCCGCAGCGGTCTTCGCGGGTTCACTGCTCGGGGCGCGACTCATGCTGCGCGGGCTGTCGGGCAGAACCACCTGACGTCTATCCAGATGGGGTATCCGGAGTCGACAGCTCTGCGTCAACGGTATGCAATCTGCTCCACGAAGGTATACTGCTCACGCGGTAAGCGGCACCTTCACATGCCGAACCACCCCACGGGGGCGACTGGTTTCGACACGATAGTCTTGACGGAGGAAGCAGGCCGAGGTCTCCTCGCCTCGTTAAACAGGGGTACCCGCCTATAATTGGCGAAAATAACTACGCACTCGCTGCCTAATAGTGCAGCGACGCCAACCCGGTAGGAGTCTCCGCTACCGGTAAGGCGCCATTGAAGGAGACTGCCGCTGCGTACGTGGGCGTGTATGACGTAGCGAAAGACTGAACCGCCATGGCGATGGACTTGCGGGTCACCAGGTGACCCCATCGCCGAGAACCAACTGGTGACTGAGCCTGGAGATGCCTCCCGGGGGGCTATTGTGGACCGGAGTTCGATTCTCCGCGCCTCCACCAGCAACCTTCAAGGCCTCGGCGACAACGCCGGGGCCTTTTGGCGTTGCTACGGACGGTTGCTACGATGAGTCACTGGGCACCGTGGTGCCGTTCGTCGTTCATTTCGCACAGATGGAATCACACGTCAGGGCTGTTGCCGACGGGAGAGAGAGCATGCGGACGCGCCGCTGGGGCATGAGCGACGAGGAGTGGGCGCAGGCGCGCGAGCGGTTGCGCGCCTTGCTCGTGTCCGCAGCCGCGCAGCGCGCGACGGTTACTTACGGTGAGGCGGCGCGCGTGGCGTTCGTCGGACGCTTCTCGGCTCGCTCCGGCGCGCTCATGGATCTCCTCGGCGAAGTGGACGATCAGGCGCACCGGGAG
>JBBREQ010000121.1:0-6326 GCA_038202795.1 Coriobacteriia bacterium | reverse complement strand
GGCTATCTCTGCCATCGCCGAAAAACACGGCCTGATGCTTTTCGAAGATGCGGCGCAGGCGCACCTGGCGTCGGTCGACGGGGTGCCCGTGGGCGCATGGGGCATTGCGGCGTCATTCTCTTTCTACCCGACAAAGAACATGACCTCCGGCGAGGGCGGCATGGTCACCACGCCCTCCGCCGAGATCGCACGCGCCATACGCGTGTTGCGCAATCAGGGTATGGAGCGCCGCTACGAGAACGAAGTGGTGGGCTTCAATACCCGCATGACCGACATCCACGCCGCCATCGGACGGGTGCAGCTCACCCGGCTTCCCGGATGGACGGCTCAGCGGCAGCAGAACGCCGCGTTCCTATCACGCAACCTTCGCGGCGTGGTCGTGCCGCCCATCGCCGATGGCGCGACCCACGTCTTCCACCAGTACACCGTGCGTGTGGTCGACCACGACCGCGACGCATTCGCCGCTGAGCTCGTCAAGCGCGGCGTCGGCAACGGCGTCTACTACCCGACTCCGATTCACCGCCTGCCGTCATTCGCGCAAACCCTCGATTTGCCAGTTACCGAGGTCGCCGCCGGCCAGGTGCTCTCGCTGCCGGTGTACCCGTCATTGCGCAAGCGCGAACTCGAGACCATTGTCGAGGTCGTCAATGCCGTCGCGAAGGCCGGTAGCTGATGAGCCTTCGCGCAGGTTTGCTTGGCCTGGGAGTGATGGGGAGCAATCACGCCCGAGTGTTGGCCGGTCTCGAAGGCGTCGACTTGGTGGGCGTTTTCGACCCGGCTGAGAACGTTCCAGAGCAAGTTCACGGAAGCCCGGTCGTACGCGACATCAACCGATTGCTTGACCTCGGGATCGACTACGCGGTCGTCGCCGCACCGACTTCCTTCCACCTCGAGATGGGCAAGCGTCTCGCTGAGGCGGGAATCCACGCGCTCATCGAGAAGCCAGTTGCCTCGACCGCGGAGGATTCGCGGACGCTACGCGACCTGTTCGAAGCTAAGGGACTCATCGGCGGAGTCGGCCACATCGAGCGTTACAACCCGGCGCTGCAGGCTGCAAGAGATCGCATCGCGGAGGGCATGCTTGGCGAGATCTTCCAGATTGCCACGCGGCGGCAGGGTCCGTTTCCCGGCCGCATCGCCGATGTCGGAGTGATCAAAGATCTTGCAACGCACGACATCGACCTCACCGCGTGGGTCGCTCAGCAAAACTACGTCTCAGTCAATGCCCGCACTGCCCACCGGAGCGGTCGCGCGCACGAAGACATGGTTCTCGCCGTCGGCACTCTGAGTGGCGGCACAATCACTTCGCACGTCGTGAACTGGCTCACTCCGTTCAAGGAGCGCGTGACGATGATCACAGGCGAGAATGGCGTGCTCGTCGCGGATACCCTGACGGCTGACCTGACGTACTACGAGAACGGTCGGATCCAAGTCTCATGGGACCCGGGTGAGTTCCGCGGCGTCTCCGAAGGCAATATGACGCGTTTCGCCCTCGACCGCAAAGAACCAATGCTCGCCGAGCACGAGGCATTCCGGGACTCTGTGCTCGCGGGCGAGGCACGTGGCATCGTGACTTTCGCGGAAGGCACTCGCGTGGTCGAAGTTGCTGAATTGATGGTCGTTGACGGTCGCGAACACCGCCTCGACGGAGGCTGATCCCGCCCGGCGCTTCGTTGCCTTACAAGTGCGAGGCGAGCGCCCTGACCTGGTCGGGCGTCGGGTACGAGATAAGCACCGCACGGTGCTTGCCGTTGAGCACGAAGATGCTGCCGGCCGCCACTGCGGAGGCACCGGCCTCTAGCGCCGGGGCCAAGTGGCTGTATTCGCCAGCGCCACCAAGAGCAATGATGGGCACGGTGACAGCAGACGCGACAGACTCAATGAGCTTCAGGTCGTAGCCCGTGAATGTGCACTCTCTGTCAATCGACGACACAAGAATTTCGCCGGCACCCAGTTGCTGCGCACGAGCGGCGAACTCGGCCGGCGACATGCCCGTCTTGCGGCTACCTCGGCGAACGAACGTGTCCCACCCTCCTGTCAGCTTGCGCCGGGCATCCAGGCTCACAACCGTGCTCGACGAGCCGAGCGCTTCTGAGATCTCCGTTACAGACTCTGGCCGCTGCATCACAACCGTGTTGAGAATGACCTTTTCTATCCCGATTCCGGTGATGCGCTTCGCTTCAGCTGCTGACACCACCCCGCCCCCGTAACCGACAGGCATGAACGCCTCACTCGCGATCTCTTCGATGAGGGTGTAGTTGACACCGGTGCCCTTGATCGAGGCGTCGATGTCACAGATCACAAGCTCGTCAACCTGCTTCTCATTGAAAATTCGCACGGCATTGATGGGGTCACCGATGTATTTCTCGCCCTGGAACTTGACAGGCTTGACGAGGTAGCCATCGCTCACCAGCAGGACGGGTATGACCCTCGGGAACACACTCATAGCGCTGCGAAGTTGCTCAATACGCGCATGCCAAACGCGTGACTCTTTTCAGGGTGGTACTGGGCGCCCATGATATTTCCGGAGCGAATCATAGAGGCGAACGGAGCACCGTACTGTGTAATCGCGAGCACATCGTCGTCGTTTTCGGGCACTACCCGGTAACTGTGCACGAAATAGAAACGGCTGTCTTTCGGCAGGTCGGCGACGAGTGAGTCCTGCCTGACCGGCTCGGCGAGATTCCATCCCATGTGCGGCACCCTGATGCCAGTGTCTTCGGAGAATCGCACAGAACGGCCAGGAATAAGCCCGAGGCCGGCGGCCTGGCCCTCTTCCGATGAGTCCATCAAGATCTGCATACCGAGGCAGATCCCGAGAATTGGCTTACCCGTTGCCGCGAACTCTTTTATTGCCGGCGTCAAGCCTTGCTCGTCCAGCAACTCGATTGCAGTATCGAACGATCCGATGCCAGGCAGCAGAAGCCTGTCACTGCCGAGGATCCCATCTGGGGTGCTGACGCGACGCGACTCGGTGCCCACTCGCTTGAGCATATTCACGACGGACCCAAGGTTGCCAAGGCCGTAGTCGATAAGAGAGACGGTCATCGCAATATACGCAGCTTGCGCAACACGCCACCAAGTGCCGCTGTGAACCCAAACAAACGGTCGGCCGAGACTTTCGAATTCGGATATTCGGTGTAGTCGACCGCTGGCTGAGCATAGATCGCCTCTAGTTCTCCAACGCCCACCCCGAGCTTCTTTGCGATGAACTCGTGATCTTGCTGACGAAGGTTCTCCGGGTAGTTTGTCGTCTCCAACAAAGCGAGCGCCTCGTCCCGAGTCATCTGACCAGACAGAATTAGGGAAGAGTAGTGCGCGAGCCGCTTGTCATAGCCAAATTTGTGTGGCAGGTAGTAGCCCTGGAAGTAGCGAGTGAACACTGACTCGTAGTGCTTTCCGCCGTAATCGCGCCAGCCAAGTTCGTCGGCGATTACCCTCTTCGCGTCGGCATAGACATATGGCATGTAGTTCAACAACGCAACAGTCTGGATGCGGCGAACCTCTGGGTACCAGAGATTCCGCTTCACGAGACCCATCACCGGGTAGGTCTTGAGCTTAACCGTGCCGAATCGCTTCTGAACTGCCTTCAGATGAGTCGCGTCTCCTGAGTCATAGCCCCACGACGACGGCAGAACCGACTCGCTCGCGAAGTTCGCTCCGGAGAGAATGTACTTGATTCCGTATTTCGACGCCTGGGTGTAAGCGACCCAGCTGAAGGCATGGTCGGTGGGAATGTCACAGTTCGCTAGCGAAGCCTTGAAGAACGATAGCTGGAGATCTTTCATCTCCCGCCAGTCCACGACATGTGTGTAGAGATCTAGCCCGAGTCTCGTCACGAGGTTATGAATATTGTCGACTGCAAGTTCACTGTTCCACCCGCTGTCGAAATGTACGGCGAGTGGGCGTAGACCCAGTTTCACTGCCTGAAGCGCAAGATAGGTGCTGTCAACACCCCCGGAGATGCCAATCACGCAGTCGTAGGGCTTGCCTTCGCCCGACTTCTTGATTCGTGCGACCACGTCATCGAGCGCTCCGAGAAGAGCCCCAGATTGCGCCGCCTGCACCTCCGCGGCCAACTCCGCATCAAATCGGAGCGCATGCGAAGAGACTCCCTGCTCGTCGAACCAGATATCTGGATCAGTCGTGTCCATGATGGTCCGGGCACAGCGCCGGTACCCCGGCGCCTGCATCGACGCGAAACTGGATTCCTCGACCTTCATTTCACCGAGCCTAAACGAGGCCTGCGAGCTGCGCCTGCTCGGCGAAGTCTGGGAACTGCGCAACCAACTCATCGAAAGTGCCGGAGCCAGCTAACTCACCGCGTCGCAGGAAGAAGATCCGGTCAGAATCCTTGATCGTTGAAAGGCGATGCGCTACGACGATCACAGTCAGGTCTCTCTGCAGCTCAGCGATCGATTCGGTCACCGCGGATTCGGTCTTGCTGTCGAGCGCGCTTGTTGCCTCGTCCATCACGAGAACGAGTGGGTCGTTGTACAAGGCCCGGGCGATCCCGAGTCGCTGGCGCTGGCCGCCAGACAGTGCCAGACCCCGCTCACCAATCTTTGCGCCGACGCCGCCGTACCGATTCTCGACGACGTCCCACAGGTGGGCGCGCTCCAAGGCCGTGCGCACCCTGCCGTGGTCGGCGTCATCAGACCAGGTAAGGGCGACATTCTGGGCGATCGTCGCATCGAAGAGAGCCACCTCTTGGGGCACATACGCAACGCGTTGCCGCCACGCATGTTTGAGATCGGCCAGCGGCGTGTCATCAAGCGCAACCCGCCCTTCACTGGGCTCGATGAGGCCCAAGACCAGATCAACGATGGTGGACTTGCCCGCACCCGATTCGCCGACTAACGCGACGGTGGTGCCCAGTTCGATTTCGAGCGAGACATCTCGAATCGCAGGCTCGTCGCCGGGCGAGTAGCGGAAGCTCACGTGCTCGAAGACGATTCGCTCAGCGTCCGCCGGCACGGGGAGTGCGTTCGCTGAAGTAGCCGCCACAGCCGCTCGTTCAGTGTCGGACATTTCCATGAGAAGACGTCGTGCAAACGTGGAGTTCGAAATCATGCCCGAGACAACCGTTTGCGCTCGAACCACGGACGGCGCGATTCGGAAACCTGCGAGACCGAAAAGAGCGATCGCTGACAACGCCTGCTCGACCCCTCCCGAGAAGTATCCGATGCCACCGACCAAAACGAAGCCTCCGACGAGCCCCGCTTCGAGCGCATATCGCGGCACACCTTGGAGAAAGGACATCTCAGCCAGGGCGGTAGCCTTACGCGCTCGGCTTCTCTCGACGACCGCGGCCACCTCGCTCTCTTTATTGCGCAGGGTGACTTCTTTCATTGCGCCGACAATTTCCAGAACGAACCTGCCCGTGCGGACCGCGGCATCCACGTAGGTCTCGCCAACGATTCGCGACCGATTAGAAGACCACAAGTGCAGGAGGCCGCCGAGCGCGGCCATATAGAGGAGTGTGACGAGCGCGAGCATCGGCTGTGCCACAGCGAGAGTGGCGATCACGGCGACGAGCGTCACCGCCTCACCAATGAGAGTAGCGCCGGGAATTACGAAAGAGTTGACCGTCGCGTTGACGCCACTGTCACTGAACTGGAGCATGTCGGCCGAGTTTCGACGGAGGCGGCTCGACCATGGGGCATTGATGTAGGCGCGAAACAAGCGATCACCGACGGCGACCTCATATCGGGCAATCCTTCTAACTCCCCACAGGGTGATCGCAACGGCGATGACGCTCTTCAGAATCATCAGCGCGCAGACGCCGAGAATGGCCCAGACGAGCCCGGCGGTGGAGAGTTCGCCAACGATGGGTAGCGACGCCGGTTGGCCGGCCGCAATCGGGCCGATGAGTGCTGCGAGCAGACCCAGAGCAGCCACGTCAAGGATGGCGAGCGACGCGAGCAACCACCCGTACGCGAGTACAAACCGTCGCCCCCCCGCCGGGAAGACTGCCAACACGTCCCGAAAGAGGGAAATCAGTTGTCTCAACGCAACTCCAGATCATTCGCCCCGAGATCCGGGGCATTGCGAGTCTATCCAGGTTTCAGCATGCGACTGGCTGGCTGCCCGGCCGGGGGATCGAGCTTCAACGGAGCCTCCGCCAGCGTGTCAGAGCTACTGCGGGCTCGCTTCACGACCAAGGGATGAGCTCAGGACGCGATCGATGAGGTCTTCCCAGATCGTCGACTGCGACTCACTCGACAGCTCGTCGGCGTGCGCGGCCGATGCTGCCTTCCACGCCACCACCTGCTCCGGCGTCACCGCATCCAAGGCCGCGGCAAGCGACGAGGGTTCGAAGTTGG
>JBBREQ010000120.1:0-6331 GCA_038202795.1 Coriobacteriia bacterium | reverse complement strand
AGGTTATCCTTCGTTGTGACTGCGATGTCGAACCTGGCCCCAGTGGTGGCGGGCGAACTGGGGAGCGTCTCCGCGCCCAAGAAGGTCCCCCCGATGAATCCAGGCGTGAGGTTCGTCGGCCGTGTATCCCATGCACGAACCTTCCACGTGGTGGCGTTCACGGTGCCAGGAGTGTCATCGGTGAAGAAGGAGTACGCACCGGTACCGCTGGTATAGGTCCAGTCCCATTCCTTCCAGACCTTCTCCTTCGCGTTCCACCGGTACAACGCAACCAACCCGTCGTCTGCGATGGGCGCGTTTCCGACAGTGAGCACCGTGCCAGAAATCTCGACACTCGCAGCGTGGGCAAAGGCCGGGAACGCGAAGAGCGCGAACATGAGCCCCAGCAAGACAACCGCAAGAAGCGAATTACGTCGAGCCATGGTATCCCCTCTCATTCTTGTGGATGATGGATTTCATCCCCCTAGTTGTGGGTTCGACTATACCCCATCTCGCGATCGCCACACCGGTCGATACTCCCTGCCTGCCGTGGCTACGAATCCGATCGATGCCGCAAATTTCTTGCAACGTGCTTGCACGACTGCAACCAACTTCGGGCACCAGAGGCCCATTCTGGACTCACTCATCGAGTCGAGTCTGGAGGCATGTGATGTTCGATCTGAGCACCAGAAGTTCCGAGCGCTGCATCATGCGCTACGCATATGTGGAGTCGTCGTGTGGTCCGCTACTCGTGCTGATGAGTGACCGAGGCGTGGTAGACGTCATTTCGGGCGACTCGTCGACACAGATGCTTTCCCGTGCGGTGCGGCGCTTCCCCGACATCGGGTTCATTCCGGATCGTGGGACGCATTCTACGTGGGTAGCGGCCGTCACGAGGCGCGTCGAGATGGCCAGCGGAGATTCAATCATTCCGCTCGATCTCGGCTTCGACTACCAGTGCCGAGCTGCCGGCTGACGGTTCAGGCCGCTCCTCGCCGGACGCTGGACCCCGCGACCAGCACTTTGCGCCCTGTCAGCGCCTCCAGCGCGGCGGCGCACAGGCGTAGCGCAGGCCGGCGGCGGATCGACCAATGAGTTCAGCTTCGGTGGCCGAAATTCCGTGCAGCGATTCGAGCGCACTGAAGATGCGGGCTGCCGTCACGTCCATCGCCGAGGACGGTGACAAGCGTTCGGTAGTGGGTTCGGCGAAGCGTTCTTTCGTCGCGGGCACGGGAGCCTCCTGTCCGAGTCCATCTTCGGTAGACCTGCCGACGTGGCTACGACTCGTGCTGCGTACGTCTCAACGCGATGGTCGCTCATCAGCCCCGAGACTCTAGACCTTAGGGCCACAAGCAACAGAGGATTTGCAGCCATGAAGGGATGTGTTTACACGCGACTTCGCGAGGCCCTTTGACGAGCGAACCGCCTTCTCACAGCGTGTGCAACGAACTACTTACTGACTCTTAAAGCCCCTGCAACCAATCCCGGTGGGGAAGCGCGCACTATCTCGGTCAGAAGGGCCGGGGGACGCCCTTCACCAATCCAAGAAAGGGGAACTGGATATGCACAATGGTAAGAAGCGATGGCTCACCAGCAAGATCGGGATCGCCGTCACCTGCACGGCCGTAGCCGCGGCTGCGGTGGTGCCGATGGTCGCCTCGGCGATGGACAGCGGCCGCTATGTCGCGGGCGACTTCCACACCCACACCTATCTGACCGACGGCAGCAAGACGCAACTCGATGTAGTCCACCACGCCTTCGACGACTTCGGCCTTGACTGGATGGCCAACTCGGAGCACGGCGGCACATCCAAGCGAGACGCATTCGGCAACCCGATCACCACGACGTGGCGTTGGATTACGATCAACACGCAGTCGTGGCCGCTCGTGCGCGACCTGCGCGAGATCTACGCCGACAAGATGCTGGTCCAGGGTGTGGAATGGAACGTTCCAACACACGAGCACGCGAGCGTTGGCATCGTCGCGAACGAGCCGACTGCCGTGAGCGACTTCGAGTACCTGTTCGATGCCAGCGACAAGGACACCTCGCGAGTTGGCATGAGCAAGGACAACACCTCGCACGCCGGCGCGGTCAACGGTGTCGCGTGGCTGCAGGCCAACTACCCGACTTCCAGCTACATGCTGCTCAACCACCCCTCGCGCAGGCAGGCCTACAACATCGCCGCCCTGCGTGACCTCAACAACGCCGGTCCTGACGTAGCCTTTGGCTTCGAGGGCATGCCGGGCCATCAGAAAGAGCCCGGCCGTGGCGGCTACGACAACAACATCACCTATCCCGGTAACAGCACGGTCGATCCAGCCGCCACTGCGCGCGCTCGCACCTACGGCGGAGCGGACTTCATGAGCGCCGAAGTGGGCGGTGTCTGGGACGCCCTGCTCGGCGAGGGTCGTCACTGGTGGACGTTCGTGAACTCGGACTTCCACAACACCGACGGCGACTTCTGGCCTGGCGAGTACGCCAAGAGCCACACCTTGGTGAACGGCGAAGGATACGAGTCCCTCGTCGACGGGCTGCGCTCCGGCAACTCCTTCTCGGTGCACGGCGACCTCATCGACGAGCTGCGCTTCACCGCGAACGCCAGCGGAGATACTGCCGAGATGGGCAGTGAGCTCGACGTCAAGAAGGGCAAGACCGTTCGTGTGGCGGTCCGCTTCCACGTCCCCGCAGCCAACAACAATGGCGATGCGCCGAAGGTCGACCACATCGACCTGGTCAGAGGCAACGTGACTGGAAAGGCTACTCCGGGCACAGCCGAGTACAACAACGACAAGAACCCCTCGGCGAAGGTGACCGCGCGTTTCTCCTCGGATGAGTGGAAGGCCCGCAACGCGAAGGGCAGCTGGTACACGGTCGTCTACACCATCAAGCCCTCGAGCGACTGCTATCTGCGCCTTCGCGGCACGAACCTTGGCATCGGGGTCCCGAACGAAACTGACGCGGTCGGCAACCCGCTTGTCGACGATTCTGTGGGACCGAACGACGCGCAGAAGGCCTACGACGACCTCTGGTTCTACAGCAACCCCATCTTCATCGACGTCCAGTAGCGACACGCACGACCGCCCAGCGAGGCGGATTCCTCGAAGGCCCCGGCATCGCGCGCCGGGGCCTTCCTTGTGGGTCCGGCTCAGTCGTCGAGAAACACTCGCCCGGGAACCAGATGCCGCAAACTGCGAGAGCCGCGTCGTGGCATATCTCGCTAGCCGGGCCAGAACCGCTGGCCAGTTCTCGGATCTCCTCTTGTGCGGCACGTGTCGACGGGCGGACCACCGACGACACCGATTGGCGCCACCGGACTGCGCTCAAGTCCGCTGTCGCTCCAGCCGATTCAACTGGGCGCACCCGTGGATCGAACCGCGCGCTGGGCACTCGCTCCAGCGCACAACCGATGAACCGCCGTCTCCATCGCAGCTCCCACGGCGACATGCGCGAAGCTGGAGTCCGTGGCGTTGCGCAAAGAGCGCGCGGTGTTCACGGAAGAGGTACTGAGCAAGCGCGGCCACGCCCCCTTCCCGGGACGGGGCCGCTGTTCGGACGATGAACGTGTGCGCGGTAGTTGTGGTACACAGGTGGAATGCAGAGCATGAACCCGCTCCTTCTTGCGCTCCTTGCCGGAATGTTCACATTCGGGATGACGGCCGTTGGCGCGGCAGTCATCCTGCTGCGCCGCAACCCGTCCCAGCGCATGCTGGATATCCTGCTGGGCTTCTCGGCGGGAGTGATGCTGGCTGCGAGCTACTGGTCGCTGCTCGCGCCAGCAGTCGAGATTGCGCGCGAGTCCGGCCAGATACCCTGGCTGGCGCCGGCCCTGGGGTTCGCGATCGGCGGCGTCGGGCTGTGGGGGCTCGACAAGGTGATGCCGCACGCGCACCTCATCTTGCCGGGCAGCAGCATCGAATCCGAAGGCGTGCGCACGCCGTGGAGCCGCAGCACGCTGCTCGTCCTCGCCATCACCTTGCATCACATCCCCGAGGGCCTCGCACTGGGCGTCGCGGCGGGTGCTGCGGCGTCGGGCGCGCCGGGCACATCGGTTGGGGCCGCGGTCGCGCTGGCGCTTGGCCTTGGTATCCAGAACATGCCCGAGGGGCTCGCCGTCAGCTCCCTCCTTCGCCGAGAAGGTCAGACGCGCGGCCGCAGCGTGTTTCTGGGTGCCATAACCGGCTCGGTCGAACCAGTCGCCGCGGTGCTGGGCGCGGCCGCGATCGCCTTCTCGACGGCGCTTCTGCCCTGGGGGCTGGCTTTTGCCGCCGGGGCGATGATCTTCATCGTTATCGAGGAGCTGGTGCCTGAGTGCCAGCGATGCGGCCACGCCGATTCGGCCGTGCTCGCGGCAATCCTCGGCTTCACGATCATGACGGTGTTGGATATCGCGCTGGGGTGAACGCCCCCTACCCGACTACCACCGCGATCCCTCTGCTAGGATTTGCAGGCATCGCGAGCAAAGCATCTTCTCGTGCGCGCGGAACCGCCGTCCGCACGTGGAAGACCGAGACCACAGAGACTAGCTGATGATCAGTTTCACCCGACTGGGCACTCACGGCCAACTGGCCAACCAGATGTTTCAGTACGCAATCGTCAAGGCGGTTTGTGCAAAGCGCGGCTACGAGGCTCGCATCCCGCGCTATGACGGACTCGCGCTTACCGAGGTCTTCGACATCGCCGATCCCGAACTGACCGAGAGTGATGCAGCTCAGCTCATACACTCGTACATAGAGCCGCACTTCGCCTTCAACGACGCGGTGTTCGATGTACCGGACAACTGCAACCTGCAGGGCTTCTTCCAGTCCCAGAGGTACTTCGCGCATTGCGAAGCTGAGATTCGCGCATCGCTCAGGTTCAAGCCCGCCGTTGTCGCCAAGGCCGACAGCGCCTCCCCTCGGCTCTTGGGAAGGAGCTGGCTGCGAGGCACGCCGGTGAGCCTGCACGTTCGCAGAGGAGACTATCTCACGCTGCCGACCTATCACCCCTTCTGCGGCAGAGAGTACTACGAAGGCGCACTAGCCCTCATGGAGGAGCGCTTCGGACGGTTGCGCGTCATTGTGTTCTCGGACGACCTCGACTGGTGCCGTGAAACGTTCCGCGGCCGTCGTTACCGCTTCTCAAACAACGACCGGGGTACCGATCTGCTGCTCATGAGCCGCTGCGACCACCACATTCTCGCCAACAGCAGCTTCAGCTGGTGGGGGCATGGCTGAACCCGTCGCCTGACAAGTTCGTCATCGCACCGGAAGTGTGGTTCGGGCCGGACTGCCCTCAAGACATCCAGGACCTGCGCCCCCCGAGCTGGCATCTCATCTGAACCAAGGGTCGGCTACCGGCAACCTGTCGGGCGCACCCGCGAGGCAAGCGCTACCTCTTCAGCTTGCCCTTCCACGCCGCCGTGCCGCCCTTGACGCTGTGGACGTCCGAGAAGCCCGCGCGAGTCAGCTTGCGGGCCGCAGTCGCGCTGCGATGCCCGCTCTCGCAGATCACGAGTGTCTCGGCATCTTTGTCGAACCACTCCATTCGCTCAGCCAACGTCCCCAGCGGGATGTTGACCGCCTTAGGCACGTGGCCGGCGGCGAACTCGTAGGGCTCGCGCACGTCGAGCAGCACGACCTTGCCTGCCTTGAGCTTCTCGGCGAGTTCTTGAGTGGTGATCGTCTTGACGCCCAGTCCGAACATCGGGTCCCTTAGCTGTTGATGGGTGCTCAATCGTTGTTCGGTGCATGGTAGCGCTTCGCGTGCCACGAAGTCGCGCTTGGTCTACGATGCGCCTATGTCCCCCGCCAACCAACCGCCTCGCGGTCGTGAAACGCCCCGCACACAGCACCAGGTAGCGGGCGCGCCCCTGCGTGGGCGGTCAGGACAGCCGGCCGGGGGCCAGCACAACGCCCGGTCGCGCCCGCCCGTCTACTCGCCTCCCCCCATCCAGTCGCGACCGCCCGCGCGCGGGCGAGGCTCCTCGCCGCTGCGTGGTGGCGGTCGGGTGCTCCAGCCATACCGACCCCCCCGTCGCAGACGCTCCCGAGTACCCGAGATCGTAGTTGCCATCGCGGCTGTCCTCATCGTCGCCGCCACGCTCGCCTGGTGGCCCCGCGCAAGCCTCCCTGCCGACAAGCCCTCGTCGCCCACGGCCGGACGCTCCCCTCTGCGAGTCCCGAGTCTTCTGGGAGGTGCGACGCGCAACGGCTACGCCACGGGCGCTGCTCCCTCGGCGCTGAACCAGAGATGGAAGCTCGAGTTGGGGCAGGGCCGGACTCAGCGCAAGCCCGACAACAAGCTCGTGGTGTGGAAGGGCTCAGGATGGACGGGCCAGCCCACCGTGGTCGAGGCCGATGGGCGCACCTGGCTG
>JBBREQ010000119.1:0-6401 GCA_038202795.1 Coriobacteriia bacterium | reverse complement strand
GGCGGGAGCGGGAGAAGAGGGCTACCTGGAGCGCGAGCTGGGCGCGGTGGGTGCGTGCGCAGATGCGGTGTCGCGGGTCGCATTCTCCGGGCGCGTGAGCGATGACCAGCTGCGCGGGCTCTACGCCGGCGCGGATGTGTTCGCGTTCCCCTCGCGCTACGAGGGCTTCGGGCTGCCGCCGCTCGAGGCGATGGAGTTTGGCACGCCGGTGGTGGTCGCTCGTGCGGCCTCGCTGCCGGAGGTCGTGGGCTACGGCGCGCTGCTTTTCGAGCCGGGCGACAGCGCGGGGCTCGCCAGCGCGATCGGGCGCGTGCTCGAGGACGCGACCACGCGCGAGCGGCTGGTCGCTGCGGGCGCTGCGCGGGTGGCGGAGCTCACGTGGGCGGCCTGCGCAGAGCGTACGGTGGCGGTGTATCGGGAGCTGGCGGGGTAGGAGCGCGGGGCTTGACTAGATCACATCCGCAGAGTAAAAGTGCGGTAGTAGCACTATTGATTCCCAACCCTCGCGCTGACGTGCCGGGGGCGCCTGTGCCAACAAGACATGCAGAGGGACCGCACTATCCGCTCGGGACCGTTCAGCGAGCGGTGGCCCATTCCAAGTTCCGCGTGCCAGTGCGCGTGGAGCGCCATCTGAAGACGCGCGGATGGAATCACGAGTATGTGCAGAGCGTCGTCGCAGCGATTCGGCTTGAGGACTTTCACAAATCGCAGTCACATCGCGACCGTGAGGGCGTCTGGCTGGACATCTACCGTCCGTGGTTCGAGGGCTATCGGATGTACGTGAAGATTACCGCCCACGAAGATGCGGGATGGCTTCTGGTGCTGTCGTTTTGCCGTGACGGTGAACAGCACTAGTCGAGGAGGTGCACTGTGTGTAGCGAACGAAAGAGATGCTCGATGTGCGGGGCCCAAGGAGTTGAAACCAGCACCGATCCCATCGACATGGGCACGGGCGGGCGTTCGGTTCTTGTTCAGCCCGCGCAGCCGTATGAGCACTGCACCGTGTGCGGCGAGGACCTTATCTCGGCAAGTGAGATCGATGATCTGCTGCGACAAGCGATTGAAATTGAGAGACGCGAAGGCGGGCTGCTGAGTTCAGCGGACATCCGGGAGATTCGCCATGACCTTGACCTGACGCAGAGTCGACTCGAGAAGCTGCTGGGCGTAAGCGCAAAGACGGTGACCCGATGGGAGAGTGGCACGGTCAAGCAGAGCACCATGGCAGACAACTTCTTGCGCATCCTTGCAGCCCACCCCGAGCTCGTCGACTCCCACGGCGTCATCGCGCGCGAGGGCCGCGGCCCCTACAAGAAGCGGGCGAAGTAGGCGCTACGGGCCTCTCGGCAGGGTCCGGCGTGTAGGAAGTTCTACAGAAGTGTAGAGTGTCCTACAAGGAGGCACTGCCATGAAGAAGGAACGACAGGTCTCGGCATTCGTCTCAGATACCACGCACCAGCGACTCGACATGTTCGTGCGCGAGACGGGAAGGCGAGGGTCTTGTGGGTCGCTGGGAGCGCGGTACCGTGCTGCAGAGCACCATGGCGGACCGCTACCTGCGCGACCTGATGGCCCACCCCGAGCTGGTGGACGCCCACGGTGTCATCGCCCGAGAGGGCAGGGGGCCGTACAAGAAGCGGGCGAAGTAGCCCGCGGCGCCCGCGGGCGGGTCGGGGATGGACTCTCAGACCACACCCGGAAGACCAGTGCCCTGAACCCGTTGCCACAAAAGGTATGCGGTGCTACTATTCGTTGAGGCGAACCCCTCTCGCGACGATTCTATCGAGGGGTGGACCATGCCCGGGCTTGAACGTCACGAGAGGACAGAGCCGCACTACGCGCTCTGCGACCTGAAGCGTTGTTTTGCATCGGGCGACTATTGGGTGCCAAACCGGGTGCGTCGCCACTTGGACCGGCGTAGGTGGTCGGATTCCTTCTTCCTTGAGTGCATCGCGCGTCTTCTGCCAGCCGACTTCTACAAGTCCCAGATGCACATGACACGTGACGACGTGTGGCTCGATGTGTACAGGCCGATGTTCGAGGACCGTCGCGTCTACGTGAAGGTGACTGAGGCTCAGCTCGGGCACGGATTCATCTTGTTGTCGTTCTGTCTTGACGGCGAATCGCACTAGGGGGCACATCATGGTCATGAAGTCTCTGGGGTCGGTCTGCCCAGTCTGCGGTGCCAAGGCCATCGTACGCACAAGCGATCCGGTCGATGTCGAGATCGGCGGCCGTACCTACTACGTCGGGGGCGTGGAGCGTGAGCGCTGTACACAGTGCGAAGAGGAATTCTTCTTCGCTGGCCAAAGCGACGAGCTGCGCGCTCGGGCCGCGCAACTGGCCAGGGAAGAGCAAGGCCTGCTGTCACCACAAGAGATCCGGCAGCTGCGACACGACCTTGGCCTGACTCAGTCGTCATTGGAGGCGGTCATCGGGGTGGGTGAGAAGACCGTGGGACGATGGGAGCGGGGCCTGTATCCCCAGAACAAGCCGGCAGACACGTTGATGCGGCTATTGTGGTCACACCCGGAACTGCTACAAGAGACCGGCTTCATCGCCCGCGAGGGCAGGGGGCCGTACAAGAAGCGGACGGAGTAGCGGGTGCTGTCCCGCGCTGGACTTCTCGACTTCTCGCTGTTGTTGCGGAAAACATGAAACTACCCGCAGGCACGGGTCGATCTCGGCAGGCTGTCTGGCGAGGACATCCGTTCGATCCGGCAGTCGCTCGGGCTCACCCAATCGCAGCTCGAGAACCGACTAGGAATAAGCGAGGGTCTGCTGGGTCGATGGGAGCGCAGCACGGCGCTGCAGAGCGACATGGCAGACCGCTATCTGCGGGACCTGATGGCCCACCCCGAGTTTGTCGACTCCCTCGGCATCATCGCGCGCGAGGGCCGCGGCCCGTACAAGAAGCGCTCGTAGTAGGGGCGCGGCGTGGCTAGGACCGGTAGGGCAGACCGCGTTTGACCATGAACTCGATCGCGGCGTTCATGTTGACCGGGACGATCTTGGTCCCAGGGTGCACAGACGGCCAGACGCGAAAGACCTCGTCGACGAACGCTTGGCCCACGCCTGCGACGCCGCCGAAGTCGAGGTCGACGTCATCAAAGGACTCCAAGCGCGCAAGCACGCGCTTGGCCTCGCTGCGTGAGACGAAGTCTGTCCCCAGTGCAGCGAGCATGACGCGAGGCCGTGTCCTGCTGAACGCGAAGTCTTCACCGGCGTAGGCCCTAAACATCTGTGCCGTTGTTCGGTGGGGCGGAATCGAGAACGTGCCCCCCGCGAGCGTTCCGCTCGTGACCGCTGACACCCCGACCGCCTGGTCGTCGAGTTCGTTATCGACCATCCACTCGATTCCGTTGGCCGCAAGCCGGAAGCGGTCGAGGATGCGCGAGGTGAAGAACAGCCCCTCGCCCGAGTGACGCGACGGATCGCTGGTCGCCTTGCCTTTGCTCAGCTCGACGATGGCGTCAAGGGGGGCATCGAGCCCCAACGTGGATCGAAGACGCTCAAACGCGCCAACGCCGTCGTCACGGACTTCGAACCGTAGCTTCTCGGGGGCGTCTCGGAACAGGCGCAGCTCGACACGCGTGCCACCCGAGTGGTCGATGGCGTTGTTCACGAGCTCGGTGCAGGTGTAGTGGAACACCGCGTACTCCTCGGAGTGCTCGGTGAGGCCCCATGCCTCTGACGCCTGCTCCCACACGTCGACCTCTTCAAGCCCCTCCAGCGGATAGCCTGCAGTCCACGTCGGGATGCTCGGAGCGGTCTCGCGTGCGATGATGCGCAGCCCCGCGTCGGGGGCCTGAGCCAGTGCGCGCCGCGCCGCCCACAGGTCGAAGAGCCGATGGCCGCCGGGAGAGCGCTCGAAGGGCACCACGCCAAGGTCGGCGAGCCGCCGCAGCTGCTTGACCGACAGCCCAAGCTGGCGCGCCGCTTCTCCAATGCTGACAGTGGTGGGATCGGCCATGGGAGCTCCAAACCTGCCGTGGCGGTACAGCAGAATCTTCCGCTAGGAAAGATAATACCGCAGTGAGGGCACGAAATCTACTATTAGGGTAGATATCGGCCGTGACGAGCCCCACGGACCGTGTTGCTCGCCGAGAAGCCTCGGCCAGGTAGCGTTTGCGCGAAATATTGCTATGCGATATATTTGATGATGCGAGCAGGGCTGGTCCATCCAGTACGTCGTTGCCTGCATCTCGGCGCTCGGGCCGGATGGGCGTATGGCTGGATATCTACCGTCCGGTGATC
This sequence comes from Coriobacteriia bacterium, assembly GCA_038202795.1. Lineage (GTDB taxonomy): Bacteria > Actinomycetota > Coriobacteriia > Anaerosomatales > PHET01 > PHET01. The sequence continues at coordinate 2,147 of JBBREQ010000119.1, read as the reverse complement.
GACGGACAGCGGCTCTACATCAAGTTCACGCCGCACGAGATTCGACGGGCGGTCATCATCCTGTCGTTCTGCACAGACGGAGAGGAGCACTAGCATGGGTTGCACAAGTGGGACCGGCGAGGTCTGGGTGTGCTCGCTCTGCGGAGAGCGTGCTGCCGCGCTGAGCTCCGAGCCGGTACCGGTCACCGTCCGTGGTAGGTCGTACGTCGTGGATGGTCTCGAGTATGAGCACTGCACGGCATGTGGTGAGAGTCTCTTCGACGCAGGGCAGCTCGCCGTGCTAGATGAGCGCGCCGCGGATATGGCACGCGCCGAGCTCGGGAGAATGAATCCAGAAGAGATCTCCGCACTCAGGCATGAGCTGGGGGTGACTCAAGCGGGCCTCGAGCGTCTCTTGGGCGCCAGCCCCGGCAGTGTCGGTCGCTGGGAGCGGGACGAGATCGTTCAAGGCGGCACGGCGGACCGGCTCATGAGGGTGCTGCAGGCACATCCCGAGCTCGTGAGCGAACTCGCTGAGCCCGCCCTCATCGTCCGCGAAGGCCGCGGCCCCTACAAGAAGCGGACGCGGTAGGGACTTCTCGGCAGGTATGACGCTTGTAGGAGGTACTACAAAAGTGTAGACTCTCCTACAAGGAGGCGCGACCATGAAGAAGGAACGACAGGTATCTGCATTCGTGTCAGACACGACGCACCGCCGCCTCGACATGTTCGTGCGTGAGACGGGCATCACCAAGTCGCGCGTGATTGAGGATGCAATCACGGGTCACCTCGATGCGCTCGACTCGCTTCCGGCGAGTGCGATCATCCCAACGCGTATCGTGCTTGACGAGGAATCGGGTCAGCGCTTCTTTGAGCGGCTGCAGTCCAAGCCTGAGCCGACGGAAGCGCTCATCCGGTTGATGCGAACGGGTCGCCCGTGATCGTCAGGCTCCTGCAGCCGACCGACGAACGCACGGGGTTCAGCTGTGGCGATTCTGATTACGACGACTACATCCGCAAGTACGCCGGACAGAATGACTTCCGGCATCACATCGGGCGAACACTCGTGGTCGTTGATGACGAGCGCGTTGTGGGGTACGCGACGTTCACGCTTGGCGAGCTGGCTGCCGACAATCTGCCGGAGTCGACCGCGAAGACTCTGCCGCACTACCCGGTGCCGGTCCTGCGTCTGGCACGACTCGCCGTCGACGAGCGCTATCAGGGGATCGGACTGGGCACACTGCTCGTGAACCGCCTGCTGGGACTTGCGCTTCAGCTGCGTGGCCAGTACGGGTGTGTGGCGGTTGTCGTCGATGCCCTGCTCAACGCCCAGGCGTTCTACGAGAAGCTCGGGTTTGAGCTTTCGGTCGCGGTTGTGGGGCGTCCACGGGTGACGGGGACCGTGCTCATGTCTCTGCCACTCTCGTACGTGGAGGCCGCGGTTCCAGATTCCCAGAGTGGACCGCGGGACTAGCCACCCCCGCCTTCTCGGCAGGTATGATGGTGCTCTCATGCGATCATGGTCCGATTCCACCTTCGTGTTCATCTCGGCCAACCCCCGGCACGATGTCGGCGGGGTTGAGGACCGCTGGTTCGCACTCATGGCCGAACTCCTGCGACTGGGCGCCAGCGTCCGCTTTCTGTGCCTGATGGACAGCCCCGCGGGTGAGCGAGCGCGGGCTTTGGGCGCGACTGTCGACCCCTACATCCTCGACAAGTGGAATGTGGTGCGTTCGCGCTCGCGTCTGCGCAAGTACCTCCGGCGCCACGAGCCGGTCGCCGCGCACTCCACCGGGCTCGAAGCCGATCTACTGCTGCGGTGGGCCGCGCGCAAGGTCCCCTCGGTAGAAGTCGTCCACACGATGGCTGCCCATCCGCAGGGAACCCGCCGCCGTGGCCCGGTCGACAAGCTCATGCGCCGCTTCGACGAGCTGGGCATGCGAAGTGCTGCCGCCGTCGTGGTCGATTCCGACGCCATACGCCTCGAAGTCCTGCTCGCCGGAGTCCCCACCGACAAGATCGTGACCGAACCCAGCGGGGAGGGCAGCGAGCGGCGCAGCGTGCAGGTGCATCTCGACCTGTATCGCCGGCTGATGGCCGGTCGGGGCCAGCGCCGGTAGTCGGAGCCGTATCGGTTTCAACGGTATCGGGATTGATGTAAATACCGC